>NZ_JBEPKA010000002.1:0-296332 GCF_040496015.1 Agromyces litoreus
TCGTCCACGTCGACCGGGCGGTAGAGGTCGCCGAGGAGTTCGACCCCGTCGTCCATCGGGGTCCGCAGGTCGCGCTGCACGGTGATCTCGTGCGGACCGAGCTGGACGCCCCGCCAGAACCGCTCGTCCATGGCTCGCGTGAACCGTCGGCCTGTCGCGGTCATGCCGCCTCCTCGCGGTCGCCCGTCCGGGGCCGTGGCGGGCTGCCCCGTCCCGTCAATGTACTGCGCAGCGGTGATCGCGGCGATCGCGCTCTCCTCGGGACGTCCCTCGTTCGGGGGAATCCCGCAACGAATCGGCAGGGGAGTAGCTTGCGCTCGACGGCGGTCGTCGCGCCGAGGCGGGAACGTGGGCATGGAACTCGCTGCATCCTCCGGGGGAGGTCTCGGGGTCGCCCTCCTCCCGATCATCGCCTTCGCCGCGGCGTTCGTCGCCGTCGGTGCGGTCGCGTCGCTCGTCGTGTCGTGGCTGACCCCTCCACGTGACGAGGTGCGTCCCGGCACGACCGATCCCGCGACCGTCGGCCTGCTCCCGGTCGGGTACGTCCTCGGGGCCGCGTCGAACCGGTGGCTCCCGGCCGCGGTCGCCGAACTCGCCCTCGCAGGAGCGATCACGTACGAGGATCGACGGTCCGGCATGACTGACGGATCGGCGGGCGACATCCGGCTGGTCTATCGGTCCGACCTGCCCGCGGCCCACGCGCACGGGTCGACGGATGCCGCGGTCGACCTCGTCATCGCCGTGTTCTCGCCGGGACTGACCGGGGAATGCGACGTGGTCGCGCACGGGGCGAGCGTCGCCGCGGACCGGGTCGTCGGCCGGAACGGCGAGCTCATGTGGCTCACTCGCCGGCGGTTCGGGCAGGCGGCCGCCGTGTATCGCGACCCGCGTCCGACCGGGCGCTTCCGCGCCGCGGTCGTCGGCGGCGTGCTCGCGGTGGGCGTCGGCTGGCTCGCCGTCTTCCTCGGTGAGGGGGAGACCGAGGCGCTCGGCTGGATCCCGATGGCGATCGGGGTCGTCGCGCTCGTCGCGCGGGCGCTGATGCCGCGCTGGATCCCGTTGAACGCCGCGGGCCTCGCCTTGCGTACGGCGGCCGTGCGTCGTCGGGAGGAGCTCGCATCGACCGACGTCCGCGATCCCGGGACAGCCGAGGCGGTCCTGCCGTGGGCCGTGCTGTTCGACCAGCGCGAGCTCGTCGCCCGGTGCGCCGAGGTGCTCGGCCTCGGCGACGTCGCGCCCGGGTGGTATTCGAGCGTGGACGGGTACCGGGCCGATCGGGTCGCCTCGTGCCTTGTGGTGGTGTCGGACGCGCTCGTGCAGCCGATCGCCGTCGGGGGCGGCGGCTCGGGCGACGGGCGGTTCGGTGTGCCGCTCACCGAGCAGTACTGGCAGGCCGACCTGCGGGGCGGGTACTTCTGGGACCACTCGAGATTCGGCGGCGTGGCGTACGACGGCGGGGGCGGCGCCGGGTTCGACGGCCTCGGCGGGTTCGACGGCGGTGGCGGGTTCGACGGCGGCGGTGGCGGCGACATGGGCGGCGGTCAGTAGTCCGACGGCTCCGCCGGTCCTCCGAGCTCGAGCCGATCGGATCATCCCGTGACGAACGTCCGGCCGTAGAGCGCCTCGGCGTTCCGCCACGCCACGCCCTCGGCGACGCGCACCGCCTCGGCCTCGGGCCAGCCGTGCTCGTCGACGTAGCCCGCGAGCACGCGAGCCGCGGCATCCCGCCAGAGCCGCGCGCCGAGCAGCACGCGCTCCGGCACGCCCCACGCGTCGGTCGAGAACAGCACGCGCGAGAACGGCGCCAGGTCGAACGCCTCGCGCACGACGGTGTCGGCGTTCGCGCCGAGGAACCCGACCGCGAGCCCGACGTCGAGGACGACGTGCGGGAACACGTGCGCCATCCAGCTCGCCTCGCGCACGTACGGGTGGCAGTGCAGGAACGCGATGCGCCCGCCGGTGCCGGCCGTCGCGGCCACGAGCGCCTGCATCCGGGCGGGATTCGCCTGCTCGAGCACGAGGTCGGCGTCGCCGAACCCGGCGTGCACCTGCAGCACGCGGCCGTGCTCGAGCGTCCACCAGATGAGGTGGCGGATGATCGTGGGCTCGGCGAGGCGGGGCGCGTCGTCTCGGGTGCGCGCATGCCAGGCGGTCGCCGCCGCGAGCACGTCCGCGGCGCTCGGTCGCTCGGGGTCGAGGTCGAGACCGCACCGGTGCGCGGCGATCGTCTTGAATCCGACCGCGGCCTCCGCCGCGCGCTCGAGCGCGGGCGTCAGCCGCGCGACGAAGTCCGCGCCCGACGAGCTCTCGGCCATGACGCCCTCGGCGAGGCGCTCGAGCCGGGCGATGCGGAACGTCGGGGCGGCGGCGAGCCGCGCCATCCGCTCGTCGGGCATGAGCCGGTCGGGGCGGAAGCCGTCGTCGACGAGGTACGCGGCGATGCCCGAGGCGCCCAGCAGCCGACGGGCGACCTCGTCGGCGCCGAGCTCGCGGCGGCGCGCGAGGTAGTCGTCGGCCGGCGCGAACGGGTCGAGCCCCAGCAGGGGAGCGCAGTGCCGGCGGAGCGCGAACCCCTGCTGGCTGTCGAACGCGTCGGCCGGGCTCGGCTGCGCGGCCTGGCTCAGCGCGCCGACGAGCTCGGCGTCGGTCGGATCGGCGAGGAGGCCGTGCACGTGGTGGTCGACGAGCGGCATCGCCCTGATCGCCGCCGCGAGTCGCCCGTGCGCGTCGCCGGCCATGCCGCGATCCTCTCGCGAACGGCCGCGGACCGCGAGCGAGGCGCCCGCGCCGGACCTCGCGCCCTCGCTCGCGCTCGCGACGCCTCAGCCGAGCCGCTTCTCGAACCAGAAGTCGGCGTACGGCTCGCCGTTGAAGTCGGCGATCTCGTCGTACCCGTGCGCGCGGTACATCGCGATCGCCTCGGTGAGCGACCGGTTCGTGTCGAGCCGCACGACGCGCGCGCCGAGCCGCCGCGCGGCGGCCTCGACCTCGCGGAGCAGCCGGCCGCCGAGCCCGAGCCCGCGCACCTCGCGCGAGACCCACATGCGCTTGATCTCCGCGGGCGCCGCAGGGTGCAGCTTGAGCCCGACGCAGCCGACCGGCTCGCCGTGCAGGAACGCGACGAGGAATATGCCGCGCGGCTCGGTGAACCCGTCGTCGGGCGTCTGCCGGGTCACGGCGGGGTCGAACCCGAGGTCGAACCGTTCGGCGAGCTCGGCGTAGTACGCGGCGACGCTGGCGCGGGCGGCGGGCTCGGCCGGGCCGACGACGCGCACCTCGATCGCCGAGGCGGTCATGAGTCGGCGCACCTCGTCCATCGCCTCGAGCAGGCGCGTGCGCTGCCGGTCGGTGAGGGGGTCGAGGATGCCGCCGACGAGCGCGTCGGAGAGCCGGTCGAGCTCGCCGCGCTCGGCGCGGCCGCGGTCGGTGAGGCGCACGACGCGCACGCGCGAGTCGTCGAGCGAGGGCTCGACGCGCACGAGCCCGTCGGCCTCGAGCGCGCGCAGCTGCCGGCTGAGGTACCCCGAGTCGAGGTCGAGGCGGTCGCGCAGGTCGCGCAGTTCGGCTCCGTCGTCGCCGATCTCCCACAGGAGTCGCGACTGCCCGAGCGGTCGCCCGCGGGCGAGGTAGCCGTCGTCGAGCGCGCCGATGCGCTCGGTGACCGTGCGGTTGAAGCTGCGCACCCTGGCGATGGCGTCCATATCTCTGACTCTAGTCAGAGAGTGCCTGGACGGGCGCTTCGCCCTCGGCGAACAGCCCGCCAACGTGCCGATCCGAGGCCGTTCGACGCTGGCACTCTCGTGTCGAGAGTGCTAACCTGAACTCAACGTGAGTCAAGGTGACTCAACTCTGGAACTCCATCGAGAGGAGACGCTCATGGCCATGACCTGGGATCCGTTCCGCGACCTCGACCGCCTCGCGGCCAGCCTCGTCGACACGCGACAGGGCCCGCGGATGATGCCGATCGACCTGCACCGCGACGGCGACCACTACGTCCTGTCCGCCGACCTGCCCGGGGTCGACCCCGGCTCGATCGACATCGACGTCGACGGCCAGCTGCTCACCATCCGCGCCGAGCGCACGCTGCGCAACGACGACGTGCAGTGGCTCGCGCACGAGCGGCCGAGCGGCTCGTTCCTGCGCCAGCTCACCGTCGGCGACGGCATCGACACCGCCGGCATCAGCGCGCACTACGACAACGGCGTGCTCAGCGTGATCATCCCCGTCTCCGAGCGCGCCAAGCCGCGCAAGGTCGAGGTGCGCTCGAGCGCCGAGGAGCCGAAGGAAGTCGCGAGCGGCAGCTGATCCGGCGCCGCCGCCCGGCCGACCCGGTCGCGCGCGGCGGACCGAGACCCATCAGAAGCGGGGCGGATGCGAGGCATCCGCCCCGCTTCGTGCGTTCCGGGACGCGGGTCGCCCCGTTGCCGGGCGGAGCGCGCCATCCGTTCTGCCCGGGATCTGGTCGATCCGAGAAGTTTTTCTGTCGGGGTGTTGACGGAAAAATTCGAGGTTGCGAACCTTGCTGGCATGTCGACGACGACCGGAGTCCACGCCCTCGTGAGGAGGACCCACGAGGAGCGCGTGCTCGCCGCCCTCCGCACCCACGGCGCGATGAGCCGCGGCGAGCTCGCCAAGCGGATCGGGCTCAGCCGGACCACGCTCTCCGAGATCACCGCGAGCCTGCTGCAGCGGGGCGCGATCATCGTCGCCGACACGGATGCCGCGACCCGCGCCGGCAGTGGACGCCCCGCCGAGCGGCTCGCGCTCGACCCCGGGTCCGGGCAGTTCCTCGGCGTCGACTTCGGCCACCGCCGCGTGCACGTCGCCGTCGCGGACGCCGCGCACGAGGTCATCGCCCAGGGCGTCGAGCGCTACGACGACGACACCGCCTGGGCCGACCGGCTCGACCTCGCGTTCGAGCTCATCGACCGCGTCGGCCGCGACGCCGGGGTGCACTTCGGCGCCCTGCAGTCGATCGGCATCGGCGTGCCCGGTCCCTACAACGGCGCCCGCCCCGGCATCCCCGCGGTCGGCTGGAAGAAGCAGCTCGCGCCCGACGGCGTCGACGCGGCCTTCGCCGAGCGGTTCGGCGCCCCGGTCGTCGTCGACAACAACACCCGGCTCGCTGCGCTCGCCGAGGCGATCAACCGGCCGGACGCGGTGGACAACCTCATCTACGTCCGGCTCTCCGACGGCGTCGGCGGCGGACTCGTCGTCAACGGACGGCTCGTCACCGGGTCGCGCGGGTTCGCGGGCGAGCTCGGGCACGTGACCGCCGACGCCGCGGGCGCCCCGTGCCGCTGCGGCAAGCGCGGATGCCTCGAGACCATCGCCTCGGTCCCCGCCATCCTCCGCGCCTGCCGCGCCGCGGGCGCCGACGTCGACACCCTCGCCGACCTGGCCGGGGCGGTGGCGAAGGGCGACCCCGCCGTCGACGCCGTGCTGCGCGAGGTCGGCACGACGGTCGGTCGGGTGCTCGGCGCCGCGGCCATGACGCTGAACCCCCGCGAGGTCGTCATCGGCGGCGAGATCGTGCGCATCGCGCCCGTGCTCGTCGAGCAGGCCGCCGCCACCCTGCGCTACGAGCTCTACTCGATCCCCTCCGACCAGCCGCACATCCTGCGCCCGGCGCAGCTGCGCGACAGCGACGGCGCGCTCGGCGCCATCGCCGCGATCTTCCACCAGTCCCCACTCCTCGCCGGATACCCCGACCCCGCGGCATCCGCCGAACTCGCACCGCAGCAAAGGAGCGCACTGTGAACGCCTCATCCCGCCTCGGCGCCGGGGGTCGGCCATGACCCAGGTGCACCCACGGAACGCGCCGTCCCGCGCGGACATCCAGCCCTTCACGATGACCTCGACCGCCGTCCACGAGAACCTGCCCGCCGACGGGCCGCGTCCGGCCGGGCGGCGCACGCGCCGCAAGCTCGGCACCCGCGCCAAGCTCCTCCTCCTCAACGCCGTCTCGATCATCGGCGGCATCGCGATCTGGTGGCTGCTCGCGCTGAACGGCTTCCAGCTGCCGACGCCGCCCGAGGTCGTGCAGAAGGCGGTCCAGCTCTGGAACGCCGGCATCCTCCAGGAGGACATCCTCGCGAGCCTCGGCCGCGTGCTCGCCGGCTTCCTGCTCGGCTCGGCCGCGGCCATCCCCGTCGGATTCCTCATGGGCTGGTACACGGTCGCCCGAGGGCTCTTCGAACCGTGGATCCAGTTCTTCCGCACCA
Source organism: Agromyces litoreus (assembly GCF_040496015.1). Lineage (NCBI taxonomy): Bacteria > Bacillati > Actinomycetota > Actinomycetes > Micrococcales > Microbacteriaceae > Agromyces > Agromyces litoreus. The sequence goes on from NZ_JBEPKA010000002.1 coordinate 6,225, forward strand.
TCCCGCCGCTCGCGCTGCTGCCGCTCGTGCTCGTGCTGCTCGGCATCGGCGAGATCCCGAAGGTCGTCGTGATCTTCCTCGCGGCCTTCCTCGCCTGCGTCATCTCGACGTACCAGGGCGTGGTGAGCGTCGACCGCACGCTGATCAACGCGGCTCGCGTGCTCGGTGCGAAGGACGGCACGATCTTCGCCCGCGTGGTGGTCCCCGCGTCGACCCCGTTCATCCTCGTCGGGATGCGCGTCGGCCTCGGCTCCGCGTGGGCCACGCTCGTCGCCGCCGAGCTGCTGGCCGCGCAGGCCGGCCTCGGGCGACGGATGCAGGAGGCGCAGATCTACTACGACCTGGCGACCATCTTCGTGGGCATCGTCCTGATCGGCATCCTCGGCCTGGTCATGGACCGCCTGCTCCTCTTCGCCGAGACCAAGCTGACCGGATGGCAGGAACGACGATGACCACCACGACCACCGACGCCAAGATCTCCGTCCGCGACGTCACCAAGACCTTCCCGCTGAAGGGCGAGGAGTTCACCGCCCTCGACCGCGTCTCGATCGACATCGCCGACAACGAGTTCGTCACCGTCGTCGGACCCTCGGGCTGCGGCAAGTCGACCCTCATGAACGTGCTCGCCGGCCTCGAGACGCCCACCTCGGGCGAGGCGCTGGTCGACGGACGCGCGGTCTCCGGGCCCGGCCCCGAGCGCGGCGTCATCTTCCAGCAGTACGCCCTGTTCCCGTGGCTCTCGGTCCGCAGGAACGTGGAGTTCGGGCTCAAGGTGAACGGCGTGCCGAAGGCGCAGCGCCGCGAGCGTGCCGACCACTTCATCGAGATGGTCGGGCTGCAGCAGTTCGCCGACGCCCTCCCGAAGATGCTCTCCGGCGGCATGAAGCAGCGGTGCGCCATCGCCCGCGCCTACGCCGTCGACCCCTCGATCCTGCTGATGGACGAACCGTTCGGCGCCCTCGACGCCCTCACGCGCGTGAAGCTGCAGGAGCAGCTGCTCGACACGTGGAGCCGCGAGAAGCGGACGGTCATGTTCATCACGCACGACGTCGACGAGGCCGTGTTCCTCGCCAACCGGGTGGTCGTCATGGCCGCCCGGCCCGGCCGGATCTACGAGGTCATCGACGTCGACCTGCCGTACCCCCGTACGGAGGACGTGCGCCTGAGCCCCGAGTTCGGGGAACTGCGCAACCGCGTCTGGCACGCGGTGTACCACCAGGAGCCCGGCGTCGTCGCCGGGGGCGCGTCGCACTGACGCGGCGCCGTTCCGTCCATCACCCACCCAGCACCGAAATCACCGAACCCCGATGAAGGGAAGCACAGCCATGCGATTCTCCAGGAAGCTCCTCGGCGCGGCCGCCGTCGGCGCCGCCGTCGCCCTCCTCGCCACCGGATGCGCCGCCGACTCCGGCGGTGGCGCCTCGGCCGCCGCGGACAGCGAGTACGACGACGTCCTGAAGGTGAACTTCGGGTACATCCCCGACTTCAACGGCACGAGCCTGCTGGCCGTCGCCGCCGACCAGGGCTACTGGGCGAAGTACGGCCTCGAGGTCGAGACGCCGTCGTTCACCAACGGCCCGCTGCAGATCCAGGCGCTCGGCACGGGCGACCTCGACTTCGGCTACATCGGGCCGGGCGCCTTCTGGCTGCCGGCGACCGGCGAGGCGAAGATCGTCGCGATGAACACCCTCGGCCAGTCCGACCGCGTCGTCGGCCAGCCGGGCATCGAGTCGATGGAGGACCTGCGCGGCAAGACCGTCGCCGTTCCCGAGGGCACCTCGGGCGACATGATCCTCACGCTCGCGCTCGACGAGGCGGGCATGACCAAGGACGACGTCGAGCTGGTGCCGATGGAGCCGTCGGCGATCGTCTCGGCGCTGGCCTCGGGCCAGGTCGACGGCGCCGGGTTCTGGTACCCCGCCCTCGCGACCGTCAAGGAGCAGGTGCCCGACCTCGTCGAGATCGCCCAGAACTCCGACTTCGAGGACACGGTCGCGTTCCCGACCGCCTTCGTCGCCGGCAACGACGTCGTCGAGAACGAGCCCGAGAAGGTCGAGCGCGTGCTGAAGGCGCTGCGCGACGCCATCACGTTCCGCTACGAGAACCCCGACGAGGCCATCGCCCTCACCGCCGCGTACAACGCGCTCGACGAGGACGCCGTGGCCGCGGACGCCGCGAACAACAAGGTGCTCTCGCTCGACGAGCTCGACACCCTCACCGAGGACGGCACGGTCGACTCGTGGCTGACCGGCATGGTCGACTACTTCGTCGGCTCCGGGAAGCTCGACAGCGCGGTCGACACCTCGTTCTACACCGGCGACCTGTTCGTGCAGGCAGGCGAGTAGTCCAGCCATGAAGCCGAGCAACATCCTCTTCCTCATGACCGACCAGCACCGGGCGGACACGCTCGGGGCGTACGGCAACGCGACGGCCGCGACGCCGGTGCTCGACGAGCTGGCCCGCACGGGCACGCGGTTCGACCGCTGGTACACGCCGACCGCGATCTGCACGCCGGCTCGCGCGAGCCTGCTGACCGGCCAGGCCCCCTTCCGCCACCGCGTGCTCGCCAACCACGAGCGCAACGTGGGCTACCTCGAGGACCTCGCCGAGGGCACCTTCACCTTCGTGGAGGCGCTGCGCGAGAAGGGCTACAACACGGGGCTCGTGGGCAAGTGGCACGCCGGGACGGAGAGGGACGCCGCGGACTTCGGGTTCGACGGCCCCGACCTGCCCGGCTGGCACAACCCGGTCGAGAACGAGGACTACCTCGGCTTCCTGGCGGAGCGCGGCCTGCCGCCGTACGCGATCAGCGACCGCATCCGCGGCACCCTGCCGAACGGTGGGCCGGGCAACCTGCTGGCTGCCCGGCTCCACCAGCCGGTGGAGGCGACCTTCGAGTACTACCTGGCGACGCGCACCATCGAACTGCTCGAGCGCTACGCCGCCGACGCCGACCGCGACGACCGTCCGTTCTTCCTCGAGCTCAACTTCTTCGGACCGCACCTGCCGTACATCGTCCCCGACGAGTACTTCGACCGGTTCGACCCGGCCGAGGTCGAGCTGCCCCGCTCGATCGCCGAGACCTTCGAGGGAAAGCCCCCCGTGCAGCGCAACTACAGCGCGCACTGGACGTTCGACACCATGCCGATCGAGGTGACGCGCAAGCTCATCGCGGTCTACTGGGGCTACGTCGCCCTCATCGACGAGCAGATCGGCCGCGTCATGGAGGCGGTCGAGCGCCTCGGCCTCGTGGACGACACCGCCGTGTTCTTCACCTGCGACCACGGCGAGTTCACCGGGTCGCACCGCCTGCACGACAAGGGGCCGGCGATGTACGAGGACATCTACCGCACCCCGGGCATCCTCCGGATCCCCGGCGGCCCCGCCGGTCAGGTCCGCACCGAGTTCGTCAGCCTGCTCGACTGCACGGCGACGATCCTCGAGCTCGCCGGCATCGACCCGGCGCCGGCCGTCGACTCCCGCAGCCTGGTGCCGCTCGCCGCGGGCGAGCACCCCGAATGGGCCGACGACATCGTGTGCGAGTTCCACGGCCACCACTTCCCGTACCCGCAGCGGATGCTCCGCAACGACCGGTACAAGCTCGTCGTGAACCCCGACTCGGTCAACGAGCTGTACGACCTCGAACGCGACCCCGACGAACTGCGGAACGTCTACGAGCACCCCGAGATGAGCCCGGTCCGGAACACGATGATGCAGCGCCTCTACGGGCTGCTCCGCGACCGCGGCGACAACTTCTACCACTGGATGACGACGATGTACGACGTCGGCGAGGTCGACTACGACCCGACGCAGAGCGGGCTCGACGAGACGACGTACCAGGCGGTCGAGCCCGAGCGGAGGACCGCCTGATGTCCGGGCGCCGTCCGAACGTGGTCATGATCCTGACCGACGACCACGGGTCGCAGGCGATCGGCGCCTACGGGTCGGTGCTGAACGCGACGCCGCGCATCGACGAGATCGCGGAGCACGGATGGCGCTTCGACAACTGCTTCGCCACGAACGCGCTCTGCTCGCCGAGCCGCGCCTCGATCCTCACCGGCACCTACAGCCACGTCAACGGCGTCTCGACGCTCGTGACGCCCATCGACGCGAGCCAGCCGACCTTCGTCTCGCAGCTGAGGGCCGCGGGCTACCGCACGGCGATGGTCGGCAAGTGGCACATGGGCGAGCACGAGGGGTCGACGCCGCAGGGCTTCGACTACTGGGACATCCTCGTGGGCCACGACGGCCAGGGGGAGTACTGGGACCCGCTGTTCCGCTCGGCCGAGGGGGAGCGCATCGTCGAGGGCTACGCGACCGACCGCATCACCGACCTCGCGCTCGACTGGCTCGACTCGCTCGAGGGCGACGACCCGTGGTGCGTGCTGATCTACCACAAGGCCCCCCACCGGCCGTGGGAGCCGAAGCCCGAGGACGCCGAGCGCTTCCGCGACCGCGTCCCCGTGCCCTCGACGTTCTGGGACGACTACGACACCCGTTCGTCGTCGACGCGGCGCGCGCTCGTGCGCCTCGCGGAGAACCTGAACGAGGAGGACCTCAAGGTCGCGCCGCCCGAGGGGCTGTCGTACGAGGAGCTCGCGCTCTGGAAGTACCAGCGGTTCATGGAGGACTACCTCGCCTGCGTCGCCTCGGTCGACGACAACGTGGGCCGGGTCATCGACCGCCTGCGCGAGCGCGGCGAGTTCGACGACACCCTGCTCATGTACGCGAGCGACCAGGGCTTCTTCCTCGGCGAGCACGGCTGGTTCGACAAGCGGTTCATGTACGAGGAGTCGCTGCGGATGCCGATGCTGCTGAGCTACCCGCGCGTGCTCGAGGCCGGTCGGGTGTTCGACGGCATCGTCACGAACGTCGACTTCGCGCAGACGCTGCTGGATGCCGCGGGCGCGCCGTCGCACGAGCGCATGCAGGGCCGCAGCTTCTGGCCCGACCTCGTCGGCGAGCCGGCGGCGCCGCCCGCCGATGGCATGTACTACCGGTACTGGGAGCACGACGACGCCTTCCACAAGGCGCCCGCGCACTACGGCTACCGCACGCACCGGTACAAGCTCATCTACTTCTACAACGACGGACTCGGGCTGCCCGGCACCGGGCCGTTCACGTACCCGCCGGAGTGGGAGCTCTACGACCTCGAGCGCGACCCCGAGGAGCTGCGCAACGTCGCCCACGACCCCGCGTACCGCGAGGTGCGCGAGCAGCTCGAGCGAGCGATGTGGCTCGAGCAGGCCCGGCTCGGCGACGAGCCGCACCCGAGCCAGTCGCGACCGGCCGGCCTGCCTCAGGCGTCGGCCGACGCGGCCTGAGGTACCTCAGGCCGATCCGAGGCGCCTCGGCGCCCGAAGATAGGGCACCCTCCCGATCCGGCGTGCCCACCTCAGCGAGGAATCTGGATGCAGGTGGTCAGCCACCGGCACACGAAGGGAACGGGATCATGGACCTCGCACACGGCTTCCTCGCACAGCAGATCACGACGCACGACCAGCGTCTCGCCGAGTCCGTCGCCGAGCGCCGCGTCCGGGCGCGGGCGCGGGCGGCGGAGCGCACCGCCGGCCCCGCGCCGACCCGCCGGCCGTCCGTCGGCCTGGGGCTGCGCGAGCGCCTGCACCTCGGATACCTGCGCGGCGCGCACTGAACGCGTCGTCGCGGCGACGCGCGCAGCGCACGGAACGAGCGACGGGCCCGCCCCCGGGAAGGGGACGGGCCCGTCGTGTCATCCGTTCCGGATGGGTGCGGCCTCAGCTCACGGGTTGACGACGTGGACCGTCATCGTGCCGCCCGTGGTCTGCGAGGTCACGGTGACCTCGACGCCGTGGCCGGCGACGATCACGCCGCCGAGCGGGTTCGACGAGTGGAAGAACGCGTTCGGGTCGGCGTCCGAGAAGGTCGCCGTCTGCTGCGTCGTCCCGTCCGAACCGGTGGCGCCGATGTAGTCCACCTTCTGGCTCTTGCCCTTGCCGACCAGGACCTCCTTGTGCAGGGTCACCGCGTCGATGGTCTGCAGGCCGAAGGTGGCGTCGTACGGCTGGCGGCGGTTGCTCGGCGCCGAGCCGTCGGCGTAGGTGAACTTGGCCGCGTGCGAGTCCACCGGCAGCGCGAGGCCGTGGCCCTGGTGCTCGATGGTGTTGTTGTCGCCGTAGGCCTCGTCGATCGCCCAGACGAGCATGCCGTCCTGGAACGGGAAGTGCTCGACGTGGTCGGGCATCGTGTAGCCGCGGTCGAACTGGTACGGGCCGTGCTCGAGCGTGGCGTCGTAGCCGACGTAGGTACGGTTCTCGACGAGGTAGTAGCGGTCGCCGATGCTCGTCTCGGTGCCGGTGCTGCGCTTGAAGCCGCCGCCGGCGGCCGTCCAGCCGTTGTCACCCGACTCGACCTTGTCGGTGAGCAGCGTGGTGCCGCCGCTCTTGACCACGATGTCGTCGATGAACGCGCCGGCGTAGTGCACGCCGCCGTCGGTCTGGTAGCGGAATCGGAACTGCACCTCGGCGCCGCCGGGGACGCTGTATCGCAGGGTCGACCAGCGGCCGTTCGACGAGCCGTCCAGCGGCTGGCCGATCTGGGTCCAGTTGGCGCCGCCGTCCGTCGAGTACTCGCCGTACAGGTAGTCGTAGCCGGCCTCGATGTCGTACCAGGCCTTGGCCGTGACGGTCGCCGAGCTCACGCCGGTGAGGTCGAGCGTGCGCGTCAGGGTCGTGTTCAGGTCGTCGGCGCTGCCGGTCCACCAGGCGTTCGCGCCCGAGTAGGGCGTCGTGTACTCGGTGGTGATGCCGGAGTCGGGCACGTCGATGACGAGCGCCTGCTCCTGGCCGACGGACTGCAGCGCGGCCGGGCTCAGCGTGTAGTCGCCGGACTCGCCCTCGCTCACGACCGCGTAGTCGAGCCAGCCGAGCTGGAGCTTCTCCCACGGGCCCATGTAGTTCGGCTTGGTGCCGATGTCGTCGCCGCCCTCGCCGAGCCACGAGCCGCTCGACATGAGGGTCCAGAAGCCCGTCGAGTTCTCGCCGCCGGCGGTGTCGTAGAAGTCGGGCAGGCCGAGGTCGTGCGCGTACTCGTGGGCGAACACGCCGAGCCCGCCGTTCTCGGGCTCGACCGTGTAGTCGCCGATCCAGAAGCCGGTGTCGCCGATCTGCGCGCCGCCGTACTTGACCTGGGTGCCGCCGACGGTCGGACCGGTCTTGCCGAAGTCGGTCGAGTTCACGTACCAGCGGTGCGACCAGATCGCGTCGTCGCCCTGGAGGCCGCCGCCGGCGTCCTCGCCCTCGCCGGCGTGCACGGCCTGGAAGTGGTCGAGGTAGCCGTCGGGCTCGTCGAAGTCGCCGTCGCCGTCGTAGTCGTAGCGGTCCCACACGTCGAAGCTCGCGAGCTCGGCCTCGATCTCGGCCAGGCTCTTGCCGGCCGCGACCTGCGCGTCGTACCACGCGTTGCCGGAGTCCTCGATGAACTGCCAGGCCCCGCCGTAGTCCTCGACGGAGTTGTCGCCGTAGGTCGACGCGTTGCCGGGCACCTGCACCCAGTCGCTGACCTCGCCGGAGACCGTGTAGTTGCCGGAGGACTGCTTCGAGTAGAAGTCCGCGAACGACTCGCCCGGGCCGAAGAAGAGGTCGTCGTAGTACGCCTGGTCGAAGTCACTGCGCCAGTGCGTGCTGTTGTTGACCGTGCGGTCGGGCTCGGGGATCTGGTTGTGCAGCGGGCCGGGCTCGGTGCCGAGCTTGCCGCTGCCCTGGTCGCCGAACTCGGAGAGGATCGTGAACACCTGGCCGGTGCCTGTGACGGCGGCCTGGTAGTACTTGTCGTCGGCGAGCTGGACGGTGCCGTCCTCGCCGGGCGCGGCCTGGCCCGACAGGATGAGGCGCTGCGCGGCCTTGCGGCGCTCGTTCTGCCGTTCCGTGAGCGGGCCGGGTCGGTTGTCGGGTCGGGCCTCGGCCGCTCGCGCCTCGGCCGAGGGTGAATCGTTGGCGGGGGCGGCGATCGCGGCCGGTCCGAATGCGGCTCCGGCGACCATCGTCGCGCTCGCTGCGGCGACAGCGAGCAATCCGCGCGTGCGTGACGTCACGTGCTCTCCTTACAGGGAATTCGCCCGGGATTCCCGGGCAAGTGAGAGGGACGCTAACACGCACCCCCGGACGGGGGGAAGAGTGCCGAAGGGTCTTGACGAAGCCTCATCAATCGCGCATGGGTCCGTCGCAGCATCGCCGCCCCAGCGACGTGAGGTCGCACGAACCGCGGGTGCGGTGCACGCGGACGTCGATTCGTGCGACCTCGGGCGTGATCGCCGAATGCGGTCAGGCGACGCGCCGCGTTCCGACGAGGCCGCGGAGCGCTTCCGCGAGGGCGGTCGTCGGGCGGCCGATCAGGCGCGAGAGCGTGCCGTCCGAGTCGGCGAGGTCGCCGCGCGCGATGCCGGCGTCGATCGCGGCGACGAAGCCCGCGGTCCCCTCGTCCAGGCCGGCCGCGACGAGGGATGCCTCGCGCTCGGCGGGCGTCTGGTCGACGAATGCGACGTCGCGGTCGAGCACCTCGGATGCCGCGGCGGCGAGCTCCGCGAACGTCCACGGCGCATCGCCGCCCAGCTCGTACACCTCGCCGACGTGGCCCTCCTCGAGGAGCACGACCGCGGCGGCCTCGGCGTAGTCGCGGCGCGGCGCGGACGCGACCCGGCCGGCTCCCGTCGCGGCGGCGATGACGCCCGTCTCGGCCGCGCGCTCGACGTCCGGTGCGTAGTTCTCGGTGTACCAGTTGTTGCGCAGGATCACCGCGGGCACGCCCGCCTCGGCGATGACCGCCTCGGTGCCCCGGTGCTCGGGCATCAGCACGAGCTCGCTGGTGTCGGCCTTCGGGCCGCTCGTGTACGCGAGCTTCGCGACACCGGCCGCCGCGGCCGCCTCGATCACGTTGCGGTGCTGCGCGACGCGCTCGCCGAACTCGGTGCCCGACACGAGCAGCATCGCGTGCACGCCCTCGAGGGCCGGGGCGATCGTCTCGGGGCGCGCGTAGTCGAGCTCGACGGTGCGGATGCCGCGGGCGGCGAGGTCGGCGAGCTTCGACGTGTCGCGGGCGGCGGCGACCAGGTCGGACGCGGCGGCGCCGCGCTCGAGCAGCGACTCGACGACGAGGCGGCCGAGGTGGCCGGATGCGGCGGTGACGAGGATGGTCATGGTGGGAATCCCTTCCGATTCGGTACACCGGGCCCAACCCGAGCGTCGTCCGATATCTTCCATTTCATCGGTACCCACTTTGAAGTAAGGTACCCACATGGTGGTAAGTCTTGCGCAGATCCGGGAGACCTCGGGCGAGGTCTTCACCGACGGCTGCCCGACCCGGGTGGTGCTCGACCACGTCATGAGCAAGTGGGGCGTGCTCGTGCTCCTCGCGCTCACCGACGGCACGCTCCGATGGGGCGAACTGCGACGCGAGGTCGAGGGCATCAGCGAGAAGATGCTCGCCTCGACGCTCCGGACGCTCGAGGCCGACGGGCTCGTCTCCCGCACGAGCCATCCCGAGGTGCCGCCGCGCGTCGAGTACGCCCTCACCGACCTGGGTCGCGGGCTCATGGACCGGATGCTCCCGCTGGTGGAGTGGATCGCCGGGCACGCGGACGGGATCGTCGCGCGGTGACGGATGCCACCCGGATGCGGGTCAGCGCGGGGATTGCCCGCCGCCCTCGACGGTCGTAGCGTCTCGCTCAGCAGCATCCGTCGCCGATGATCGGGGGATCACATGGCCGCATCCGCACTGCCGCCGAGCGGCGAACGTCCCGGAGACCGCGCCGGCACGGCGGCGAAGACGTGCGACGCGCGAGGCATGATCGAGATCCATCGGATGTTCCGGGCCGAGTTCGCCGAGGGCCCCGAACTCGTCGGGCGCGTGGCCGAGGGCGACTCCGCGCACGCGGACGTCGTCGGCGACCACCTGTCGCTCATCTCCGGCAGCCTCCACGCGCATCACGAGTTCGAGGACGCCAACCTCTGGGACACGCTCGACGAGCGCGCGCCCGCGTGCGCCGCCCACGTCGACCGGATGAAGGAGCAGCACGCCGCGATGCTCGTGCACCTGCGCGAGCTCGACGCCGCGCTCCCCGACTTCCGGGCGCACGGCCGGGCGCGCGACGCGGTGCCCGTGCTCGCCGCCCTGCACGGCATCAACGAGGCGCTCGCCGTCCACCTCCCCGATGAGGAGGCCAACATCGTGCCGGTGATGGAGACCGTGCTCACGCAGAAGGAGGTGGATGCCGCCGGCGAGCACGGGCGGAAGTCCACCCCCAAGGGCAAGACGTGGCAGCAGCTCGGCGCCATCCTCGCCGCGCAGCCCGACGGTGGGAACGAGTGGCTGCGCGAGCACATGCCCGTGCCGGGGCGGATCGCCTGGCGGCTCGTCGGCCGTCGCGACTACGCGGCGAACCGTGCGGCGCTGACCGGGGAGCCGCGCGCCTGACGCGCGTGCGCCGCCGCCCGGCGGCGTCAGCCCGCCCACGGGTCAGTCCGCGGGCGCGCCCCGTTCGACCCGCGTCGACACGGCCCCGCCATCCGGGGCCGCCTCCGCCTCGACGACGTCCCCGACGGCGAGGCGGTGCGGGCCGGACGCCTCCAGCTCGGGGACGATCCGGATGCCGAACCAGGTCGCACCGTCCCACTTGCGGTGCCGGGCGAGGGTGCGGATCGGTTCCTTCCCTCGCTCCAGCGTGGTGGGGTCGACCAGCGTCATCGCGCACCGGTCGCAGGCCTCGGTCACCCGGAACCGGATGCCGCCGAGGCGAACGTGGCTCCAGGCGTCCTCGGCGAACGGCTCGTCGCCGTCGACGACCACGTTCGGGCGGAACCGCACGACGTCCAGCGGCGCGACGTCGTCGGGCGTCCAGGCGTCGAGCTGCGCGAGCGACGCCTCGCTCGCGAGCAGGAGGGGTCCGGCGTCCGCGAGCGTCAGCCCCTCGCCCGGGAGCCCGCCGTGCGCGGGGTTCACGGGCCGGCGCAGCGGATCGGGCTGCCAGACGAGCCGGAGCGGGGTGCGCAGGCGCGCGCTCAGCCAGGCGTCCGCCTCCTCGCCGGCCGGCAGTGCCTCGCGCTGGCGCGAGTGCCCGACGGCGACGGGCGTCGCGTCGAACGGCACGTCGACGCGCAGCGGCTCGGGGTCGCCGGGTGCCGCGAGGAGCAGGCTCCCGTCGGCGAGCGGCTCCGCGGTGAGGCCGAGCAGCGCGTTCCGCTCGCGCGCGGTCACCGGCGTGCCGTCCGGATCGACGACGCCCCAGCGCCGGTCGCCCTCGAGCCCCCACGGCCGCACGAGCGCCGAGGTCACGTCCCGGCCCGCGAACGACTTCACCGGGTAGACGCGGAGCCGGGTCACCTGCATCCCGCCACGCTAGCCGACGCCCCGCTGGTCGTCGCCGGCGAGCATCGGCCGTGTCGGGTGCCCGTGCGAGCATGGACGGCATGCCCGCCGAACGCCCCCAGGACTGGCGTGCCGCGCTCGCCGGGTTCGACGCGGCCGTCGCGACCGCGAGCGGCCGGCGGGACGAGCGAGCGGGTGGCGCCGCCGCGCCGGGCGACGGCGGTCTCCGTCCGCTCGGCCTCCAGCTCCAGCTCCGGCGTCGCGTGCCCCGACGCGACGGCGAGTGGCGCGGACCCCGCGACGAGCCCGCGCGGCGGGCCTCCGGGGTCGACCGGATCGGGGTGCGTCCGGTCACGCGGGGCGCCCGCGGCGCGTGGGGCAAGCACGGCCTCACCTGGCAGAACATCGCCTACCAGGCGTCGTCGGCCCGCGTCGATCCGGCCCAGTCGCGATGGTTCGCGCAGTTCGCGCTCCTGAAGGGCACGGCGCCGTCGGTGCACGTCTACGGCTCGGAGTGGATCACGCTCGACGAGTTCGAGAGCCCGCTGCTGTGGGCGCTCCTCGACGAGGCGCGCCGGCTCGGCATCGCGCTGGTCGGATCCGGCGCGACGCCCGCCGTCGAGGTCCACGCCGCGGCGTCCGTCGGGTTCGACGGGTCTCGCGCCGACGGCGGACTGACGCTCGTGCCGACGCTGACGGTGGGCGGGGTCGCGCACGCGCTCGACGGCAGCACCTCCGTCGGCGTCCGGCCGATCGCCGGGCACGGCGTCGCCCGCTTCGACCTCGACGACGGGCGGCTCGACCTCGCTCCCGTGCCCGGCGGGCTCCGGGCCGCGGAGCTCGCGCTCCTCGACGGCGCCCGCACCATCCGCGTTCCCGAGGCCGAGGTCGCCGAGTTCCTCGACGCGCACGTGCATCCGCTCGCCCGGACCCTCGCGATCGCGAGCCGCGACGGCACCTTCGAGGTGCCGGCCCGCCCGCCCGCGACCCTCGTCCTCGACGCGCGCTTCGAGCCCGACGACGTGCTCCGCCTGGCGTGGCGCTGGCAGCACGCCGACGGCCGGACGAGCGACGTCGACCTCGACGCCGAGGCCGATCCCGAGCTCGACGACGACCTCGTCGCACGCGTCGCCGACGAGCTCGGCTGGGTGCCGTTCGAGGCCGTCGTGCTGCGGGGCATCGACGCCGCGGAGTTCACGATGGAGCGGATGCCGCGGCTCGAGGCGCTCGCCGAGCGCGGGCCGCTCCGCATCGACGTCCGCGGCGAGCGGCCCGACTACCGTGAGGCGACCGCGCGACCGCAGCTCGCGGTCTCCCTGGTCGAGAGCCGCAAGCGGGACTGGTTCGACCTCGGCGTCGTCGTCACGGTCGACGGTCGCCCGGTGCCGTTCATGCCGTTGTTCCGTGCGCTCGCGACCGGCCGCCGGAGGATGCTGCTCGTCGACAAGACGACGCTCTCGCTGACGCAGCCCGTCTTCGACGAGCTCCGCGAACTCATCGAGGAGGCCGGCTCGCTCGACGAGTGGGAGACGGGCGTCCGCATCCACCGCAGCCGGTCGAGCCTGTGGTCCGACTTCGAGGACCTCGCGGATGTCGCCGAGCCCGCGGTCGCGTGGCGGGCCACGGTCGCCGGGCTCGAGCACGGCGAGGTGCCGGAGGTCGCGCCGCCCGCGGGGCTCGCGCTCCCGCTGCGGCCGTACCAGCTCGACGGATTCCGCTGGCTCGCCTTCCTGCACGCGAACCGGCTCGGCGGCGTGCTCGCCGACGACATGGGGCTCGGCAAGACCGTGCAGTGCCTCGCGCTCGTCCAGCACGCACTCGAACGGGCGACGACGGCGGCGGAGGCAGCCCCTGCGCGACCGTTCCTCGTCGTCGCGCCCACGTCGGTCGCCTCGAACTGGGCGCACGAGGCCGCGCGGTTCACGCCGGGCCTGCGGGTGTCGTCGGTCACCGCGACGAGCGCCACGCGGCGTCGGTCCCTCGCCGAGGTCGCGGCCGGCGCCGACCTCGTCGTGACCACCTACGCCGTGCTCCGCCTCGACGCCGGCGCCTTCGCCGACGTCGAGTGGGCCGGGCTCATCCTCGACGAGGCGCAGTTCGTGAAGAACGCGGCGACGCGGGTGCACGAGGCCGCGCTCGGCATCCGGGCGCCGTTCCGGGTCGCCGTCACCGGGACCCCCCTCGAGAACCACCTCGGCGAACTGTGGTCGATCCTGCGGATCGTGGCGCCCGGGCTGTTCCCGTCGCGGCGCGCGTTCGACGAGCGGTACCGCCGGCCGATCGAGGAGGACGGCAACCGCGAGCGGCTCGACCGGCTGCGACGTCGCATCCGCCCGCTCGTGCTGCGGCGCACCAAGGAGGCCGTCGCTCCGGAACTGCCGCCCAAGCAGGAGCAGGTGCTCGAGGTCGACCTCGCCCCGGAGCACCGGCGCCTGTACGACGTGGTGCTGCAGCGCGAACGGCAGAAGCTGCTCGGCCTCATCGACGACCTCGACCGGCAGCGGTTCATCGTCTACCGCTCGCTCACGCTGCTCCGGCTCCTCGCGCTCGACGCGAGCCTCGTCGACGCCGAGCGCCACGCGGGGATCCCGTCGGCGAAGCTCGACGCGCTCTTCGAGCAGCTCGAGGACGTGCTCGCCGAGGGGCACCGTGCGCTCGTCTTCAGCCAGTTCACCTCGTTCCTCGACCGCGTCACCGCGCGGCTCGCGGCCGACGGGGTGCCGTTCGCGCACCTCGACGGGTCGACCCCCGCCCGCCGGCGCGACGAGGAGGTCGCGCGGTTCCGCGCCGGCGAGGCCTCGGTGTTCTGCATCAGCCTCAAGGCCGGCGGGTTCGGCCTGAACCTCACCGAGGCCGACTACGTCTTCCTCATGGACCCGTGGTGGAACCCGGCCAGCGAGGAGCAGGCGGTCGACCGAGCCCACCGGCTCGGCCAGGAGAAGCAGGTCATGGTCTACCGGCTCGTGGCGGCCGGCACGATCGAGCAGAAGGTCATGGAGCTGAAGGCGAGGAAGGGCGAGCTCGTGGCATCCGTGCTCGCGGACCACGGCGACGGCGGCCTGGGCGACGCGCGGCTCGACGCCGCCGACCTCCGGGGCCTGCTCGAGGACTAGCCGCGAGTCGTCGCCGCGGCCCGGGCCCGATCGGCCGCGCGCAACCGGCGGATCCACTTGTCGCCCTCGACCGCGACCACGAGGAACAGCAGCAGCACGATGCACTCGAGCCACTGCCATCCGGTGAGCGAGACCGTGCCGAGCAGGCGCTGCAGGAACCCGAGTTCGGTCGAGAGCACGATGATGACGACGGGCCAGACCAGGAACTTCGCGACCGCGGCGATCGGCGGCACGAGGCCCGATTCGGGCGAGCGCCGCATGAGCAGGGCGCTCAGCACCGTCGCGAGGCCGACGACGACGTAGGCCATGGTCATCGAGGCGGTCGGGCCGTCGGGGCTGGGCTCGTCGGGACCCCAGACCAGCGGCACCAGCGAGATCAGGAAGATCACGGCGCCGTAGCCGAGCCACTCGCCGACCGAGTGCGGGTTCACGATCCCGAGCCTCGGGTCCCGGGGCGGCTCCTGCATGGTCGCGGGCGGCGCGGCATCGGCGGCGATGCCGAGCACCGCGAAGAGCGTGACGAAGAAGTTCAGGAACAGCACCTGCGACGGGAAGAGCGCGACGCCCTCCGCGATCTGGAACGCGCTGGCCGCGAGGAAGAGCAGGATCAGGCTGATCAGCTGCGTCATCTGGAAGCGCAGGTACGCGGTGATCTTCGCGTACACGATCCGGCCCAGCTCGACCGCGTGCACGAGCGTCGAGAAGTCGTCGTCGGTGAGGACGAGCTTCGCGGCCTGCTTGGTGACCTCCGAGCCGGAGCCCATCGCGACGCCCACGTCGGCCTGCTTGATCGCGGCCGCGTCGTTCACGGCGTCCCCGGTCATCGCGACGATCTCGCCCTGCGCCTGCAGCAGTCGCACGAGCCGCAGCTTGTCGTCGGGCGTGACGCGACCGAACACGTGCAGGTCGGGCAGGCGCCGGGTCAGTTCCTCGTCGCTCATCGCCTTCAGGTCGGCGCCGCTCACCGCGCCCGTCCCGAGCCCGAGCTCGCGCCCGATCGCGCCGGCCGTCACCGCGTGGTCGCCCGTGATCATGCGCACCTCGATGCCGGCGCTCGAGGCGACCTCGACCGCGGACTTCGCCTCAGGGCGGAGCGGGTCGACGATGCCGACCAGCCCGATCAGCGCGAGGTCGTCAACCCACGACATCGGATCGGCCGCCACCCGGCCCTCGTCGGCGTCGTCGACGAAGCGTGCCGCGAACGCGAGGGTCCGCAGGCCCGTCGACGACATGTCCTCGAGCTCGGCGGTCGCCGCATCGGAATCGACCGGCACGAGCTCGCGATCGGTGGTCAGCATCGTCGTGCAGCGGCCGAGGACGACATCCGGCGCTCCCTTCACCAGCAGCACCAGGCGCTCCTCGCCGCGCACCGGCATCCGCTGCAGGGTGGCCATGAACTTGTAGTCGGAGTCGAACGGCACCTCGGCCAGGCGCGGATGGTCGCGACGGGCGATGTCGG
Source organism: Agromyces litoreus (assembly GCF_040496015.1). NCBI lineage: Bacteria > Bacillati > Actinomycetota > Actinomycetes > Micrococcales > Microbacteriaceae > Agromyces > Agromyces litoreus. The sequence goes on from NZ_JBEPKA010000002.1 coordinate 22,137, forward strand.
CGTCGATGCCGAGCTTCGCGCCGAGGACGATGAGCGCGGCCTCGGTCGGGTCGCCGACCACGACGCCGTCGGCCGACACGGTCGCATCGTTGGGCAGGCTGATCGCGAGCCCGAGGGTCGCCGCCTCGACGGGCTCGTCGGTCGCGCCGAGCATGCGGCCGTCGAACGAGTACCCCTCGCCCGTCACGCGGAAGTGGTCGCCGCCCATCCAGGCCGTCCGCACCGTCATCTCGTTCATCGTGAGCGTGCCGGTCTTGTCCGAGCAGATCGCGCTCGTCGCGCCGAGCGTCTCGACGTCGTTCAGCGATGCCACGATCGCGCGCTGGTCGGCGAGCTTCGACGCGCCCCACGAGAGCAGGCTCTGCACGAAGACCGGCAGGCCCGTCGGGATGGCGGAGATCGCGACCGCCGTGCCGAGGAACAGCAGCTCCTGGATGCTCTGCCCGAGAACGGCGCCGATCACGATGATCACGAGCACGGCGCCCCACGCGATGAGGCCGAGCACCTTCGTGAGCGAGTCGAGCTCGCGCTGCAGCGGCGACTTCCCGGAACCGACCTCGGTGAGCATCGACGCGATGCGGCCCATCTGGGTGCGCATGCCCGTCTCGACGACGACCATCCGCCCGGTGCCGCGCGTGACCGAGGTGTTCTGGAACACCATCGACGTGCGGTCGGCCAGGGCCGTGTCGGGCTCGTTCGGCGTCGGGCTCTTCGCGATCGGCAGCGACTCGCCCGTGAGCGCCGACTCCTGCGTCTCGAGGGTCGCGGCTCGCAGCAGGCGGCCGTCGGCGGGCACCAGGTCGCCGGCCTCGAGGTCGACGAGGTCGCCCGGCACGAGGTCGGTCGCGTCGACCTGCCGGATCGACCCGTCGCGGAGCACGCGCGCCTGCGGGGTCTGCAGCTTGGCGAGCGCGTCGACGCTGCGCCGGGCCTTGAGCTCCTGCCGCGTGCCGCTGATGACGTTGTAGAGCACCAGGATGGCCACGACGATCGCGGTCGACACCTGCCCGATCAGCAGCGACACCACGGCGACCGCGATGAGCATCAGCGTCATCAGCTGCGTCGCCTGCACCAGCGCGATGCGCCACGCGCTCGGCGGCGGGGCGCTGTGCAGCGCGTTCGGTCCGACGCTCGCCAATCGTTCCGCGGCCTCGGCGTCGCCGAGCCCCCGGGCCGGGTCACCCCCGGCCTCGGCGACGGCCGCGTCGGCGGACAGCGCCCACCAGGCCGTGCCCTCCTCCCCGTCCTCTCCGCCCTCGTGCGACTGCGGTGCCTGCGGCTGCGTGTCGATGCTCACCGGACCCCCTCGGGAACTCGTCTGCCGCACACCCTAGCCCCGCGCCCGCGCCCGGCACAGCAGAATGGAGCCGGAGGTCGACGATGATCACGCACGAGGTGCAGAACCAGGTCCCCCCGCGCGAGGGCGTGGACGAGTTCGCGGCGAACGCCCCGCTCGTCGAGTCGGTCGTCCGGTGGGGGACCGGGACCGCGGATGCCTCGCAGACGCTGCACGACCTCGGTCGCCGGGTCGGCTCCCGGTCCTTCCAGCACGACGCCGAGCTCGCGAACACCCGCGTCCCCGAGCTCCGCACGCACGATCGCTGGGGTCGCCGGATCGACGAGGTCGACTTCGACGCGTCGTACCACCGGATCATGGCGACCGCCGTCGGGTCGGGCGCGCACACGTCGGCCTGGGCCGACCCCCGACCCGGTGCGAGCGTCGACCGGGCGGCGGCGTTCCTCCTGCTCGCCCAGGTCGAGCCCGGGCACGCGTGCCCGATCTCGATGACCCACGCTGCGGTCGCCTCCCTCGAGCACGCCGCCGACGGGCTGCGGGCCGAGTGGATGCCGCGGCTGCTCAGTCGCGAGTACGAGCCCGGCCTCGGCGCCGCTGACGGCGGTGCGGCGACCGCCGCCAAGCGCTCGGCCCTCGTCGGCATGGCCATGACCGAGAAGCAGGGCGGCTCGGATGTGCGCGCGAACACGACGCGCGCCGTGCCGCGCCCCGGGGGCGGCATCCGGCCCGAGTGGGGTGTCGAGGTCGGCCTGACCGGCCACAAGTGGTTCTGCAGCGCGCCGATGAGCGACGCGTTCCTCGTGCTCGCCCAGGCGCCCGGCGGCCTGTCGTGCGTGTTCGTGCCGCGCGTGCTGCCGGACGGGTCGCGGAACGCATTCCGCATCCAGCGACTGAAGGACAAGCTCGGCAACCGCTCGAACGCGTCGAGCGAGGTCGAGTTCGACGACACGACCGGATGGCTCGTCGGCGAGGAGGGGCGCGGCGTCGCGACGATCGTGCAGATGGTCACCCGCACCCGGCTCGACTGCGTGATCGGCACGGCCGCCGGCATGCGGCAGGCGGTCGCCGAGGCGGCCTGGCACGTGCGTCACCGCCGGGCGTTCGGGTCGCTCCTCGTCGACCAGCCCGCGATGGCCGCGGTCGTCGCCGACCTCGCCCTCGAGTCCGAGGCCGCGACGCTGACCGCGATGCGGCTGGCTCGCGCCTACGACGCCGACGCCTCGGAGTCCGAGCAGGCGTTCCGGCGCCTCGCGACCGCGGTCGCCAAGTTCCAGGTCTGCAAGCGCGGACCGGAGCACGCCGCGGAGGCGCTCGAGTGCCTCGGCGGCAACGGCTACACCGAGGCGTTCCCGCTCGCGCGGCGCTACCGCGAGCAGCCGCTGCTGGCGATCTGGGAGGGATCGGGCAACGTGATCGCGCTCGACGTCCTGCGCGTGCTCGATCGCGAGCCCGAGGCGTTCCTGGCCTTCTTCGACGTGGTCGGCGAGGCGGCGGGGGAGCACCCCGGGTTCGACCTCGCGCTCGCCGAGGCGCGTGCGGTCGTCGGCGAGGTCGCCGACGCGGATGCCCCGACCGCGGCGTTCCGCGCCAGGGAACTGGCCGAGCGGCTCGCGCTCGTGCTCGAGGCGTCGGTGCTGCTGCAGCACTCGCCCGGTGCGGTCGCCGACGCGTTCGTGCGCTCGAGGCTCGAGGGGGACGGCGGGACGATGTACGGCGCACTGCCGCCCGGGGTCGACGTGCACGCCATCCTGTCCCGGGCCTGAGTCCAGCGGTCCGGCCGCACCGACGGGGCCGACCGATCCGACGGCTCGCGCGCGCCCGGCCGAGCGGGCAGGATGGCGGCATGAGGGATCGCGCGAACTGGCTCGTCGCGGCGCAGTTCGTGCTGCTCGCCCTGCTCCTGCTGCCGGGCCCGCCGCTCTGGGCCGGCCAGCAGGCGACGGTCCTCGCCGTGCTGCTCATGATCACGGGCCTCGTGCTCGCGGGCGCCGGCGCGTTCGCGCTCGGCCGGGACCTCGTGCCCTGGGTCGCCCCCCGCGAGGGCGCGACGCTCCGGACCGGCGGCGCCTACCGGCTCACGCGCAACCCGATCTACGTGGGGCTGCTGATCGCGACGGCCGGCTGGGTCGTCTTCCGCGGGAGGATCGAGCTCATCGTCGTCTGGGCGCTGCTCGCGGTCGTGCTCGTGGTGAAGGCGCATCTCGAGCAGCATCGACTCCTCGACCGGTTCGGCGACGCCTACCTCGAGTACGCCGACCGCACCCCGCTGCTGCTCTGGGCCCGCGGCATCCGCTGACCTCGCCGCCACGCGGCATCCGCGCCGGCGCCGCTAGGGGACGACCGCACCGCCGCCGTCGTCCGTCGACGCGCGGAGGGGACCGGTCGCGAGCAGCCGCGTGATCGCGCGGAGCGGGATCGGCGCCCAGTCCGGGCGGTTCCGCGTCTCGTAGATCGCCTCGTAGACGGCCTTGTCGAGCTCGAACGCCGCGAGCAGGTCGCGGTACTCGGCGAGGTCCATCCCGGAGGCGGCGACGTAGCCGTCGATGAAGGCCTGGCGGGCGGATGACGCCCACGCGCGCGCCTCGTCGGCGCGCTCGGGGTGCACCAGCTCGGTGGCCCCCGAGACGTAGTCGAACGAGCGCAGCATGCCCGCCACGTCGCGCACGGGCAGGTCCGGCCGGCGGCGCTCGACCATGGGGCGCATGGGCTCGCCCTCGAAGTCGAGCAGGAACCAGCCCCGCTCGGGCGCGAGGATCACCTGTCCGAGGTGGAGGTCGCCGTGCACGCGCTGCAGGTCGGGCCAGGAACCGGCGCGAGCCCGCTCGTAGAACGCCTCGACCTGGGCGCGCTGCGGCTCGAGGTCGGGGACCTCGGCGACGGCGATCGCCAGGCGTCGGCGCCAGGCCGCCGCGACCGCCTCGATGAGCTCGTCGGACGCGGGCGGATGGTCGAACGCGTCGCGCAGGGCCAGGTGCACCCCGGCGACGGCCACCCCGAGCGCGTTGGCCTCCTCAGCGAAGTCCTGTCCGTTCGCGGCCGAGAGCAGGGCGACCCTCCACGCGTCCTCGACCCCCGGCAGGAACTCCTGCGCGAACGCCAGGTGACCGCGGGCCCGGCCCTCGACGCGGCCCACGTCGTCCCACTCGCCGAGGACGTCGCCGATCACGGGCGGGACGTGCGGGGAGCCGGCGCGCCCGAGGGCGGTCTGCAGGGTGACGTCGGGGTTGTCGCCGTGGTGGAGCTGGCGGAACACCTTGCAGATGACCGGCGGCACGTCCTCGGGTCGGTAGACGATCGAGGTGTTCGACTGCTCGCCGGTGAGCACCGTCGCCGGGACGTGGCCCGGTCCCGGGGCGGCATCCGTGCCGCGGTCGCCCGCGTCGCCCGCCGGCGCCGCGGGGTGGCCGACGGCCGTGGCGCCGTGGGCGACCGCGCGCCCGCCGCCGCGGATGAGGGCCAGCAGCGCGTCGGTGAACGCCGGGTCGTAGGGGCCGTCGTAGAGGCGGGTGCCGTCCTCGAGCACGCCGATCAGGTTCGCCTCGGCGCCCGGCACCGCGTCGGCGCGTTCGACGACGGGCACCTGGTAGAGCACCGGCGGCTCGGCCGCGTCGTCCATGACGAGCAGCGAGAGCGCCCGCACGCCGGATTCGGCGACCGGCAGTTCCCACGCCCCGACCCTGCGGAGCTCGGGCGCGCGCGCCTTGCCGCCGAACCAGCGCTGCCCGGGCATCCAGTCCGCGATCGCCCTCAGCGCGCTGTCCATGCCTGAACGGTAGTGCGGCACCCGCGCTCCGTCGAGGCGGCGCGCGCCGCCGCCCCCGGACGGGGGAGCCGGTCCGGCCCGCCGCATCCGCGTCGTGGGCCCCGGCGTTCGGACGGAATCCGTCGCCCGGCTGCGGTCGGAGGCGACGGAACGCGCCCGATCGGCGACCGCGTCAGATGAAGCGATCGGTGCCGCGGTCGCGGCGGCGGGAGCGCGGCTCGTCGAGGCCGATGTGGATGCGGGTGCGGCGCCGTTCGATCACGATGAACAGCGTGCCGATCGCCCAGAGCGGCAGCTGGGTGAGGAACGCGATGCGGAACGCCTCGAGCGAGTACGTGTCCGGGGTCCCCGCGCCCTGCGCATCCATCGCGATGCCGATGAGCAGGATCGCCAGCAGCGCCGCCAGGAACCCGCCCACGTTCGTGATGCCGGTCGCGGTGCTCAGCCGGTGGCTCGGGTTGAAGGTGCGCGCATGGTCGAAGCCGATCATGGACCCCGGCCCGCCGGTGCTCATCGCGAACGCGAGCGCGAACAGCAGCCAGAGCGGCGCGGGGCCCGGCCAGAGGATCACCACGAGCCAGGCCAGCACCTGGATGCCGATCACCGGCAGCACGAGCAGCCGCGACCGTCGGGTCGGATGCCGCGACGAGAGCGCGCCGATGACCGGGCCCACGAGCAGCCCGAACACGACGTAGACGGTGAACAGCAGCGACGCGGTCCCCGTCGAGAGCCCCTCGCCGACGGTCAGGAACGGGAAGCCCCACAGCAGCACGAACGCGGTCCCCGAGAACGGCGTCGTGAAGTGCGACCAGAACGCCAGTCGCGTTCCCGGATGCGCCCACGACTCGCGGAACCCCTGCCGCAGGTCGGCCGACGACCGGACGACGTGGATCGCGCCGGTCATCGTGTCGACCGAGACGTCCTCGACGCGCCCGGGCGGGCGGTTGCGGATGACCGCGAACGTGAGGACCGTGAACAGCCCGCCGAGCCCCGCGAGCGATCCGAACGCGATCGACCAGGTCGTGGCGTGCAGCAGTGCCGCGAGTGGCAGCACGGCGAGGATCTGCCCGGACTGGCCGATGAGTCCGGTGAGCTGCACCATGAGCGGGGCCCGCTGCTCCGGGAACCACACGGCGATCACGCGCAGCACGCTCGGGAACACCGCCGCGTCGCCCGCACCGAGCAGCATGCGCGCGAAGATCGCCCAGCCGACATCGGGCGCGAACGCGAGCACCAGCTGGCCGACGGCCATGAGCGCCATCCCGATCGTGATGATCGGGCGCGCGCCGAACCGGTCGAGCAGCAGGCCCACGGGGATCTGCATGCCGCCGTACACGGCGAGCTGGATGACGGCGAACATCGAGAGGGTCGAGGCGTCGGCGTCGAAGCGCAGCGCGGCGTCGACGCCCACGGCGGAGAGCGACGAGCGGTTGGTCACCGAGAGGATGTAGGCCGCGACGCCGACGCCCCACACCAGCCAGAGGCGCCAGGTGGGGGCGATGGGAAGGGGAGCAGGGGTCGTCACGGCACTCCGAGGCTACCCGGCCGCCCGGTGGCGCGGCACGGGCGACCTTTGAGTCCGCGGCCCGTGCCGACCACCGCCAGCCGTCAGCTCACGGGCGCGTCTTCGGCGTCGCCTCCGAACGCGGCGATCGAGCCGGTCGGCAGGCCGACGACCGTGTCGCCCTCCATCTCGAGCTCGGCGTCGACGTCGTACGCCGCCTGCTCGAACTGCGAGCTGTAGAGCCGGTAGTAGGCGCCCTTCGCCTCGATGAGCGCGTCGTGCGTGCCCTGCTCGACGATGTCGCCGTGCTCCATCACGAGGATGAGGTCGGCGTCGCGGATCGTCGAGAGCCGGTGGGCGATGACGAACGACGTGCGGCCCTGCCGCAGCGCGGCCATCGCGTGCTGGAGCAGCAGCTCGGTGCGGGTGTCGACCGAGCTTGTCGCCTCATCGAGGATGAGGACGCTCGGCTGCGCGACGAAGGCGCGCGCGATCGTGATGAGCTGCTTCTCGCCCGCCGAGACGTTCGAGGCGTCCTCGTCGAGGACGGTCTCGTAGCCGTGCGGGAGGGAGTGCACGAAGCGGTCGACGTAGGTCGCCGTCGCGGCCTCGATGATCTCGTCGTCGGTCGAATCCGGTCGCCCGTACCGGATGTTCTCGCGGATCGTGCCGCCGAACAGCCACGGGTCCTGCAGCACCATGCCGGTGCGCGCACGGACGTCGTGGCGGGTGAGCTCGGCGATGTCCTGTCCGTCGATGAGGATGCGGCCGCCGTCGAGTTCGTAGAACCGCATGACGAGGTTCACGAGGGTCGTCTTCCCGGCGCCCGTCGGGCCGACGATCGCGACGGTCTGGCCCGGCTCGACCCGGAACGACAGGTCGCGGATCAGCGGTCGTTCGGGGGAGTACGAGAAGGAGACGTGCTCGAACTCGATGACGCCCCGGCCCTCGACCGGCGCGGGGGCGTCGGCGGCATCCGGCTCCTCCTCGTCGGCGTCGAGCAGCTCGAACACGCGCTCCGCCGAGGCCGTGCCCGACTGCACGACCGCGGCCATGCCGCCGAGCTGCGAGAGGGGCTGCGTGAACTGCTGCGAGTACTGGATGAACGCCTGCACGTCGCCCAGGCGCAGCTGCCCGCCGGCGACCATGAGCCCGCCGAGCACCGCGATGCCCACGTAGGTGAGGTTCCCGACGAACTGCATGCCCGGCATGATCATGCCCGAGAGGAACTGCGCCTTGAACGCGGCCTCGTACAGCTCCTCGTTCTCGGCCCGGAACCTCTCGCTCGCGTCGCGCTCGCGACCGAAGACCTTCACGAGCGCGTGGCCCGAGAACGACTCCTCGACGCGCGCGTTCAGACGGCCGACCTTGCGCCACTGCACGCCGAAGGCGGCCTGCGACTTCGGGCCGATGACGCCGAAGATCACGGCCATGAGCGGCAGGGCGACCAGGGCCACCAGCGAGAGCTGCCACGAGATCGAGAACATCATGACGAGCACGCCGATGACGGTCAGGATGCTCGTGAGCGCGCTCGAGAGCGACTGCTGCATCGTCTGGGTGATGTTGTCGATGTCGTTGGTGACCCGCGAGATGAGCTCGCCGCGCTGGGTGCGGTCGAAGTAGCTGAGGGGCAGCCGGTGCACCTTCGCCTCGACCTGCTCGCGCAGGCCGTACATCGCCCGCACCATGATCACGTTGATCACGTAGCCCTGGATCCACGACAGCACCGAGGCGACGACGTAGAGCGCGAGCACGGCCATGATGACCTGGCTCAGGCGGACGAAGTCGATGCCCGCGCCGGGCACCAGGTCGGCCGCGGCCACGATGTTCGCGAGGTCGTCCTGGCCCGAGGCGCGGAGCTGGTCGACCACCTGCTGCTGCGTCACGCCGGACGGCATCTGCAGCGAGATGAATCCCTCGAAGATGAGGTTCGTCGCCTCGCCCAGCACGCGGGGCGCGATCACCGTGAGCACGACGCCGAGCGCCCCGAGCACCGAGACGAACGCGAACGACCACTTCCACGGCGCCAGCAGCCCGAGCATGCGGCGGAAGCTGCGCCCGAAGTCCTGCGCCTTGCCCGGGGCGACCGAGTCCCACGAGCCCGAGTTGATGCGCGCCTCCTCGGCGAGCCGGTGCTCCTCGAGCTCCTCCAGCGTCGGCTGCTCGGCCGCCGCGGTCGCCGCCGCGGCGCGGCCGCGCAGTCCCCGCCGTCCGATGTCGTCGCGGCTCATGCCTGGGCCTCCACTCCGAGCTGGGATTGGACGATCTCGCGATACGTCTGGCACGTCTCGACCAGCTCCTCGTGCCGGCCGAGTCCGACCACGCGGCCGTCCTCGAGCACCACGATCCGGTCGGCGTCGGTGATCGTCGAGACGCGCTGCGCGACCACGACCTTGGTGACGTCCGGCAGGTCCCGCCAGAGCGCCTGCCGCAACCTCGCATCCGTCGTGAGGTCGAGCGCCGAGAACGAGTCGTCGAAGACGAGGATGCGCGGGCGGTGCACGATGGCCCGCGCGATCGCGAGCCGCTGGCGCTGCCCGCCCGAGACGTTGGTGCCGCCCTGGGCGATCCGGGCGTCGAGCCCGCCCTCCATCGCGGCGACGAAGTCGCGACCCTGGGCGATCTCGAGCGCGTGCCAGAGCTCGTCGTCGGTGGCCTCCTCGCGACCGAACCGCAGGTTCGAGGCGACCGTGCCGGCGAAGAGGAACGGCCGCTGCGGGACCAGGCCGATGGTCGTCCAGAGCAGGTCGAGGTCGGCCTCGCGGACGTCGACGCCGTTGACGAGCACGGCGCCGCCGGTCACGTCGAACAGCCGGGGGATGAGCGACACGAGCGTGCTCTTGCCGGCGCCGGTCGAGCCCACGATCGCGACGGTCTCGCCCGGCTCGGCGCGGAAGCCGACGCCCTCGAGCACGGCGTGGTCGGCGCCCGGGTAGGCGAAGGCGACGTCGCGGAACTCGACCGTGCCCGGTTCGGGGAGGTCGGACCGCGGGTGCTCCGGACGCGGGAGCGTCGACTCGGCGTCGAGCACCTCGGTGATCCGCTCCGCCGAGACCGCCGCCCGGGGGATCATGATCGTCATGAACGCGGCCATGAGCACGCCGCCGAGGATCATGCCGACGTACTGCATGAACGCCCGCAGCGTGCCGACCTGCACGGTGCCCGCGTCCACCTCGATCGCGCCGAACCAGAACACGCCCACGACGGTGACGTTGAGCACGAGCATGAACAGCGGGAAGAGCGTGATGAACAGGGTGCCGACCCGCCGGCCGACGTCCATGATGTCGTGGTTCGCGCCCTCGAACCGCTCCTGCTCGATGGGCTCGCGCACGAAGGCGCGCACGACGCGGATGCCGGTCAGCTGCTCGCGCAGCACCCGGTTCACGACGTCGAGCCGCTTCTGGTAGCTGCGGAACAGCGGCACCATCCGGCTGATCACGAGACCCGCGACGAGGAGGATCGTCAGCACCGACACCCAGATCAGCCAGCTCAGGCCGACGTCCTGCTGCAGCGCCATGACGACGCCGCCGATCGCGAGCATCGGGGCGCTGACGAGCATCGTGCCGCCGGTCATCGCGACCATCTGGACCTGCTGCACGTCGTTGGTGTTGCGGGTGATGAGCGAGCCCGGACCGAACTGCGAGACCTCGCGCTCGCTGAACGAGCTGACCCGGTCGAACACCTCGTTGCGGATGTCGCGCCCGGCCCGCATCGCCGCCTTCGCCGCGAAGTACGTGGCGATGACCGCGCACACGATCTGGCCGAGCGAGATCGCGAGCATGACGCTGCCCGTCGACCAGATGTAGTCGGTGTCGCCGCGCGAGACGCCCTGGTCGATGATGTCGGCGTTCAGGGTGGGCAGGTAGAGCGTGGCGACGGCCGACGCGAACTGGAAGAGCAGTACGCCGACGAGCAGCCACGCGTACGGCCTGAGTGAACGGAACAGGAGTCTGCCGAGCATGCGATCTCCGCGGCGAGTGAGTGAACAGGATGCGCGATCGATCTCGCGCGGCGGGGCGTTCGGGCCTGGTCGCGGAACGCGCCCGTCAAGTCTGCATCGAACCACTCGCCGCCGACATCCGAGGTCGGCGGATATCGCTCAGGGCGGAATCGCCCGGGGCGGCGCGGCGGCACCTGCGCCCCGGACATGCCGATGGGACGCGCACCCCCGCGATGCGCGCCCCATCAGTCTGGTGACCGTTACGAGTTGAAGGCGTCCTTCACGTTCTCGCCGGCCTGCTTGAGGTTGGCCTTGGCCTGGTCGCCCCGGCCCTCGGCCTCCAGGCGCTCGTTGTCGGTCGCCTTGCCGGCGGCCTCCTTCGCCTCGCCCTTGAGCTCCTCGGCCTTGTTGCTGATCTTCTCGGACTCTCCCATGAGGGACCCCCTTCCGATCGTGCGTCGCGTTCGGGTGCGACGTCGATGGCCACGTTACGTACGGCCCCGATCGCGGCGACAGCCCTTGTCAGCGACGGGTGCCTCTGCTACCCGATCCGACGTCGCGGTCGAGAACGCGGGGTCGGCGTCGACATACTGAGGGGAGCGGGCATCGCCCCCGGACGAAGCGAGGCAAGGAGCGAACCGTGAAGTACCTCATCCTGATCCAGTCCAACCCCGAGTGGTCGGCCCGGTGGGCGTCGTTCACGCCCGAGCAGGCGGCGGAGGGGATGGCCCTCTACACGGGCCTCGTCGACGAGCTGCGCGCATCGGACGAGCTCGTCGACGCCGAGCAGCTCGCCGGCGTCGACACGGCCCGCGCCGTCACCCGCACGGCGGGCGGGGGCACCGACGCGCCGCTCGCCGAGACCACGGAGTACCTCGCCGGCTACTACCTCGTCGACGTCGCGTCGCACGAGCGCGCGGTCGAGATCGCGGCGCGCCTCCCCGAGGCGGAGTGGGGCGGCATCCGCCTGCATCCGATCCTCGCCGAGGACGCCGAACCGGACGTCTCGGTCGCGTGACGCGCGAGCCGCCGGGGGAGCCGGCGCGCGGCATCGAGTCGGTGCTGCGCGCCACGGCCCCCTCGGCGCTCGCCGTGCTCGCCCGTCGCGTGGGCGACTTCGACGGGAGCGAGGACGCGATGCAGGAGGCGCTGCTCGCGGCGGCCGTGCAGTGGCCGCGGGACGGCGTGCCGGACCACCCGCGCGCCTGGCTCGTCGCCGTCGCGCACCGGCGGTGGGTCGAGGCGGTGCGCAGCGAGGCCGCGCGGCGCCGGCGGGAGGATCGCGACGCCCTGCTGGAACGACCGGGCGAGGACGCCCCCGCCGTCTCGGAGCGCGACGACTCGCTCGCCCTGTTCGTGCTGTGCTGCCATCCGGCGCTGCCGCGGCCCTCGCAGCTCGCGCTCACGCTGCGCGCCGTCGGCGGACTCACGACCGCGGAGGTCGCGCGCGGGCTGCTCGCGCCCGAGGCGACCGTCGCGCAGCGCATCTCGCGGGCCAAGCGGCGCATCCGCGAGGCGGGCGGACGCTTCCGCGCGCCCACGGCCGACGAGCTGCCGGAGCGGCTCGACGCGGTCCGCGACGTGCTGCACCTGGTGTTCACCGAGGGGCACACCGCCACCGTGGGCGAGGACCTGCTGCGCCCCGACCTCTCGGCGGAGGCGATCCGGCTCACGCGGCTGCTGCGGGAGGTGGAACCCGCCCACGCGGACGGCCACGGCGAGACCGAGGGGCTGCTCGCGCTCATGCTGCTGACGGAGGCCCGTCGTCCGGCGCGACTGCGGCCGCGGGCGACCGGGGGCCCCGAGCTCGTGCCGCTCGACGAGCAGGATCGTTCGCGCTGGGATCGGGAGCTCATCGCCGAGGGGGTGCGGCTCGTCGAGCACGCGCTCGCGCACGGCGCCCCGGGCCCGTACCAGCTCGAGGCGGCGATCGCCGCGGTGCACGCCGAGGCGCCCTCGACCGACGAGACCGACTGGGTGCAGGTGCTCGCCCTCTACGAGCTGCTGCGGCGCGAGCGGCCGGGCCCGATGGTCGAGCTCGGCTGGGTCGTCGCGGTCGCGATGGTGCGCGGGCCGGATGTCGCACTGCGCGAGCTCGAGACCGTGGCCCTCGAGCCCGCGCTCGCCGGCCACTTCCGCGTCCATGCGGTCCGCGCGCACCTGCTGGATCGGGCGGGCCGGACGGCCGAGGCCCGCGCCGAGTTCGCCCGCGCCGCGGGGCTCGCGCTGAATGCGACCGAGCGCCGCCACCTCGAGGCGAAGGCGGCGGGCGGAGGCTGATCGCGAGCGGTCAGGCGGAGCGCGCGCGGCGCGCGCGGATGGCGCGGACCGACAGCTGCACGGCCGCGAACAGCAGCAGCGCGGCGAACAGCCAGCCCGCGACGGCGGGCGGGAGCAGGAATGCGAGCGCGACGCCGGGCAGCGAGGCCGCCGCCGCCGCGAGTCCGACGACCGCCGCCGAGGGCAGGTCGACGAGGCCGCCGCGCAGGTTCTTGATCGACCCGCTCACCGCGGTCGGGATCATCGCCACGAGCGAGGTGCCCTTGGCGATCAGGTCGCCGAGGCCGAAGATCGCGATGAACGCCGGCACCATCACGAGCCCGCCGCCGATGCCGAACAGGCCCGAGGCGATGCCGACGACGAGGCCGAGCGCGACGAGGCCGATCGCGGGCCCGGGCTCCAGCGGCACGGGTTCGGCGACCCGCTCCGGGGCACCGAGCGCGAGGCGGACGGCGACCACGACCAGCAGTGCGATGAACAGCCAGCGCAGCCACTCGAGGGGGAGCCGGGCGAGCAGGCCGGCTCCGATCCATCCGCCCACGATGCCGCCCGCCGCGACGAGCAGCGCGGCCACGAGGTCGACCTGCCCGTTCACGAGGTACGCGATCGAACCCACGAGCGCGGTCGGCACGATGGCCACGAGCGAGGTGGCCGAGGCGCGGCGCTGGTCCATCCCGGCCAGGACCATGAGCAGGGGGACCATGATGAGGCCCCCGCCGACGCCGAAGAGGCCCGAGAGCAGGCCGCCGAGCACGCCGACCACGGCCAGCCGCCAGATCGCGGGGCGTGCCGGCTCGGGCGCGGGGGCGGCAGGGACGGGCTCGGCGTTCGGCACCCGGTCACTCTAGCGTCGCGTCGGATGGGGGCCGGCGTCGTCCGGGGGAACGGAACGGGCCCGGCCGGCGGATGCCGGGCGGGCCCGTTCGCGCGATGGCGCGGTGCGTCAGACGGCGATCGCGAGCGCCGGGGCCGACGGCTCGAGCTCGATGTGCATGCCGCCCGCCGAGTTCGCCGCGGCCACGAGCTTCTCGAGGCGCTCCCGGTCGAGCTCGCCCGCATCCGCGCTCTCGAACACGAACCGCAGCGGGATCGACGGCTGCACCCACAGGGTCTCGACCATGCCCCCGGGCGTCGCGCCGTGCAGGGTGAGTGCGAAGGGCTCGCGCCGGCGCAGCTTCGCGAGCGTGGCCGCGCGCACGTGGCGCAGCGTGGCGTCGTCGATCTCGTAGTGGTGCCCGTCGGTGCCGTAGGCGAGTCGTCCCATCGTGTCCCTCCGTCGGTTTCGGCCGCAGAACGCGGTCGTGAGGTGAAGTACGTCGACGCAAGGTTATCCAGTAACTAGACCGTCTAGCGAAATCCGCGGCGATCTCGTTCCGATTCTGGACAGTTCAGGACGCCGACGGCCCCTCCGACGCGATGCTGACCATCCACTGCACCCCGTATCGGTCCCTCAGCATCCCGAAGTCGTCGCCCCAGGGGGCCCGTTCGAGCGGCATCACGACGTCGCCGCCCTCCGACAGCCCCTCCCAGTAGCCGCGCAGCGTCTCGTCGTCCTCCGGTCCTCCGCTGAGCGAGATCGCGAAGGTGCCGGCGTGCTCCCGCGGCATCTCGTTCGGCGTGTCAGCGCCCATGAGGGTGAGCCCGTCGGCCTCGAGCTGGCCGTGCATGATCTTCTCGGCCTCGGTCGCCTCGTCGCCCATGCCGTAGTCGGCGAACGTCGTGAGCGTGAGCTCGCCGCCGAGCACGGACTGGTAGAACTCCATCGCCTCGCGCGCCTCGTCGCGGAAGCTGAGGTACGGGTTGAGCGTGACGGACATGGGCGTCTCCTCGATGTCGGTGGGGCGGGGCGACGGCCCCGCAGGGCGATCATGCCCCTCGCCGGCGACATCGGGAAGGGGTCTTGACGACCCCTCTCGGCGGGTCTACGTTAACAACCAATCAGTTGAACAAGTGATCGGTTGAATAATGGATGCGACGAACGCCGACGACCGGCTCGACCGCGCCTTCATGGCGCTGGCCGACCCGGTCCGCCGTCGCATCGTCGCCCGGCTCAGCCGTGGGCCGGCGTCCGTCACCGAACTCGCCGAACCGTTCGACATCACCACGCAGGGGGTGTCGAAGCACATCCAGGTGCTCGAGTCCGCCGGACTCGTCACCCGGAGCCGCGACGCGCAGCGTCGCCCCGTGCACCTCGACGCGGCCGCGCTCGAGACGCTCACCGAGTGGATCGACCGCTACCGCCTCATCGCCGAGCAGCGGTTCCGTCGCCTCGACGCGCTGCTCGCCGCCGCCGACGGCGCCGACGCCGCGGCATCCGAACCGGAGGACCGATCATCATGACCACCGAGACCGCCAACCCCGTCACCATCGACGCGCCCGAGGGCCTTCCGTACGTCGACATCGAGCGCGTCTTCGACGCGCCCGTCTCCGCCGTCTTCGACGCGCACCGCGACCCCGAGAAGGTCCGGCAGTGGCTCGGCCCCGACGGCTACGAGATGCGCATCGAGCGCTGGGACTTCCGGCCGCAGGGCGGCTACCGGTACGTGCACATCGATCCCGACGGCAACCACTGGGCGTTCAACGGCACGTTCCACTCGATCCGCGAGGACGAGTTCGCCGTCCAGACCTTCGAGTTCGAGGGCGCGCCGGATGTCGTGAGCGTCGAGTCGATGACGTTCGAGGACCTGGGCGACGGTCGAACGCGCCTGCGCGGCCATGCCGTCTACCCCAGCCTCGACGCCCGCGACGCGATGGTCGAGCACGGCATGGAGCGCGGCGTCGTCGAGGGCTACGCGCGCCTCGACGCCCTGCTCGCCGGGCGGACGCCGTCGTGATCCGGCCGCGCTCCGGCGTCGCCTCACCGGCACGACCCGGCGTCACGGCGGCCGGGCCGTTCGTGCGGCGCGCCGGCACGATGGCCGCCGCGGCCGCGGCCATCCTGCTCGCCCTGCTGGCGCTGTTCCTCGTGATCCGGTCCGATCTCGATCCGACCTGGACGTTCCTCAGCGAGTACGCACGGGGCGACGCGGGGTGGCTGATGGCCGTCGGCTTCCTGTGCGCCGCGGCCGCCGCGGCCGGCGCCGCGGTCATCGGCTGGTCCGCCGGTCGCGTCGTGGGTCGCATCGGCGCGGTGCTCGCAGGGCTCAGCGCCCTCGGGTTCGTGATCGCGGCCGCGTTCCCTGCCGACCCGGCGGAGGTGCCGCTCGAGGACGGCACGGCGACCGGCACCCTGCACGCGGTCGGTGCGACCCTCAACCTGACGCCCTACGCGCTCGTGCTCATCACCATCGGGCTCCGCCGCGCGGCCGGATGGCGCACGCGGCGCCTCGCACTCGGCCTGCTGGCCGGACTGGCGCTCGCCGCGGAGCTCGCGTTCATCGCCTCCGCCGCGTCCGCGGGAGGCGAGTTCGGTCCGGGGACGTTCGCGGGGCTGGCCGGCCGGGTGTCCGTCGCGGCGTTCGCCGCCTGGGTCGTCGTGGCCGGGCTGCCGTCGCGCCGTGCCCGAACCGGCGCGACGGCCGAGGGTTCCGAGACGGTCGAGCGCGGCGCGCTCGGCACCGCCGACGTCTCCGACGTGGACGATGTCGACCGGACCCGGCGGTCCGCCACGCGACCCGGCTGATCGAACCGGAAGGACCTGACCAATGGACTGGACCCTCGAAGTGGTCATCGTGCCCGTGCACGACCTCGACCGTGCCATCGAGTTCTACCGCGACCGGGTCGGCTTCGTGCTCGACCACGACACCCACGCCGGCGAGCACCGCTTCGCCCAGCTCACGCCGCCCGGCTCCGGCTGCTCGATCGTGATCGGCACCCTGCCGGCGCAGGCCGAGATGGCGCCGGGCTCGCTGAAGGGCGTGCAGCTCGTCGTCGCCGACGCCGAGGCGGCCAGGGCCGAGCTCGTCTCGCGCGGCGTCGACGCCGGCCCCGTCCGGGTGATCGACCCGCGCGACGGCGGCACCCTCTTCGGCTTCGCCGACCCGTACGGCAACACCTGGGTCGTGCAGCAGATCCGGGCCAGGGCCGAGCGGCCGCTGATCCCGCCTGAGGCGCGAGCCCGGTTCGGCGATGAAGTCCCTGCCGACCCTGCCACCCCTGCCGACCGACGGTGAGATGACGCGAACTGCTCCGCCGGCTTCCTCGTCGAGCAGTTCGCGTCATCTCGCGACCCGTCGCGGGCAGGCCACCGGACCGGAATCGGACCGCGACGAGCCGGCGGTCGCGCGCGAGCATGGGAGCGTGCCCGAGTTCCCCGAGATCCTCCGCTACGCCGCCTTCACCACCGACCCCGCCGGCGGCAACCCCGCCGGCGTCGTGCTCGACGCGGCCGACCTCGACGCGGCCGACATGCTACGCATCGCGGCCGACGTCGGGTACGCCGAGACCGCGTTCGTGACCGGCGGCGGTGGCGGCGTCCGCGACATCCGCTACTTCTCGCCCATCGCCGAGGTGCCCTTCTGCGGGCATGCGACGGTGGCCACGGCCGTCGCGCTCGCCGAGCGCGACGGACCGGGCGACATCCGCTTCGCCACGCCGGTCGGCGAGGTCGCGATGCGGACCACCGTGGTCGACGGGCGGCTCGTGGCCTCGTTCACCAGCGTCGAGCCGCGGGTCGAGTCGATGCCGGCCGAGGTCCTGGCGGAGCTGCTCGACCTGGTCGGGCTCGACGTCGACGCCCTCGACCGGCGCCACCCGCCGCGGATCGCCTTCGCCGGCAACCGGCATCCCGTCCTCGTCGTCGCCGACGCGGGCGTGTTCGACGGGTTCGCGTTCGATCCCGCGCGCGCCCGCGCGCTCATGGACGAGCACGGCTGGCCCGCCACGATCACGGTGCTGCACCGGCAGGAGGATGCCGCCGACGGCGGCCTGCGGTTCGAGGCGCGCAACATCTTCCCGGTCGGCCGGATCGTCGAGGACCCGGCGACGGGGGCCGCCGCCGCGGCGGTCGGCGGGTACCTGCGCGGGCTCGGCGCGGTCGTGCCGCCGGCCCGCGTCGTCATCTCGCAGGGCCGCCACGTCGGTCGCCCGAGCGAGCTCGTCGTCGACGTGCCGGCCGCGGGCGGGATCGTCGTGAGCGGATCGGCGGTGCCGATCGCCTGAGCGCGACCTCGGTCAGAACCCGTAGAACGTGCGGAGCCCGGACAGGGCGAGTTGCACGCCGATGGTCGCGAGGAGCAGCCCGCCGAAGCGCGTGAGCATCGCCGCGGCCGAGTCGCTGAGCCGTGCGAACGCGGTGCCGAGGAACGCGAACCCGACGAACACGAGCACGCTCACGACGGCCACGCCCACGAGCGCCGCGAACAGGCTCGTCCAGCCGTCCTGGAACGTCGACACGGCGATCACGGTCGTGATGCCGCCCGGGCCGGCCATGAGCGGCGTCGCGAGCGGGAGGACGAGCCCGTTCTCGTCCGCGGGCCGCTGCTGCGCGGCCGCCCCGCCCTGCGCCCTGCTCGGTGCACCGCCGTAGAGCATCTCGACGCCCATCGCGGCGACGATGAGGCCGCCGACCACGCCGAACGCGCCGAGGTCGATCCCGATGAGCTGGAGCAGCTCGCGGCCGACGAGGGCGCTGACCGCGAGGATGCCGAACACGACGATCGCGACGCGGAACGCCGCCGCGCCGGGCGAGGCCCTGCCGCTCGACCACGTCGTTGAAGATGACGATCTTCACCGGGTCGATCGGGTTGACGATCATGAAGATCGCGATGAATGCCTGGACGTAGATCTCGGCCGTGGTCACGTCGTCTCCTCAGTCGCCGGTCGTCGCGGTCAGTGCAGCGGATCCCGCCCGTCGTCGTCGGTGGTCCGGTCCGGGACGTCCGCGACGTCGCCGCGCGCCCTCGGGTCGTGGTCGACGATGCCGTCGACGTCGTCGGTCGGCACGCCGGTCGACTCCGCGTTGAGCGCGTCCATCGCGCGCTGCGACGCGTGCCGGGGCACCAGGTCGCCGTCGATCCGCGTGAGCACGGCGTGCAGCGGCGGCTCTGCCGCACCCGGCACCTTCTGGACCGGCACGGTCGGCAGGTCCTGGCGGAGGCCGAGCCGGCGTTGGAGCTGCCGCATCCACCTCGGCCCGCGGCCGATCGCGCCGGCCTCGAGCGGCGCCTCGACCTCGAGCCCGTAGTACTCGCCGATCTGGTCGACGAGCTGCGCGCGTCGCGCGAGCTCGTAGGCCCGGCGCTCCCGGCTGAACGCGATGATCGTCGACCAGCACATCATCAGCATGACGACGCTGAACGGCAGCGCGATGATGATCGCGGCGGTCTGCAGCGCGCCCAGGCCGCCCGCGAGCAGCAGCGAGATCGACAGCAGCGCGGTCGTCAGGGTGAAGAAGGTGCGCACCCACTTGCGCGGGTTGATCTGCCCACCCGTCGCGATCATGCCCATCACCAGGGCGCCGGAGTCGGACGAGGTCACGAAGAAGATCGTGATGAGCAGGATGACGCCGAAGGTGAGCACCGTCGAGCCGGGGAAGTAGCTCAGCAGCGCGAACAGGGTGCCCTCGATGTCCACCGCGCCGTCCGCGCCGACGAGGCTGCCCGGCTCGGTGAGCTCGAGGTAGAGCGCCGAACCCCCGAGCACGCTGAACCAGAGGATGCCGATGAGCGTCGGGACGATGATGACGCCCGCGACGAACTCCCGCACCGTGCGACCGCGCGAGATGCGCGCGATGAAGATGCCCACGAAGGGCGCCCACGAGATCCACCAGCCCCAGTAGAACGAGGTCCACGACGCCTGCCACGACTCGCCGTCGGCGCCCTGGAAGGCGCTGACGTTGAACGAGAGCCCGATGAAGTTCTGGATGTACGTGCCGATCGACTGCACGAACTCGCGCAGCAGGAACTCGGTCTGCCCGAACACGAGCAGGTAGAGCACGAGCACGCCGGCGAGCACGAGGTTGGTCGACGACAGCCACTTCATGCCGCGCGTGACGCCCGAGAGCACCGACGCCAGCACGAAGACCGTGATCACCATGATGATCACCACCTGCGTCGTCTCGGTCGGGTCGACGATGCCGGCGGCATCGAGCCCGGCGCTGATCTGCAGCACGCCCAGGCCGAGCGAGGTGGCCACGCCGAACAGGGTGCCGGCGAGGGCGACGACGTCGATGACGTTGCCCCACGCCCCGCGCACGCGCTTTCCGAGCAGCGGCTCGAGCGTCCACCGGATCGAGATCGGGCGCTTGCGCCGGTGGATGGCGTACGCGAGGCCGAGCCCGACGACGACGTAGATGGCCCAGGCGTGGATGCCCCAGTGCAGGTACGTCTGGCTGAGGGCGGCCGAGGCGAGCTGCTCGGGCGTCCCCTCGATGCCGGGTCGGGGCGAGACGAAGTGGCTGAGCGGCTCGCTCGCGCCGTAGAAGACGAGGCCGATCCCCATGCCGGCCGCGAACAGGAGCGAGAACCACGCGCCGAGCGAGAACTCCGGCTTGTCGTCGTCCTCGCCGAGCCGGATGTCGCCGTACCGGCTGAACCCGACGAACAGGCTGAACGCGACGAAGAACGCGGCGATGAGCACGTAGTACCAGTTGAACGCGTTCACGATCGACGACTGCACCGCGCCGAAGAACGCCTCGGCGAGGTTCGGGGCCAGGAGCGCGAACCCGCTGAACGCGATCACGACGATCGCGGCGGGCCAGAACACCCATCGCTCGATCGACGTCTTCGGCAATCGCAGCCGCCGGCGGCCGTTGGAGTCGGGGGGCATGGTCGTGGGCGTCCCGTCCATGCTCCTCCACGATACGCCCCCGTCGCTAGGCTCGGACGAGACATCCCGGCGAGGAGGACCACGTGATGCAGACCCGAACGCTCGGCCGGAGCGGCCGCACCGTCTCCGTGATCGGACTCGGCACCTGGCAGCTCGGCGCGGACTGGGGGGAGGTCGACGAGGCCGACGCGCTCGCCGTGCTCGACGCCTCGCACGCGGCCGGGGTGACGATGTTCGACACGGCGGACGTCTACGGGGACGGACGCTCGGAGTCGATCATCGGGACGTGGCTCGCCGCGAACCCGGGCTCCGGCGTCACCGTCGCCACGAAGATGGGCCGGCGGATGCCGCAGGAGCACGCGAACTACTCCCTCGAGCACTTCCGCGCCTGGACCGACCGGTCGCGGCGCAACCTCGGCGTCGAGACGCTCGACCTCGTGCAGCTGCACTGCCCGCCGACCTCGGTCTTCGGCGACGACGCCGTCTACGACGCGCTCGACACGCTCGTGGCCGAGGGCGCGATCGCGGCGTACGGCGTGAGCGTCGAGAAGGTCGACGAGGCGCTCGCGGCGATCGCCCGGCCCAACGTGGCGACCGTGCAGATCATCCTCAACGCGTTCCGCCTCAAGCCGGTCGAGGAGGTGCTGCCCGTCGCCGAGCAGTACGGCGTGGGCATCATCGCCCGCGTGCCGCTCGCGAGCGGCCTCCTGTCGGGCCGCTACACGCTCGAGACCGAGTTCGCCGCGAACGACCACCGCTCCTTCAACCGGCACGGCGAGGCGTTCGACGTCGGCGAGACCTTCTCGGGCGTGGACTACCCGACGGGGGTCCGTGCCGCCGCCGAGTTCGTGGAACTCGCCCGCGAGGCCGCGCCGGATGCCACGCCCGCGCAGGTCGCGCTCGCGTGGGTCGCCGGCCGGTCGGGCGTGTCGACCGTGATCCCGGGCGCGCGCAGCCCGGAGCAGGCGCGCGCGAACGCCGAAGCGGGCTCGCTCGACCTGCCCGCGTCGTTCGACGACGCCGTGCGCGACCTGTACGACCGCGAGATCCGCGCCGCCGTGCATCACCGCTGGTGACCTCGACGGGCTCAGCTCCCGCCCTCCGGGCGGAAGAGCACGAGCTCCGACTCCCTCGGCGCGGCCGGGCAGCCCGTCCAGTCGAGGTGGAACCGCTGTGCGAAGCGCAGCGAGCCGTCGTCGGCGCGCGCCGCGAGCGTGACCGTGTCGGGCCGGCCGTCCGCGAGGGGGACCGTCCAGTGCGCGTCGTCCGCGTGCTCGAGCAGCCTCGTCCCGTCGGCGCAGCCCGACCAGCACTGCACCTCGGCCGTCCCGGGCTTCGCGGCCCGGACGGTGAGGGTGCGCGCCGACTCATCGGGCGTGCAGTCGCCGTCGGGGGCGCACCCGGCGAGGGCGAGCGCGGCGGCCGTCGCGACGGCGATCGCGGAGCGGAATCGGCGCATGGGGTCACGGTACTGTGCCAGATCCGGCGCGCACCACGCATCCCGCTCGTGGCCCGGTCGGGGGCGTCGGGATGATCGACATCCTCACGGGCTTCGCCGTGATCGCGCTCGCCGTGGTCGTCGGCTGGGTCGCGGCGCGCACCGGTGCGGTCGGCCCGGGTGCGAGGCCGGTCCTCGCGCGGCTGAACTTCAACGTGCTCGCCCCGTTCCTGCTGTTCTCGGTGCTCGCGACCGCCGACGTGCGCGAGCTCTTCTCCGCGCTGCTCCCCGTCTCGGCGATCGCGGCGATCGCGATGCTGGCGATCTCGGCGACCGTCTCCCTCGCCGTGCTGCGGCGCGGCGTCGCGCACGCCACGATCGCCGCCCTCGCCGCCGGGTACGTCAACGGCAACAACATCGGCATCCCCATCGCGCTCTACCTGCTCGGCGACGCCGCGTTCTCGGCGCCGGTGGTGCTGCTGCAGCTGCTGCTGTTCGCGCCGGTGGCGCTCGCGGTGCTCGGGGCGAGCGTGGAGGGGCGGACCTCGGCCGGCGCCATTCTGCGCTCGACGTTCACCAACCCGATCATCATCGGCTCGCTCCTCGGCGTGCTCGTGTCGGTCACCGGCGTCGAGCTGCCGCCCATCGTGCTCGACCCGATCGAGCTCATCGGGCACGCGGCGGTGCCGCTCATGCTCATCGCGTACGGGATGTCGCTGCACGGGCAGCGCATGTTCGAGCCGGGCACCGGGCTGCGCGACGTGCTCGTCGCGTCGGTGCTGAAGCTGTTCGCGATGCCCGCTCTGGCGTGGGCGGTCGGCGCGTTCGCGTTCGGGCTGTCGGGTCAGCAGCTCTACGCGGTGACGGTGCTCGCGGCGCTGCCGACCGCGCAGAACGTGTTCGTGTTCGCGCAGCGCTACGAGACGGCCGAGCTCGTCGCGCGCGACACCGTGTTCCTGACGACCGTCGGGTCGGTGCCGGTGCTCCTCGCGGTGTCGCTGCTGCTCGGCTGAGCCGGTCGACGTCGCGGATGGAACGGCCCCGCGCCGCACGCCGCCCTGCGCGATGCCGTGGGCGCGGGGCAGGATGGGCGCACACGCGCACCCGAGGAGACCCGAATGCCCTTCCTTGACGACGCCGGAGCCCCGCTCGAGGGGCTGCGGCTCGAGCAGCGCCCCGCCGACGGCTACCGGTTCGAGCTGCGCGCCGCGGTGCGCTACGTCGACGTGCCGTCCGGCCGGGCCTACCGCGCCCCCGCGGCGGGCGAGGCTCCGCCGCCCTCCGGCACGACCGACCTCGCCTCGGTGCCGACGCCGCTGTGGGGACTCATCGCGAGCTACGGGCGGCAGTCCGCGCCCGCCGTGCTCCACGATGCGCAGTCGCTCGCGGCGCGATCGCTCGACGACCCGGCCGTGGCCCTCGTCCGGCGACGGGAGGACGACGACGTCTTCCACCGGGCGCTCCGCGAGCAGGGGGTGCCCGCCCTGCGTGCTCGGCTGATGTGGGCGTGGGTCTCGGCCGATCGCGAGCGCGAGTACGGCGGATGGCGCGGATGGCTCCTGCTCGGCCAGGTCGCGCTGGGCGTGATCGCGATCGTCGCGGCGGTCGTGCTCGGCATCCAGTGGCATCCGGCGTGGCTGCTGCTCGCGCTCGCGCCCGCGCTCGCGGCGTTGCCGTGGGGCGCGCTCGCGCGACTCGTGATCACGCTGACCTACCCGCTGGCCCTGCTCGGTCCCGTGCTCCTGGTGCAGCTGCTCGCGATCGGGGTGTTCCGCGCGGTCGAGGCGGTCGTGGAGGTCCTGGTCGGCGGCGACGCACGGGACGTCGTCCGGCCGACGGTGCGCGCGGCGGTGTCCGCGAACCCGGATGCGGACGCGCGATGACCCCGATCGGCGCACCGGGTCCCCTCGTCGTGATGGGGGTCTCCGCCTCGGGCAAGTCGACCGTCGGGACCAGGCTCGCCGAGCGGCTCGGAGTGCCCTTCGTCGACGGTGACGACCTGCATCCGGCGTCGAACGTCGAGAAGATGCGTGCGGGTGTCCCACTCGACGACGCCGATCGCGCCCCATGGCTGGACCGGGTGGCCGCAACGCTCGTACGCGGCGCGGATTCCGGGATCGTCGTGGCGTGCTCCGCGCTGCGACGCTGGTACCGCGACCGGATCCGCACGAGCGCGCCGGGCACCGCCTTCGTCCACCTCGAACTCTCGCAGGCCGCGCTGCGGGGGCGCGCCCGGGCGCGCGTCGGCCATTTCATGCCCCCGGCGCTCCTCGCCTCCCAGCTCGCGACGCTGGAGCCGCTCGAAGCCGACGAGACCGGGATGACGCTCGATGCCGCGCAGCCCGTCGACGTGATCGTCGAGCGGATCGTCGCGCGTCTGGGGGACGCCGGCTGACCCGACCCGCCTCTGCGGCCCGCGTTCAGGGCTCTCCCTGATCCACGCGATGCGGAGAGTCCGTATCGTTTCTCCCGGTCGCACATCGCGGACACGCAGGGGGAACTGTCCCCGCGGTGTCGACCGGAGAGCCGGCCGCGCTGGAACCCGACCCGACGGGATGCGCGAGCCGGCTCCCCCTTTCCTCCGGGCCCCGCGGGCGCTGCCCGCGAGCGCACCGGCCCGCGATGGGGCAGACTCGAACGGGTGACCCCGAGCCTCCTCGACGCCGCCCCGAAGCCGTACGACGCCGACACGATGTACGACGCCTTCGTCGACTGGGCGGCGGATCGCGGGTTCGCGCTCTACCCCGCGCAGGAGGAGGCGGTCATCGAGCTGGTGTCCGGCGCGAACGTGGTCCTCTCCACGCCCACCGGCACGGGCAAGTCGCTCGTCGCGGTCGCGGCGCACGCGGCATCCGTCGCCCGGACCGCCGCCGACCGGGACGCGGGCCGGCCGTGGGGGCGCACGTACTACACGGCGCCGATCAAGGCGCTCGTGAGCGAGAAGTTCTTCCAGCTCGTCGAGATCTTCGGGGCGCAGAACGTCGGCATGGTCACTGGCGACAGCTCGGTCAACGCGGAGGCGCCGATCATCTGCTGCACGGCGGAGATCCTCGCGAACCTGGCGCTCCGCCAGGGCGCGGATGCGGCGGTCGACCAGGTCGTCATGGACGAGTTCCACTACTACGGCGACCCCGACCGCGGGTGGGCCTGGCAGGTGCCGCTCATCACGCTGCCGCACGCCCAGTTCCTGCTCATGTCCGCGACGCTCGGCGACGTCACCGACATCGCCGATGACCTGACCCGCCGCACGGGGCGCGAGACCGCGCGCGTCACGGGCGTCGAGCGCCCCGTTCCCCTGCACTTCTCCTACGCGAAGACGCCGGTCCAGGAGACCGTCGAGGAGCTCCTCGAGACGAAGCAGGCACCCGTCTACATCGTGCACTTCTCGCAGGCCGCCGCGATGGAGCGCGCGCAGGCGCTCTCGTCGATCCGGGTGGTCACGCGCGAGCAGCGCGACGAGATCGCCGAGGCGATCGGCGGGTTCCGCTTCACGACCGGGTTCGGCAAGATCCTCTCGCGCCTGGTCCGGGCGGGCATCGGCGTGCACCATGCCGGCATGCTGCCGCGCTACCGCCGCCTCGTCGAGACGCTCGCGCAGCGTGGCCTGCTCCGCGTCATCTGCGGCACCGACACCCTCGGCGTCGGCATCAACGTGCCGATCCGCTCGGTGCTCATCACGGCGCTGTCGAAGTACGACGGGCAGCGGATGCGGCAGCTCAGCGCGCGCGAGTTCCACCAGATCGCGGGGCGGGCGGGCCGGGCCGGCTACGACACCGCCGGCACCGTCGTCGTGCTCGCGCCCGACCACGAGATCGAGAACGAGACCGCGATCCGCAAGGCGGGCGACGACCCGAAGAAGCTGAAGAAGATCGTCCGCAAGAAGCCGCAGGCCGGGTTCGTCACCTGGGGCGAGGGGTCCTTCGAGCGCCTGGTCGACGCCGAGCCGGAGCCGCTCGTGCCGCAGCTGACGCTCTCGGCGGCGATGCTCATCAACGTGATCGGGCGCGGCGGCGACGCGGTCGGCGGCATCCGCTCGCTCGTCTTCGACAACCACGAGCCGCGCGCCCGGCAGTTCGAGTTGGCCCGCCGGGCGCTCGGGATCCTCCGCACGCTGCGCGACGCCGACGTCGTCGAGATCCTCGAGGCGCCGAGCACCGCGCTCGGTGTGGAGCTCCGGCTCATGGTCGACCTGCAGCCGAACTTCGCGCTGAATCAGCCGCTCTCGCCGTTCGCGCTCGCCGCGATCGAGCTGCTCGACCCGCAGACCAGCGAGCAGGGCACCGGGCACTACTCCCTCGACGTCGTGTCGATCATCGAGTCGACGCTCGACGACCCGCGCCCGATCCTGTCGCAGCAGCAGTACAAGGCGCGCGGCGAGGCGGTCGCGGCCATGAAGGCCGACGGCATCGAGTACGACGAGCGGATGGAGCTGCTCGAGCAGGTGACCTGGCCGAAGCCGCTCGACGAGCTGCTCGCGCACGCGTTCGAGACGTTCGCCTCGAGCCAGCCGTGGGTGCGCGACTTCGAGCTCAGCCCGAAGGCCGTGGTGCGCGACATGTTCGAGCGGTCCATGTCGTTCGGCGAGTACGTGTCCTTCTACCAGCTGCAGCGCAGCGAGGGGCTCGTGCTGCGCTACCTCTCCGACGCGTTCCGCGCGATCCGGCAGACCGTGCCCGACGAGCACAAGGACGAGGAGCTGCTCGACCTCATCGAGTGGCTCGGCGAGCTGGTGCGCCAGGTCGACTCGAGCCTCGTCGACGAGTGGGCCGAGCTCGTCGACCCCGGCGCGCACCTCCCGGAGGACGAGGCGCCGGTCGTGCCGCCGGCGCCGCCGTCGGTCGTGACGAACCGCCGCGCGTTCACCGTGCTCGTGCGGAACGAGCTGTTCCGCAGGGTGCAGCTCGCCGCGCTCGAGCGCGACGAGGAGCTCGCCGAGCTCGACCCCGACGTCGACTGGCCGGCCGCGCTCGACGCGTACTACGACGAGCACGACGAGATCCCGACGGGCGGGCCCGCGCGCTCGCCGCGGCTCGTGACGATCGACGAGTCGGATGCCGCGAACGGCACCTGGCGCGTCGAGCAGGTGATCGACGACCCCGCCGGGCACCACGACTGGCGCATCCGGGGCGAGGTCGACCTCGCCGCCTCCGCCGAGGAGGGCACCGCGGTCGTGCGCATCACGGGACTCGTGCGGCTGTAGCCGGCCGGCGACGGCTGCTCAGGCGAGCGCGAGCATGCCCGCGGCCACCAGCGCGAGCGCGAGTCCGGCCCACTGCACCGGGGCGATCCGCTCGCGCAGCACGAGCGCCGCCAGCAGGATCGTGCCCGCCGGGTACATCGCGCCGAGCACCGCCGCGACCGCGAGGTCGCCCGAGCGGATGGCGAGCAGCAGCAGCACGTTCGCGGTCGCGTCGACCAGGCCGCACGCGAGCGCGAGCACGAGGCCGGAACGCGGCGATGCGCGCGGCGTGCGCTCGTCCGAGCGCGGGCCGGCGCCCTGAGCCGGCGGCGGAACGACGGGGGAGCCGCCGACCCGGATCGGTCCGCCGGGTCCCGCGGTCGCATGGTCGGTCACCGCGTCCGAGGACCGGGCGAGCGCCGACTCCGGCGTCGCGACGATCCGCCTGCGGGCCGCGACGAGCGCGACCACGCCGAACGCGGCGAACAGCAGCGCGGCCGAGACGACCCGGTTCGCGACGAGGGGCACGACGCCCGAGGCCTCCGAGGTGTGCGAGATCGCGATGTAGTACCCGCCGATCGCGAGCCCCGAGCCGACCGCGAGCAGGAGCCCGCGCGCGCTCGGCCGGACCGCACCGCGCTCGGGCACGAATCCGACGAGCACGACGGCCACCAGCGCGGCACCGAGCCCCCAGGCCCCCAGTGCCCCGAACCGCTCCGCGCCGACCAGCGTGCCCCAGAGCATCGGCGTCACGGCCGACATGAGGGCGGTCAGCGGCGAGAGGATGCTCATCGGGCCGATCGCGAGGCACGCGTACAGCAGGGCGATCGCGACCGCGCCGATCACCCCGGAGACCGCGCCCCAGGCGACGTCGACCTGGGTCCACGCCCCGCCGAGGACGGGCAGTGCGACGATCATCAGGACGAGGCCGGAGACCGCTGCGAGCGCGGTGACGAGCAGGGTGCTCATCCGCTTCGCGGCGAGGCCGCCCAGGAAATCGGCCGCGCCGTACACGAGCGCGCCGGTGAGCGCCAGGGCGGCGGTGAGCATGGGCGCCAGCCTACGTCGACCGACCGACGCGTGCTCAGATGAGCACGGAGCCCTGCTCATCCGAGCGAAATCGGGCCGAATCGTTGAACGGGCGGTGACGGATCGGTCAAGACCCTTCCGATCGCGCTGCTCGGATCCTAGGCTGCGGAGCAGTGTCCGCCTGCAACCCGGGGCGTGCACGTGCGACGCCGGGGGAGCGCAGGGCCGATCTCCCGCATCCGTCAGGCAGAGGAGATCACGCAATGCAGCAACGTTCCCCCGGCGCGGACCCGCGCGCCACGTCCCCACGTCGGTCGCGCGGTCGCGCGGCGGCCGGCGCACTCGCCGGCGTCACCGCGGCCGCCCTCGCCTTCGGCGGTGCGGCATCCGCGCAGGCCATCCCGCCGGACGGCTTCCCGCCGAAGGCGAAGGCGAAGGCCTTCGTCGAGATCAACCTCGCCACGGTCAACGACTTCCACGGCCGCATCGAGGAGAACGGCGCCGCCGCCGGCATCGCGCGCCTGTCGACCGCGGTCAACGAGCTGCGGGCCGACAACCCGAACACCGTCTTCGCGGCCGCGGGCGACCTCATCGGCGCCTCGACGTTCACCTCGTTCATCCAGAACGACGTGCCCACGATCATCTCGTTCAACGAGGCGGGCCTCGACGTGAGCGCGGTCGGCAACCACGAGTTCGACCAGGGCATGTCCGACCTGACGGACCGCGTGATGCCGCTCGCCGACTGGGAGTACCTCGGCGCGAACATCTACGACAAGGGCACCACCGACCCCGCGCTGCCGGAGTACTGGGTCAAGGAGTTCGACGGCGTCCGCATCGGCTTCGTCGGCGCCGTGACCGACGAGCTCCCCTCGCTGGTGAGCCCCGCGGGGATCGCGAGCATCGACGTCGGCGCACCGGTCGACGCGGCGAACCGCGTCGCCGACCAGCTCAGCGACGGCGACGCCGCGAACGGCGAGGCCGACATCGTGGTCCTCCTCGTGCACGAGGGTGCGGCGACCACCAGCGTCGAGTCGGCGACCGACCCCGACTCCCGCTTCGGCAAGATCGTGCTCGGTGCGAACGACAACATCGACGCGATCGTCTCCGGTCACACGCACCTCGCCTACAACCACGTGATCGACGGTCGCCCCGTCATCTCGAGCGGCCAGTACGGCGAGAAGTTCTCCAACATGGAGATCACGTACAACGTCAAGAGCGGCAAGATCGCGCGGATGAAGAACACGATCTACGACATGTCGTACACCGACGCGGACCGCAACCGCTTCTACAACTACGAGCCGGACCCGGCGCTCGTGCCGATCGTCGCCGAGGCCACGGCCGTGGCCGACGAACTCGGCAACGTCGTGCTCGGCGACGCGAGCAGCGCGCTCGGCCGGGCCGTCCGCGACGACCCGTCGCTGATCCCGTTCCCGGAGAACCGCGGCGGCGAGTCGGTGCTCGGCAACTTCGTGGCCGACGTCCAGGAGTGGGCGCTCAACGTCGACGGCACGCGGAACGTGCAGATCACGTTCATGAACCCGGGTGGCCTGCGCGCCGACCTGGATGCCGGTGACGTCACCTACCGCGAGGCCGCCAACGTGCAGCCCTTCGCGAACACCCTGGTGAGCATGGACCTGACCGGTGAGCAGATCAAGGCGGTGCTCGAGGAGCAGTGGCAGCCCGCCGGTGCGAGCCGTCCCTTCCTGAAGCTCGGCGTCAACGAGGAGTTCACCTACACCTACGACCCGGCTGCGGCGCAGGGTTCGCACATCACCGAGATGTGGCTCTCGGGCGTGCCGATCGACCCGGCCGCGACCTACTCGGTCGGCGTCAACTCGTTCCTCGCCTCCGGCGGTGACAACTTCTTCACCCTGGACGACGGCATGAACAAGGCCGACAGCGGCAAGATCGACCTCGAGTCGATGGTCGACTGGTTCGACGCCTTCGGCACCGCGACGCCCGACGTGATGCAGCGCGCGGTCGGCGTGCACCTGCCGGGCGGCACGTCGGTCTCGGCCGGCGCCTCGGTCACGGTCGAGCTCTCCTCGCTCGACTTCACGCGCGACGAGGTCGACGCCGACGTCGCGATCGTGTCCGTCGGCGGCGTGGAGGTCGGTTCCGCGCCGATCGACACGTCCTACACGCCGAACTACGACGAGGTCGGACAGGCGAGCGTCGTGATCACGGTGCCGGCCGGTGCGAGCGGGCCGACGACGTTCGACGTGTTCGTGCCCTCGACCGGGACGACC
Organism: Agromyces litoreus; assembly: GCF_040496015.1. Classification (NCBI taxonomy): domain Bacteria; kingdom Bacillati; phylum Actinomycetota; class Actinomycetes; order Micrococcales; family Microbacteriaceae; genus Agromyces; species Agromyces litoreus. The sequence goes on from NZ_JBEPKA010000002.1 coordinate 52,523, forward strand.
ACGTCGTTCACGCTGAACGTGGGCTGAGCCGCACGATCCATCGGCAACGGCCCCGGGCGCTCCGCCCGGGGCCGTTCCCCGTCTCACCGCGCGGGTACGCTGGTGGGGTGACTTCCCGGGGTGCCCGCGCGATGCGCGGCGCGGCGATCGCCGCGTTCGCCGTGCTCGCGGCATCCCTCGCCCACACGGTCGGCGGTGGGAGCCCGCCCGGGGTGCTCGCGATCGTGCTGGCCCTCGCCTTCGCGACGCCGGTCACCATGCTCCTGGTCGGCCGACGCACCACGCCGCGCCGCGCGACCGCCGCGGCCCTCGTCGCGCAGGCCGCCCTGCACCTGCTGTACGCCGTCGGCTCCCCGCTCGGTGCGACCGCGCCCTCCGTCGACCCGCACGCCCTGCACGCGGGCGGCACCATCCCGATCGGCGCGTTCGTCGCGGTCGACCACGGCCATGCCGGCATGCCCGTGGCGCACGTGGCCGCCGCGCTCCTGACCGTCGTGTTCCTCGCCGTGCTCGCTCGCTCGCTCGACTCGCTCGCCACGCTCGGCGACGCGTTCGCCCGCGGCATCCGCCTGCTCGTCGCCGTGCTCGCCGGCGTCCCGGTCCCGTATCGCGCGACCCGTCGCCTGCCGGCCGTCCGTCGCACCGGGCCGCCCGACCTCTCGCTCGTCTTCCTCTCCACGTTGCGGCATCGCGGGCCGCCGGTCGGGCTCGCGGCCGCCTGAGCGGTCACGATCCCGAACCATTCGCGCCGAGGCGCCGAACCACTGCCGTGACGAACCGGCAGCGCGTCCGCGCACCATCGAGAAGAAGAGACCTGATGCGATCCCTCACCCGTACCACTGCCGCCGCCGCGACCGCCCTCGGCGCCGGCACCCTGCTCGCCCTCGCCGCGCCCGTCGCGGCCCAGGCCCACGTCGTCGTCAACCCGAGCGCCACCGCGGCAGGCTCGTACGCCGTGCTCGAGTTCGCCTCGGGCCACGGCTGCGACGGCTCGTCGACCACGTCGTACACCATCGACATCCCCGAGTCGATCCTGTCGGTGACGCCCACCCTCAAGACCGGGTGGGAGGTCGAGAAGGTCATGGTCGACCTCGACGAGCCCGTCGAGGGTGCACACGGCGACGTCGTCGCCGAGCGTGTCGGCCAGGTCGTGTACACGGCCGACACGCCCCAGCCCGACGGCTTCCGCGAGACGTTCTCGGTCCAGGTGCTCCTGCCCGAGGACGCCGCGGGCGAGCGCCTCGAGTTCCCCGTGCTGCAGACCTGCGAGGAGGGCTCGACGAACTGGAACGAGTCGGCCGGCGCCGACGGCGTCGAGCCGGAGCACCCCGCGCCCGCCATCGAGGTGACGGAGTCGACTGGCGACGGCCACGGTCACGGCGCCGCCGAGGAGTCCGACGAGCACGGCGACGAGCACGCCGACGAGCACGCCGAGGCGGCGGAGGCCACCGCGTCCACGCAGGGATCGGTCGACGTGCTCGGCCGAGTGCTCGGGATCACCGGCATCGCGGTCGGCGCGGCGGGCCTCGTGGTCGCCGTCGCCGCACGTCGCGGGACGAAGGCCTAGCGATGGCCACCGCACGGAGGCTGCCGCTCGCCGCGGCCGGGGCGGCGCTCGCCGTCGCGGCCGCGGTGGCGGGCCCGGCGCTGCCCGCGTTCGCCCACAACACCGTCGTCGCGGTGTCGCCCGACGGCGAGGAGGCCGTCACGGAGCAGCCCGGCACGGTGTGGCTCGAGACGAACGACGCGCTCCTGGTCGCCGAGGGCGCCGGCGCGATAGACGTCGTCGGGCCCGACGGGCGTCACTACGCGACCGACTGCGCGAGCATCTCGGGCGCCGTCGCGAGCGTCCCGGCCCAGCTCGGCCCGGCCGGGGAGTACACCGTGGTGTGGCGGGTCGTCTCCGCCGACGGCCACCCGATCTCGGGCGACTTCGCCTTCGACTGGGAGCCGGCCGACGGCCAGCCGACCGCCGAGGGCACCGACGAGCCGGCCTGCGCCACGACGGGGTCCGGCGAGGCGTCGGACGACTCGGATGCCGCGGCGTCCGCCGACGGCGGGTCGACCGCCCTGGCGGGAGACCTCCTGTGGATCGGGGGCGGACTCGTCGTCGTCCTCGCGGTGGCCGCCGTCGCGTTCCTGCTGGTCCGGCGCCCGGCGCCGACCCCGGACGCCGGGGAGGTGCCGCCCACGGGCGCGTCGCCCGACGGCGGAGCACCGGCCGCCGGCCGGCCGTCCGACCCGGACGGGCCCGCAGCCGACCCGAACGGGACGGACGGCGCCGACCGGGCCTGACGGGCGCGCGGATCCGACGGCGGGCGCGGGCGCAGCGGCGCCCGTGCCCGCAATCGTGGTTCAGGTGCCGCTGAACGCGGCAGGAGGCAGCGACGTCTCGTCGTCCTCGATCGCGCGGACCAGGCGGTCGGCGACCGCGGCGGGGTCGTGACCCTGCGGGAACCGGGGGGCGACGCCGAAGAGCGGCCGGTCGGCGAGTCCGGTCTCGATGTGCCCGGGATGCGCGTCGAGCAGTCGGATGCCGGTGCGACGCAGCTCGCGCCCGGCGGCGGTGAGGTACGCGGCCAGGGCGGCCTTCGAGGCCGAGTAGCTCGCCAGGCCCGCGGTCGGAAGCTCGGCGACGATGCCCGTGAGGGCGAGCACCACCGGCCCGCGGCCGTCGGCGGCCGAGCCGCGCAGCGCCGGCACGCTCGCCGAGATGATGCGCATCGGCGCGAGGGCGTTCACGGTGAACAACGTCTCGAGATCCTGCGGCCCGGTCTCCTCGGCGGTGTCGAAGCCGACGACGCCCGCGGCGAGCACGATCAGGTCGAGTCCGCCGAGCGCCTCGCGCGCCCGCTCGACGATCTCCTCGGGTGCCGTCTCGTCGGTGAGGTCGATCGCGATCGTCTCGACGGCCCCCGGCGACTCCGCCAGGCGGGACGCGTCCCGCCCCTGCAGCGCGAGCCGGGCGCCGCGCTCCGCGAGCCGCTCGGCGATGAGCGTGCCGAGCGCCCCGGTGGCGCCGACCACGAGGGCGCGGGTGCCGTCGATCTGGGTCATGCCCGCGAGACTAGACCGGGCGGATGCCGCGGGCCGCGGGTTCACAGGACACTCGCACCGCCGTCCCGGCCGTCCTCCACAGCTCGGAGGGCGCCGTTCGCACGCCGGCACGGGCACCCGTGTCCCTGCGCGCGGGTAGGGTCGTCGGGTGACCTGGAGCGATGACGCGGAGCCCGGCGTCCTTCCCCCCTGGGAGGAGGACGTGCCGTGGGATCCCGAGCAGCTGGAGCCGCCGGAGGACGACTGGGCGCCCCCCGCGCCGGATGACCCCGCGGTCACCGGCCCCGCCGCATCGCGCGGATCCGCGGCCCCCGCGCCTGCCGCGGCCCGGCCGAGCTTCCGCACCGCCGCGGAGGCGCTGCGCGAGGTCTACGGGTACGACGCGTTCCGCGGCGAGCAGGGCGAGGTCATCGACCACGTGGCGCACGGTGGCGATGCCGTCGTGCTCATGCCCACCGGTGGCGGCAAGAGCCTCTGCTACCAGATCCCCGCGCTCCTGCGCGAGGGCACGGGTGTCGTCGTCTCGCCGCTCATCGCCCTGATGCACGACCAGGTCGACGCGCTCGTGCGGAACGGCGTGCGCGCGGGGTACCTGAACTCCTCGCAGACCGCCGCCGAGCGGGCCGCGGTCGAGCGGGCGTACCTCGCGGGCGAGCTCGACCTGCTGTACGTCGCTCCGGAGCGGCTCGGCTCCGAGCAGACCAAGCGGTTCCTCGAGCGCGGCACGATCGCGCTGTTCGCGATCGACGAGGCGCACTGCGTGGCCCAGTGGGGCCACGACTTCCGGCCCGACTACCTCGCGCTCGCCGAGCTCGCCGAGCGCTGGCCCGACGTGCCGCGCATCGCGCTCACGGCGACCGCGACCGAGGCCACGCATCGCGAGATCACCGATCGGCTCTCGCTCGGCGACGCGCGGCACTTCGTCTCGAGCTTCGACCGGCCGAACATCCAGTACCGCATCGCGCCGAAGCTCGACGTGCGCCGTCAGCTGCTCGACTTCGTCCGGACCGAGGGGCGCGACGCGAACGGCGACCCGGTCGCGGGCATCGTGTACGCGCTGTCCCGCGCGAGCACCGAGAAGCTGGCCGGCTTCCTCGCGGCGAACGGCGTCGACGCGATGCCGTATCACGCGGGACTCGACGCCGAGACCCGCCGCCGCACGCAGGAGCGCTTCCTCCGTGAGGAGGGCGTCGTGGTGGTGGCCACCATCGCGTTCGGCATGGGCATCGACAAGCCCGACGTGCGGTTCGTCGCGCACGTCGACCTGCCGAAGTCGGTCGAGGGCTACTACCAGGAGACGGGCCGCGCCGGCCGCGACGGGCTGCCCTCGACCGCGTGGCTCGCCTACGGCCTGCAGGACGTCGTGCAGCAGCGCCGCATGATCGACCAGAGCCCCGGCGACCTCGCGCATCGTCGACGGCTCGCGGCGCACCTCGAGGCGATGCTCGCGCTGTGCGAGACGGTCTCCTGCCGCCGCCAGAACCTGCTCGCGTACTTCGGCGAGCCGAGCGCGCCGTGCGGCAACTGCGACACGTGCCTCGAGCCGCCCGCGTCGTGGGACGGCACGGTCGCCGCGCAGAAGCTCATGTCGACGATCGTCCGCCTGCAGCGCGAGCGCGGGCAGCGCTTCGGCGCCGGGCACCTCGTCGACATCCTCCGGGGCAAGCGGACGGCGCGCGTCGAGCAGTACGGCCACGACGCGCTCGCGACATGGGGGATCGGCGACGACCTCTCGGAGGCGCAGTGGCGAGGGGCGGTGCGGCAGCTGCTCGCGCAGGGCCTGCTGCAGTCCGTCGGCGAGTACGGCGTGCTCGCGCTGACCGACGCGTCGTCCGCCGTCCTCGGCGGGGACCGCACCGTCGCCTTCCGCACCGAGCCGGAGCGCCCGGTCCGGGCGCGGTCCGCTCGGGCGGCCGCGCCGGCGGCCGCCGACCTCGAGCCTCGCGACGCCGAGCTCTTCGAGGCGCTGCGCGCCTGGCGAGCGGGCGAGGCGCGCGAGCAGGGCGTGCCGGCGTACATCGTCTTCGGCGATGCGACCCTCCGTGCCGTGGCGGTGCGACGGCCGGCCACCGTGGGCGAGCTCGACGGCATCTCGGGGATCGGCGCGAAGAAGCTCGACGCGTACGGCGAGGCGCTGGTGCGGGTGGTCGCGGAGCACGCGGCCTGACGCGCGCCGAGGCGGTCCGGGGCCGACGGGATCGCGACACGGGCCGAATGTCCCCGAGCGCCGCACGGCCGGATCGCTAGCATCGGCGCTGAGGCCGCCGACGGCGCGGCCGGGATCCGGAGGCGCAGATGTCCGATGTCCAGGGAAGCAGGCCGGTCACCGTCACGATCATCGCCGTCCTGGCGTTCATCGCCGGAGCGCTCGACATGGTCTCCGGCATCATCCTCCTGTTCCTGCTGCCCGTGCAGGACGTCGTCGACGGGTTCGGCGGAACGGGCCAGCTCATCGCCGCGGCGATCGGCTCGATCGTGGTCGGCCTGATCACCGCGGTCCTCGCGGGAGGACTGCTCCGCGGCAGCCAGGTGGCGCGACTGGTCGTCACCGTCCTGCAGGTGCTCTCGCTGATCGGGTCGTTGTTCCTCGCGGTCGCCTACCTCGGTTTCCCGGTGGGCGAGTGGATCGGCGTCGCCGTCTCGGTCGTGGTGCTGATCCTGCTCTGGACGCCGAAGTCGAGCGCGTTCTTCACGCGCTGAGGGCCGACCCGGGCCTGAACGGATCGAAAGGGGCGACGCATGTCGGAGGAACGGATCGGGCGCGCACGTCGCCCTGCGGCGGTCACGGTGGTGGCCGCGCTCGTGTGGGTGAACGCCGCGCTCGACCTCGTGGCCGGGGTCGTGCTGCTGCTCGCGGCGGCCGGCGCCGAATCGGGTGACCGTGGCACGTGGACCATCATGGGATCGGTCTCGCTCGTGCTCGGCGTGATCGCGGCCGTGGTGGCCATCGGGCTCATGCGCGGCAACGCCGTCGCCCGTATCGCGGTCACCGTGATCGAGGCCGTCTCGATCGTCGCGTCGGCGGCCGCAGCGGTCGCGAACCCCGACACCGTGCCGAACGAGATCGTGAGCGCGCTGATCGCCCTCGCGATCCTGATGATCCTGTGGTCCAAGGAGTCGACGCGGTACTTCCGGGGACTCGCTCCCGGCCAGCCCGACGTCAGCTGAGGCTCGTGGCGGCACCGGCCGCGCCCTCCCGCTTGTCGATCATCCAAGGTCTCGGCCCAACGCATTTGTAGGCTTCCACAGTCGCCGTCGGATGGGTCGGAGCGCGGTTTGTAGGCCGCTGACGCACTTCTTCGGCCGTGCCGGAGCCGGTCGTACCGTGGCAGCAGCCCTGATCCGCGTACGAAGGACGAACCGACGATGGTCGACACGGCATCACGAACCGACGCCACTCCTGCGCCCGACGCCGAGCGCCCCCGCACCCGCGACGGCGCGGCCGCAGCGACTCCGGCGAACACCCCGATCGACGCGAACGCCGCCCCCGTGGTGGACGTCGCCGCCCTCGGGCGGCAGTTGCTCGGCACCTGGGCCGACACCCGTCTGGCGGCGCGCGAGCGCGCCGCGCGGCCCGAATTCCAGCGCATCGACGGGCAGGGCATGGCCGAGCACCGCGAGCGCGTCCTCGGCCAGCTCAAGCTGCTCGTCGAGTCGGGCGCCGTGCACAAGGCGTTCCCGAAGGAGCTCGGCGGCGAGGAGGACCACGGCGGCAACATCGCCGCATTCGAGGAGCTCGTGCTCGCCGACCCCAGCCTGCAGATCAAGTCGGGCGTGCAGTGGGGCCTCTTCGGCGCGGCCGTCCTGCACCTGGGCACGAAGACGCACCACGAGAAGTACCTCCCCGGCATCATGAACCTCGAGGTGCCCGGCGCGTTCGCGATGACCGAGACCGGCCACGGCTCGGACGTCGCCGCGATCGGGACCACCGCCACGTACGACCCGGAGACCGAGGAGTTCGTGCTCCACACGCCGTTCCGCGGCGCGTGGAAGGACTACCTCGGCAACGCCGCACTGCACGGCATCGCCGCGGTCGTCTTCGCCCAGCTCATCACCAAGGGCGTCAACCACGGCGTGCACGCGTTCTACGTGCCCATCCGCGACGAGCACGGCGAGTTCCTCCCGGGCATCGGCGGCGAGGACGACGGCCTCAAGGGCGGCCTCAACGGCATCGACAACGGCCGCCTGCACTTCACCGAGGTTCGCGTCCCGCGCGAGAACCTGCTGAACCGCTACGGCGACGTCGACGCCGCCGGCACGTACACGAGCCCCATCGCGAGCCCCGGCCGCCGCTTCTTCACGATGCTCGGCACGCTCGTGCAGGGCCGCGTCTCGCTCGACGGTGCGGCGACCACCGCCAGCGCGATGGGGCTCGCGATCGCCATCACCTACGGCACGCAGCGCCGCCAGTTCAACGCGGGCAGCGATACCGAGGAGCAGGTGCTGCTCGACTACCAGCGCCACCAGCGCCGCCTCCTCCCGAAGCTCGCGACGACCTACGCCCAGGTCTTCGCGCACGACGAGTTCCTCGTGAAGTTCGACGCGGTGTTCTCCGGTGCGGCCGACACGGACGACGACCGGCAGGACCTCGAGACGATCGCCGCGGCCCTGAAGCCCCTGTCGACCTGGCACGCGCTCGAGACCCTGCAGGAGGCCCGTGAGGCCTGCGGCGGCGCGGGCTTCCTGGCGGAGAACCGGATCGTCGGGCTCCGGCAGGACCTCGACATCTACGCGACCTTCGAGGGCGACAACAACGTCCTCCTCCAGCTGGTCGCCAAGCGCCTGCTGACCGACTACTCCAAGCAGTTCGCCAAGGCCGACGCCGGCGCGATGGCCCGCTACGTCGTCGCCCAGGCGGCGGATCGCGCCTACCACGGGTTCGGCCTCCGCCGGCTCGCGCAGACGGTCGCCGACTTCGGCTCGACGGCGCGCTCGGTGCACGAGCTGCGCGACGAGGAGTCGCAGCGCGAGCTGCTCACCGACCGCGTCGAGGTCATGATCGCCGAGATCGCGGGCCGCCTGCGCGACATGCGCAAGCTCTCGAAGGCCGACGCCGCAGCGCTGTTCAACCGCAACCAGAACGAGCTCATCGAGGCCGCACGCGCCCACGCCGAGCTGCTCCAGTGGGAGGCGTTCACCCGCGGGCTCGCGCAGACGACCGACCCGGGCACGAAGCAGGTGCTCACCTGGGTGCGCGACCTGTTCGGGCTCGGGCTCGTCGAGAAGCACCTCGAGTGGTACCTCATCCAGGGCCGTCTCTCGCCGCAGCGCGCGCAGGCCGTGGGCGCCTACATCGACCGGCTCGTCGAGCGGCTGCGCCCCTACGCTCTCGACCTCGTCGACGCGTTCGGCTTCGCGCCGGAGCACCTGCGCGCCTCGATCGCCTCGGGTGCCGAGCAGGCCCGCCAGGACGAGGCGCGCGCCTACTACGCCGCGCAGCGCGAGGCGGGCACGCTGCCGGTCCCCGAGAAGTCGACCGAGAAGAAGTCCAAGCGGTAGCCGGACGGCATGGGACGGGCCGGGCGCGCAGCGCCCGGCCCGTCGTGGTCCGTTCGGCCGGCGGTCAGCGGCGCGCGGGCCCGCGCCCCTGGTCGTCGCCCGGCGGCTTCATCAGCGCGCCGGCCGCGAGCCCGACGGCGAGCCCCGCGGCGAGCCACAGCCAGAATCCGGTCCAGAGGCTCACCACGACCCCGACGAGCAGCCCCACGACGAGACCGGCGACGATCTGTCGACGACGGGCGGGCGGGAGCGGTTCGCGTGCGGCCATGCCCCCAGCGTAGGGGCGGGCGCGTGGCATCCGCCGGTCAGATCAGCCCGAGGCTGCGCACCGCCTCGCGTTCGTCGACGAGTTCCGCGACCGACCGGTCGATGCGCGCGCGGGCGAACCCGTCGAGGTCGAGGCCGTCGACCACGCGCCACGCGCCGCCCTCGGCGACGACGGGGAACGACGAGATCACGCCCTCGGCCACCCCGTACTCGCCGGTCGACCACAGCGCCGCGCTCGTCCGACCGCGATCGCCGGTGCCGAGCACCCAGTCGTGCACGTGGTCGATGGTCGCGGACGCCGCCGAGGCCACGGACGAGGACCCGCGCACCTCGATGATCTCCGCACCGCGCTTGGCGACGCGCGGGATGAACTGCTCCGCGATCCACTCCTGCGCCGCGTCGGCCCCGCCGAGCCGCGCTGCGAGCAGGGCCGGGACGGGATCGCCGTCGGCGGTCGCATGCGCGACGTCGGGGAACTGCGTGGCGGAGTGGTTGCCCCAGATGGTGACGCCGCGGATGCGGCCCACCGGCGTGGCGACCGCTTCGGCGAGCTGGCCGAGCGCCCGGTTGTGGTCGAGCCGGGTGAGGGCGGTGAAGCGCTCCTTCGGCACGTCGGGCGCGTTCGACGCGGCGATCAGCGCATTCGTGTTCGCGGGGTTGCCCACGACCACGACGCGCACGTCGTCGTCGGCATGGTCGTTGATCGCACGCCCCTGCGGGCCGAAGATCCCGCCGTTCGCCTCGAGGAGGTCGCCGCGTTCCATGCCCGCCGTGCGGGGACGGGCGCCGACGAGGAGCGCCAGGTTCGCCCCGTCGAAGGCCACGGCCGGGTCGGAGGTGACCTCGACGTGCGTCAGCAGCGGGAAGGCGGAGTCCATCAGCTCCAGCGCGGCGCCCTCCGCGGCGCCGAGCCCCTGCGGGATCTCGAGCAGGTTCAGGCGCACGTGGGTGTCGGGACCGAGCATGGCCCCGGAGGCGATGCGGAACAGCAGCGCGTAGCCGATCTGCCCCCCGGCGCCGGTGATCGTGACGGTGACCGGACTGCGGCTCATGACGCCGAGCCTACGCCGCGGTCGCATCACGCGGCACGGTCGGGCTCACCAGCCCATGCTGCCCGGCCCGCCCTTGAACGGGCCGGCGACGCCCGAGGTGATCCAGCCGCCGTAGAAGCCGCCGGGCTGCGGCACGACGGCCTCGCCGTCGAACGTGCACGCGTCCATCGGCCCGGCGTACACGGCGACGCGATCGCGCAGCGCCTCGTAGCCCGGGGACGGGTTCGGGTAGTTCCACGCCGCGCGCGGCGCGGTGCGCCCGCCCCCGACCACGTCGAAGTAGCGCGCGGCGCCCTTGTACTCGCAGAACGACGCTCCGGAGGCCGGGACGAGCGAGCCCGGGGCGAACGCGTCCACGGGCAGGTAGTAGACCGGCGGATGGCTCGTCTCGAGCACCCGGACGACGTCGCGGGTGTCGACGATCCGGACCCCGCCGAACGCGATCGAGACGGGGGCGTCGACGGCCTCGATGGCCGGCGGGCGCGGGTAGTCCCAGACCGATTCCTGGCCGGGACGGACGGCGGCTCGCTCGGGTCGCATATGCGCACGCTACGATGCCCGGCTGGGAGGGCGCCGCGCGCCGGACGGGGTGTCGGGGGCGGCGTGCCGCGAGCGCGGCATCCGCTCGTCGGCTAGCGTTTCCGGACAAGGGGGATCCGATGCGGGAACTGTATCCGGAGATCGAACCGCTCGAGACGGGGATGCTCGACGTGGGGGACGGCCAGCACATCTACTGGGAGGTGTCCGGCGCGCGCGACGGCAAGCCCGTGGTGTTCCTGCACGGCGGGCCCGGTGGTGCGACCAGTCCGGCGCACCGGCGGCTGTTCGACCCGTCGAGGTACCGCATCGTGCTGTTCGACCAGCGCGGCTGCGGCCTCTCCATCCCGCACGCGTCCGAACCGGCGGCGGACCTCGCCGCGAACACGACCTGGCACCTCGTCGCCGACATCGAGCGACTGCGCGCCCACCTCGGCATCGAACGCTGGCAGGTGTTCGGCGGGTCGTGGGGGAGCGCCCTCGCGCTCGCGTACGCGCAGACCCATCCGGAGCGGGTCACCGAGATCGTGCTCCGCGGCATCTTCACGCTCCGGCGGCAGGAGCTCGACTGGTTCTACGAGGGCGGCGCATCGGCGATCTTCCCCGACCTCTGGGAGGACTTCCTGGCGCCCGTGCCCATCGGCGACCGGGTGCACCTGATCGAGGCGTACCACCGCCTGCTCTCCGATCCGGACCCGGCCGTGCACCAGCCGGCGGCGATCGCCTGGTCGCGTTGGGAGTCCTCGACGATCACGCTGCTGCCGCAGGCCGAGACGATCGCCCGCTTCACCTCGCCGGAGTACGCGACGGCCTTCGCGCGGATCGAGAACCACTACTTCCGGCACGGCGGATGGTGGGAGGAGGGTCAGCTCATCCGCGATGCGCACCGCCTCCGGCACATCCCGGCCGTGATCGTGCAGGGCCGCTACGACGTCTGCACGCCGACGATGACGGCATGGGACCTGCACCGCGCCTGGCCGGAGGCCGAGCTGCGGATCATCGACGACGCTGGGCACGCGTTCGACGAGCCGGGGATCCTCGACGCGCTCATCGGCGCGACCGACCGGTTCGCCCGCGTCGACGGGGTCGCTGCGACGGCCGCCCGCTCCGACGACGAGCTCGAGGAGGACGAGGACGACGAACTCGACGACGCCGCGCAGGACGAGGACGACCTCGCCGATGAGCTCGAGGAGGACGACGACGACGCGGACGACGGGCTGGACGGGGCCGAGGACGCGGACGAGACCGCCGAGGCGGGCGTCGCGGGCGACGCGAGCGACGATGTGGGCGGCGACGACGGCGAGGAGCCGGCCGACCGGGACGACGCCGGCGACGGCGACCACGACGGCGATGACCCTGACGGCGGCCGGGCCGGGGACGACGCGGATGCCGCACCGGACACCGACCCCGATGTCGAGCCGGACACCGAGGCCGAACCTGACCCCGAGCCGGAGGCCGAGGGCGAGTTCGACGCCGACCCCGACACCGGATCGGATCCCGACGCCGAACCCGACGAGACCGACGAGCCGGACGCCGACGGGTCCGAACCGATGAGCGTACTGGCCGAGGAGACCGAACGGAAGGCGGATGCCCAGGGCGGCGACGCCCGATAACGTCATCCCATGACGTTCAATCGCGACGCCGACATCAGCGGCGGCAAGACCTCGCGGCGCGGCCGCACCGCCGGAATCGCGATCGGCGGCGGCGGCGGGCTGGCGGTGCTCGCGATCGTCCTGATCGGGCAGTTCCTCGGGGTCGACCTCGGGGGCATGCTCGGCGGTGGCGGGCAGCCCCTGGCGGAGGACTCCTCCCTCGAGCAGTGCCAGACCGGCCAGGACGCGAACGAGCGGATCGACTGCCGCATGAAGGGCGCGTCGGCGTCGCTCGAGGCGTACTGGACCGAGGCGGCTCCGACGATCGGGCTGGACTACGTGGGGCCGCAGGGGTTCGTGCTCTTCGACCAGGCCGTCGCGACCGGGTGCGGCAACGCCTCCTCGGCCACCGGGCCCTTCTACTGCCCGCCCGACCAGACCATCTACATCGACACGGCGTTCTACGACCAGCTCGAGCAGCGGTTCGGCGCGCAGGGCGGGCCGCTCGCCGAGATGTACGTCGTGGCGCATGAGTGGGGCCACCACATCCAGAACATCGGCGGCGTGCTCGACGCCACGCGCGACGGCGAGACCGGGCCGGATTCGAACGCGGTCCGCGTCGAACTGCAGGCCGACTGCTTCGCGGGCGCCTGGGCCGGCGCCGCCTCGTCCACCGAGGACCCCGACGGGGACCCGTTCCTCCAGCCGATCACGCCGGACGAGTACCGGCAGGCCATCGACGCGGCCGCCGCCGTCGGCGACGACCGCATCCAGGAGGCGACCCAGGGCCAGGTCACGCCGCACACGTTCTCGCACGGCACGAGCGAGCAGCGCCAGCGCTGGTTCGCCGCCGGGTACGACTCCGGCGTGAGCGTCTGCGACACCTTCGGCGTCGCCGGATCCGACCTCTGATGCGCCGCGCAGGCGGCATCGCGCTGGGCGCGGTGCTCGCGCTCGCCCTCCTGGTCGTCGTGTTCCTCGTCTGGGCGAACACCCTCTTCCCCGGCGATCGCGAGGCCTCGCTCGACGCGTGGCGGTCCGACGACGTTGAGATCACCCGCACCGACGAGGGGTTCCTCATCGAGCCGACCGGGAGCGGGAACGACCTCGGGCTCGTCTTCATCCCCGGCGCGAAGGTCGAACCGAGCGCGTACCTCTACAAGCTCAGCGGCATCGTGGCGGCGACCGGGACGACCGTCGTCATCACGCACCCGACCCTGAACCTCGCCTTCTTCGACACGCGGCCGCTCGAGGCGTTCACCGACGCGGCACCCGACGTGGACCGATGGCTCGTCGGCGGGCACTCCCTCGGCGGCGTGCGGGCCTGCCAGCTCGCCGCGGCGCAGGACGGCTCGGACGGCCCCGAGGTGGTCGGCATGGTCATGTTCGGCAGCTACTGCGCCGACGACGTCTCAGGGACCGACCTCGCGGTGCTCTCGCTCATCGGCGAGTTCGACGGCCTGAGCACGCCGGACACCGTCGCCGCCGCCGACGACCTGCTCCCGCCGGACGCCGTCTCCGTCCTCCTCGAGGGCGCGAACCACGCGTCGTTCGGCGACTACGGCCCGCAGCCGGGCGACGGCGTCGCGACGGTCGACCGGCAGGCGGTCCACGACGACATCGCGGCGGCGGTGGAGGAGTTCCTCGTCACGTCGGGCCTCGCCGGCTGAGGCCGGCTCGCGTATCAACCGGCGGGACGACGCCCGATAGGATTCCGTGGGTCGCTTCGCCGCGGCATCCGTTCACGTCATCGCCGAGGGGGGCGCGACCCGGCGCACGGTGTCCCCGGCCTGCGGCCGTCCCAACCCAGAGGAGGACCCGTGCGCGCCGTGATGTACCGCGGATTCGGCGACCGACCGGAGGTCGTCGACGTCGACCGCCCCGACTGCCCGCCCCGGGGCGCCGTCGTGCGCGTGCGGGCGACGGGCCTGTGCCGGAGCGACTGGCACGCGTGGATGGGGCACGACGACGGCGTGGCGCTGCCCCACGTTCCCGGGCACGAGTTCGCGGGCGAGATCGCCGAGCTCGGCAGCGAGGTCGCGGACGACGCCGGGTGGTCGGTCGGCGACCGGGTCACCGCACCGTTCATCTGCGCCTGCGGCCGTTGCGACGAGTGCCGCTCGGGCAACGAGCAGGTGTGCGACGCGCAGCGCCAGCCGGGGTTCACCCACTGGGGCTCGTTCGCCGAGTACGTCGTCGTCGACGAGGCCGAGCTGAACCTCATCCGCCTGCCGGATTCGCTCGGGTTCGTCGAGGCGGCCTCGCTCGGATGCCGCTTCGCGACCGCCTACCGGGCGATCATCAGCCGCGGCCGGCTGCACCCGGGCGAGCAGGTCGCGGTGCACGGATGCGGCGGGGTCGGCCTCTCCGCGATCATGATCGCGGTGGCGGCCGGCGTGCGCGTCTTCGGCGTGGACGTCTCGGATGCGGCCCTCGCCGCAGCGGCCTCGCTCGGAGCGACGCCCATCCGCGGTGGCGAGGGCGCGGCCGACCGGGTTCGCGAGGCGAGCGGCGGGGGCGTGGACCTCTCGGTCGACGCGTTCGGCAGCCCCGAGACCTCGTTCGCGTCCGTGCGGAGCCTCCGCAAGCGGGGCCGGCACGTGCAGATCGGCCTCATGGTGGCCGAGAGCGCGACGGCGCCGATGCCGATGGACGCCGTGATCGACGGCGAGCTCGAGATCCTGGGAAGCCACGGGATGGCGGCCCACGAGTACCCCGACATGCTCGGTGCCGTCGCCTCGCAGGCGTTCCGGCCCATCGAGCTCGTGGGGCGGAGGATCGCGCTCGACGAGGTGCCCGACGCCATCGACGCGATGAGCCGGGCCGGCGGCGCGGGGTCGGGCATGACGGTCGTCGAGCTCTAGCCCGCGATCAGCGCGGGGCGGTCGGCTCCCCGGGCGGCGGGTATCCGCCCTGTCCCGGCGCCGCGCCGGGCTCCGGCGGGGAACTCGTCGGAGCGCCCGGGTACCCGGGCGGCGGCTGCGCCGGCACGTAGCCGGGCGCCCGCTGGGCCGGGATGTACCCGCCGACGATCGCCTGCGCCCCCGACGACGGCGTCGTGCCGACGCCCTGCGCGCGTGCCGTCATCAGCCGGTCCATCTCCTGCCGGTGGCGGCGCTCCGCGCGCTCGATCCGGCGACCGATCGCGGCGACCGCGGCCCCGACGCCGCCCGCGATGAGGGCGTACACGATGATCGCGAAGATCGCCGAGATGTCGAGGTACCCGCCGTCGCCCAGGTCGCGCGTGGGGAAGATGTCGCGGAACGGGTGCAGGTACGCGTCCGAGACCCGGTAGACGAATGCGGCGAAGCCGGCGTCGGGATTCGCCGCGAACAGGAGCAGGAAGACGCGGAGCAGGAGCGCGATCACCCCGATCAGCACCCAGATGTAGAGGATCCACACCCCGACCTGCAGCACCCTGAGGTACCACGGCGGCTTCCATTCGGTGTCGGTGCTGGTCTCGGCCCGGCTCATCTCGGCCTCCATTCCCCCGCGCCCATGCGGGACGGCGTTCCTCAGCCAATCGGGTCGGTCGTCGTGATCGCAAGGGACGAGGGTCCCGCGGCGGGTCGGTCTCGATCTCGACCATCTATCGACTTCGCTGCTTCGGCGCATACACTTGCGGCACCCGGCGGGACCCCCCCCACTCACCTGCCGGGGGTCAGGATCCCCATGGTCGGACTCACCCGGTCCGCGATACACACCACCGACCCAGAAGCGGCGCGCCGCGCGTTCGAGCCCATGGTTCCACGGCTCGAGTTCGGACGGGTCGACCCCGCCGACTTTCGCGTGCAGCTGCGGTTCGACGTCGCCGCGTCGTTCTCGGTGATCGAGTACGCCTTCTCGGCGCCGGCGGCCACCGTCGCCGGCTCCGACGACATCGTGGTGATCTCGGCCCGCGGTCGCGGGTTCGAACTCCGCCACGGACGACACGACGTCGACACCTCCAGGCCGTACCTGCAGACGCCCGATGCGATGGCCGCGCGCTGGCAGGCCGTGGCCGCCCGGGCGGTCATGCTCGCTCGGCCCGGGGTCGAAGCGATCGCCCGGACGATCTCCGGTGACCCAGGGTTCCCGCTGGCGTTCTCGGGCCTCGAGCCGCGCAGTCCCGCGCTCGGTCGCCACTGGGAGCAGACGGTGCACCGGGTCCGGACCGCGATGACGGCGTCGCCCGAGGCGTTCGACGAGCCCGTCGTCGAGCAGGCGGCCTTCCACCGGCTCGCGGTCGCGTACCTGCACGCCTTCCAGGTCGTCTGGCTCGACCCGATGCGCGGCGAGGTCGCCGTGGGCGCGCGGTCGGCCGTGGTGCGGGCCGCGGTCGAGTACATGCAGGCCCACGCCGCCGACCCGATCACCGTGCAGCACGTCGCCGACGCCGTGCACATCTCGGCGCGCGGGCTGCACGCCGCGTTCCGCGCGGAACTCGGCGTCACGCCGTCCGAGCACCTCCGGGGGATCCGGCTCGAGGGCGTGCATGACGAGCTCAGCTTCGCGGCACCGGGCGAGGGGGTCAGCACCATCGCGCGGCGCTGGGGCTTCGTGCACCTCTCCCGGTTCGCCGCTGCGTATCGAGGCCGGTACGGGCGGCTCCCGTCGGAGACGGCCGCCGCGCGCGCCTGACGCGGGCGCCCGGTCCCGCAGCCGGACCGGGGCGTCAGCCGTTCGGGGCGGGCACCACGGTGACGTCGACCGGGATGACGGTGAGCTCCAGGCCGATCGGGTTCTCGAACCCGTCCTGGAGGGCATCGCGCAGGTCGGCCGCCTCCGGTGCGTCGCCGTCGCCGGTGATGGTGACGCCGACGGTGCCGGTCTCGACCGAGACATCCGTGATCTCGAACTCGCTGTCCGGGCCGAGCCAGTCCTCGACGGCGCCCTGCACGTCGCGTTCGCGCGTCTGGTTCAGCAGCAGGCCCTCGGAGGTGAGCATGAGCGGGAGCATCACGATCCCGGCGAGCACGACGAACGGGGCGACCGTCTGGAGGATCTGCCGCGGCCGATGCCGGAGCGCGAACGGCCTGGCGAAGCCGGTGAGGACGAACACGACGGCGGCAGCGAGCACGATCGCCACGAAGTTGGTGAGGAACAGCAGCGCCGCACCCGCGGCATCCGCGTATCGCGCGCCGTTGAGGCTGACACCCACCACCGCGAGCGGGGGAACGAGGGCGACGGCGATCGCCACTCCCGCGATGCCGCTCGCGACGCGGGCGTTGACGGTGGCGAAGGCACCGGCGGCGCCGGCGGCGAGCGCGATCATCATGTCCACGGTGTTCGGCGAGACCCGCGAGACGACCTGCGAGTTGACGGCGTAGGAGATCGCCACGGGCGCCCAGGCCGTGATGCCGTACGCGAGCACGATGGAGGCGACGGCGCCCGAGACCACCATGGTCGCCGACTGGAAGGCCCGGCGCCCCCACCCGTTCACCAGGGCCCCCGCGAGCCCGAGGATCGGGGTCATGAGCGGAGCGACGAGCATGGCGCCGATGACGACGGCCGTCGAGTCCTGCAGCACCGCGAACGTCGCGATCGCCACGGAGAGCACCAGCATGACCCACCAGGTGCCGAGCTTGGTCAGCCGCTGCGGGTTCTCGAAGTACAGCCCGGCCGCTTGCTCCGCGCGCAGCGACCGGCCGATGTCCGAGCCCTCGATCCAGTCCCAGAGCACCTCGGCGACCGTGGCGTCCGATGGGTCCGGGCCGGTGTGCCGTGCGGCCCGGCGCACGCTCCACGAGATGAGCACGAGTCCGACGACGAGCGACGCGGTGGCCGTGGTGACGATCACGGTCGTCGCGATCGACGTGGGCACCTCGTAGGCGAGGATGCCGCCGACGATCGCGATCGCGCCGCCGGCCAGCGCGGGCAGCGGATCGCGCTCGCGACGGCGCACCACGGCCGCGACCACGGCGATCACTCCTCGGACGATGAGGTAGATGCCGACCAGTCCGATGACGAACGGGAGGGTCACGTCGCCCGCGCCGGCGTACACGAGCAGGCCGAGGAAGGCGGCCAGGAGCAGGGCGGCGAGGCCCCGCGGTGCCGCGAGCCACCGGTTGATGCGCCGGTGGAACCAGCGATCGCCGACCACCGCGTAGACCACGTCCGCGATGCCGCCGACGGCGAAGAGCGCGATGACGATCCCGCTCACGAGCGTCGTCGTCACGTCGGGCAGCAGCAGCACCGCCATCCCGCCGACCATGCAGGCCAGTCCCCGCAAAGCGACCGCGTTCGACAGCGCGCCGGCCATGGCCCGGAACTGGTCGCGCAGGCGCGCGTTCGCCCGCGGATTCACCCAGTCGGCCTTGTCGTCGACCTCCACGCGCCGCCCCCTGTCGCCCCGTGCGCCCAGCCTAGGGCCGCCCGGGCGCGGTCAGCGCACCTGCGCGGCGTGGGTGCGCACGGCGTCCTCGAGCGCGTGCCGGTCGGTGATCGGGGTCGACCGCGGGTAGCTCGTCGTGAGGAAGTGCTGCGCGTACGGGAAGCAGGCCGCTTCGAACGGCCGGTCGGCGAGGAACTCCGCGCCGAACGAGTTCGCCTCGACCTCGACGGCGTCGAGCGGGATCCGCAGCGCCTGCGCCATCTCGCCGGGATCGAAGACGAGCCCGAACGGCTCCGAGTCCGCGTGCATGAGCCGGCCGCCGTAGTCGACCGACAGGTTGCCGTCGATCCACAACCGCTGGTCGAGCGGACGCGATGTCCCCGCCGGCACGGAGGCCGTCACGGTCAGCTCGTTCGCGCGCTCCGCGCTCCGCACGTCGACGATGACCTCGCCCGCGTGCGTCGTGGTCACGATCGCGCGGCTCGTCGAAGCGCCCGAGAAGCCCTCGCCCGGGTCGTAGTTGATGGTGTTCGACTCGACATCGCAGATGACCCAGGTGAGCATCCCCGTCTCGGCGTGCTCGGCGATCAGGTACAGCTCGAGGCGGGCGCCCCAGAAGACCGAGGTGCGCACGTTGAAGGCCCCGAGGATGGCGCAGGGCCTGGGCGTCTCGTCGGCGAACATCGCCGTCGGCACGAGGCGGTACCCGGGCGGCAGCAGGCGGCTCGCCGCCGCCTCGTCGCGGATCTCGTACGCCAGGAACAGGCAGTACGGATCGACGACGAAGCCCATGTACTCCTCGGCGCGCGCGTGCGAGACGATCCAGCGCTGCAGCGACTGCGGCATGCGGGCGAGCATCTCGGCGCGCCCGTAGAGCGCGGCCACCGACCTGGGGGAGATCGTGCTCTCGGTGTGCGCGACGAATCGCCGCAGCTCAGACGGCCCGATCCCCGATCCCATGGCTGTCAGCGTAGGCGGCCCGGGGGTCGCCGGGTGCATCGGCGGAGCGATTCCAATCGAATGGTTGATACGACCCTCACCCCGCTCCGGCGGCCGTGGCGGACGGACACGGTGGCGCATCTCGGCCATGGCCACGCCTCGAGCCGCTCGCTGCCGACCGGGAACGACGAAGGCCCCCGGCGAACCGGGGGCCTTCGTCTCGATGTGGCTCCGACCGGCATCGATCCGGTGACCTTTCGATTTTCAGTCGAACGCTCTACCAACTGAGCTACAGAGCCTCGGGGTGTGCAACACCTCGATGATAAGGAGAAAGCCCCTTCTCTCGAAAGGGAAAGGGCTTGTCGCCTGAGCGACCCTGACGGGACTTGAACCCGCGACCTCCGCCGTGACAGGGCGGCACGCTAACCAACTGCGCCACAGGGCCTCGTAAAGAAGCTGTTCAATTGTAAACCCATCGCTGGGTGACCCCAACGGGATTCGAACCCGTGCTGCCGCCGTGAAAGGGCGGTGTCCTAGGCCGCTAAACGATGGGGCCGGTGGTCGTACTCGGAAGTCCGACCTTGGTCTCGCCCCGGGGGGCTCGACCGCCGAGATAGAAGCATACGCAAGACTTCGCCAGATTCCAAAACGAGGTCGCGGAGTCGCGCCACGCGCGGTGGAAATGCCCGGTCGGGGCGGCATCCGCTCGTACGGTGACAGGGCCGATGCCCGCACGCGGGCCGCACGAGCGCGCGGTCGGATCGCCGCGCAGAGGGGGATCATGTCTCGCGATCGAGGAGCACGAGCGCCGGGGAGGCGGGGCGTGCGCGGGCGCGCACTCGCCGCGGCGCTCGCGCTCGTGATCGCCGCGACGGGCGGCGTGGTCGCGAACCCCGTGGCCGCGACGGCGGCCGACTACCCGACGTGGGAGGAAGTGCAGGCGGCGAAGGCCGACACCAAGGCGGCTGCGAACGCGGTGACGCAGATCATCGGGCTGATCGCCGACCTCGAGGCGAACGTGGCCGCGGCCCGTGCGGAGGCCGAGCGGCGCACCGACGAGCTCCTGGTCGCCCAGCAGGAGTACGACGACGCCGTGCGTCGCGCCGACGAGATCCAGGCGCAGGCCGACCAGGCGCAGGCCGAGGCGGACGAGGCCGAGCAGAACGCCGGGCAGCTGGCCGCGCAGCTCTACCGGACAGGCGGCTCCGACCTCAGCGTGAACCTGCTCTTCGACGCGGGTGACGCGGATCGCACCGACGAACTGCTCTCGCGGCTCGGATCGATGGAGAAGCTCGTCGAACGGACCGCGGCGATCTACCGCGAGGCGCAGGAGAAGGGCAACACGGCGCAGTCGCTCGCCGACCAGGCCGAGGTCGCGCGGGTCGAGCGCGAGAAGCTGCGCGTCGCGGCCGAGGAGGCCCTCGCCGCGGCGCAGGCGGCGCAGGCGGCGGCCGAGGCGGCGCTGGCCGAGTCCGAGGAGAAGAAGATCGAGCTCGACCAGCAGCTGAAGTTCCTGAAGGACCAGGAGGCGAAGACGACGGCGGCCTACGAGGAGGGCGAGCGCAAGCGCAAGGAGGAGGAGGAGCGCCGTCGTCGCGCCGAGGAGGAGCGCCGGAAGCGCGAGGCGGCCGCGGCAGCTGCGGCGGCGGCCGCGGCGGCGGCAGCGGCGGCCGCCGCGTCCAGCGGCGGCGGAGGCGGCGGCAGCAGCAGCGGCGGCGGAGGCGGAGGCGGCGCGCCCGTCTCGTCGGGCTGGGCCAAGCCCGCGTACGGCTGGATCTCCGGCGGGTACGGTCCCCGCCAGGTCATCTGCAGCGGCGGCTACTGCTCCAACTCGTTCCACTACGCCACCGACCTCGCCACCGGCTGCTCGGCGGCCATCTACGCCGCGCACTCCGGGACGGTCGTCTACTCCGGCTGGTCGGGCAGCTACGGCAACTTCATCAAGATCGACCACGGCGGCGGCGTCTCGACCGGGTACGCGCACATCCGGCCCGGCGGGCTCTTCGTGGGCTACGGCCAGTGGGTCAACGCCGGGCAGGTGATCGGCTCGACGGGAACCACCGGCGCCTCGACCGGATGCCACCTGCACTTCGAGGTGTACAGCGGCTGGAGCCGCATCGACCCGGTGCCGTTCCTGGCGGCGCGCGGCGTCTACCTCGGCTGAGGCAGGCAGGCCGGAAGGCCGGAAGGCCGGCCGGATCGGCCCGGCCCGGAGACGCGACGAGGGGGCGAGCCGGGTCGGCTCGCCCCCTCGTGACGTGCGGGCGGATGCCGCGGCATCCGCATCGGGCTCGAAGGCCCGTCCCGGCTCAGTGGCCCGGGTACGCCTCGATCGCCTTGGCGATGAGCGACTCGGCGTCGGCCGCGTTCGCCCAGCCCTCGGTCTTGACCCACTTGCCGGGCTCGAGGTCCTTGTAGTGCTCGAAGAAGTGCTCGATCTCCTTGCGGGTGTACTCGGGCACGTCCTCGATGTCCTGGATGTGGTTCCAGCGCGGGTCGCCGGCGGGCACCGCGATGACCTTGGCGTCGCCGCCGCCGTCGTCGGTCATGTGGAAGACGCCCACGGGGCGGACCTTCACGCCGACGCCCGGGAACAGCGGGTACTGCGTGAGCACGAGCACGTCCAGCGGGTCGCCGTCGTCGCCGAGCGTGTTCTCGAAGAACCCGTAGTCGGTCGGGTACACGAAGTTCGTGTAGAGCACGCGGTCGAGGAACACCCGGCCGGTCTCGTGGTCGACCTCGTACTTGTTGCGGCTCCCCTTGGGGATCTCGATGACGGCGGCGTAGTCGCCCATGCTGGTTCTCCTCGTGTCGGATGGTGGAGTCTCGAAGGTCTCGGGGGCCGCGACGGGCCCCGGCGCCGCGGGCGCACCGATCGGGGCCGCGGACGACGGAATAAGGTTACGTGATGCCCTCGGAGCGCCGTCCCCGCCTGACGCCGCCGATCGCCGACGTGCGACGCGCGGTCCGGTCGGCGCTGGACGCCCGCGACGACGCGCCGCTCGCGCTCGTCGCGCTCTCCGGCGGGCCGGACTCGCTCGCGCTGGCCGCGGCGACCGCGTTCGAGGCGTCGCGGGCCGGATGGCGCGCCGGCGCGATCATCGTCGACCACGGGCTGCAGGCGGACTCGTCCGAGCAGGCGCAGGCCGCGGCCGCCGCGGCACGGCGACTCGGCCTCGACCCGGTCCTGGTCGAGCGCGTCGACGCGAGCGCGGCTCCGGGCGGCGACGGACCGGAGGCGGCCGCGCGCTCGGCCCGATACGCCGCGCTGGACGCCGCGGCGGCCGCGACCGGTGCCGAGATCGTGCTCCTCGGCCACACGCTCGACGACCAGGCCGAGACGGTGCTCCTCGGGCTCGCTCGCGGCTCCGGCTCCGGGAGCCTCGGCGGGATGGCGGCGCGATCGGGCCGGTACGCGAGGCCCCTGCTCGGCATCCGACGGTCGGCGACCCGGCAGGCGTGCCTCGACGCGGGACTCGCGCCGTGGGACGACCCGCACAACCTCGACCCCGCGTACGCCCGCGTGCGCGTGCGGGAGCGCGTGCTCCCGGTGCTCGAAGCCGAGCTGGGCCCGGGCGTCGCCGAGGCCCTCGCCCGGACGGCCGAGCAGCTCCGCGAGGACGAGCAGGCCTTCGACGAGCAGATCGACGAGTTCATCGAGGAGATCTGCGAGCCGGCCGAGGCCGGCATCGCCATCTCGGCGGCGGCGCTCGCCGCGAACCCGGCGGCCCTCCGGCAGCGCGTCATCCGCCACGTCGTCGCGAGCGAGTTCGGGGTCGCGCTCAGTCGCGTCCAGACCCTCGAGGTCGCCCGCCTCGTCACCGGATGGCATGGCCAGGGCCCGATCGACCTGCCCCGCGGCATCCGTGCGACGCGGGCCGGCGCCCACGTCGTGATCTCGACCACGGGCTCGACCACCGTGCTGCCGCACGACCACTGAGTCGGCACGGCGTAGGCTCGTGGCATCCGTTCGGCCGCAACTGGTGAGAGGGAACGAGGATGGATTCGCGCGAGATCGAGGGCGACCTGACCGAAGTGCTCGTGACGGAGCAGCAGATCCGCGACAAGCTCGCCGAGCTCGCCCGTCGCATCGAGGTCGACTACGAGGGCCGTGACCTGCTGCTCGTCGGCGTGCTGAAGGGCGCGGTCATGGTCATGGCCGACCTGGCGCGCGAGCTGCGGCCGCACGTCACGATGGACTGGATGGCCGTGTCCTCCTACGGCATGGGCACCCAGTCGTCCGGCGTCGTGAAGATCCTGAAGGACCTCGACTCCGACCTCTCGGGCCGGCACGTGCTGATCGTCGAGGACATCATCGACTCGGGCCTCACGCTGAGCTGGCTGCTCGGCAACCTCGCCTCGCGCGGCGCGGCCTCCATCGAGATCTGCGCCCTCCTGCGCAAGCCGGATGCCGCGAAGGTCGAGATCGACGTGAAGTACCTCGGGTTCGACATCCCGAACCAGTTCGTCGTCGGCTACGGCCTCGACTTCGCCGAGAACTACCGCAACCTCCGCGACGTCGCGATCCTCGCGCCGCACGTCTACAGCTGAGACGGTCCGGGCCGGCGGCGGGAGGCGGCTCATGGGGGAGCGGGAACGCCGCACCGCCTGGCGGGGCGCCCGAGCCGCCTTCGCGAGCAACTGGCGCAATCCCGACCTCCGCCGGGCGCAGCTGAGCTTCCTCGGCGCGTGGACCGCCGAGTGGGCGTTCACCGTGGCGCTCGGGATCGTCGCCTACCGCTACGGCGGGGCCGCGGCGGTCGGGCTCGTGGGCCTGCTGCGCATGGTGCCGTCCGCGCTCCTCGCCCCGCTGCTGTCGCCGATCGCCGATCGCGGACGACGCGAGCGCGTGCTCATCCTCGTCTCGGTCGTCCGCGGCCTCGCCACCGCGGGCGCCGCGGTCATCGTGGCGACTGCGGGACCACCGGTCGTGGTCTACGCGCTCGCAGTCCTGTCGACGATCGCCGCGACGCTCTACCGTCCGGCGCACTCCGCGCTCCTGCCGTCGCTGTGCAGCACGGGCCACGAGCTCGCGAGCGCCAACATGGTCCGCGGGCTGCTCGACTCCGCGGCCACGCTCGTCGGCCCGCTGCTCGCGGCGGTGCTGCTGCAGTTCACCGGGGTGGACGTCGTGTTCGCCGTCGCCGCGGCCGCGTCCTTCGGGGCGGCCGCCCTGCTGCTGCGCCTGCGCTACGACGCGCCGCCGCGACCGCCGGCTCGTCGCCGGCCGAACCTGGTGCGCGAGGCCGTCGAGGGGCTCCGGGCGGTCGCGCGCGACCGCGACCTGCTGCTCATCTTCGGGCTCGCCGCGGCGCAGGCCCTGACCCGGGGCGCGCTCACCGTGTTCTCGGTCGTGGTCGCGATCGAGCTCCTCGGCACCGGCGAACCCGGCGCGGGCGCCCTGATGGCCGCGGTCGGCGCCGGCGCGGTGCTCGGCTCGCTGGGGTCGTCGCTGCTGGTCGGCACGGGGCGGCTCGGCGCGTGGTTCGCCGTCGGCGTCGCGCTCTGGGGACTGCCGATCGCACTCGTGGCCGTCGTCCCCGCGGAGGCGCCGGCGCTCGTGCTGCTCTCCCTCGTCGGGGTCGGGAACGCGCTGATCGACCTCGCGGGCTTCACGCTCATCGCACGACTCGCGCCCGACGAGGTCCTCGCGCGCGTGTTCGGGGTGGTCGAGAGCGTGGTCGCGGTGTTCGTCGGGATCGGCGCGGTCGTCGCGTCGTCGTTCGTCGGGTGGTGGGGCATCCAGCCCGCGCTCGTCGCGATCGGGATGCTCTGCCCCGTGCTCGCGGTGGTCGCGTGGCGGCGGCTGCGCAGGCTGGACCGGTCCGTGGCCGCGCTCGACCGCGAGATCGCGCTGCTCCGAGGGGTGCCGATGCTCCGTCCGCTCCCGCTGCCGTCCGTCGAGCAGCTCGCGCGCGCCCTCGAACCCGTGACCGTGCCGGCAGGGGGGACCGTGTTCGCGCAGGACGAGTCCGGCGACCGGTACTACGTGATCGAGTCCGGCGCGGCCGACGTCGTTCGCGACGGGCACGTCGTCGCGAACCTGGCACCCGGCGACGGCTTCGGCGAGATCGCGCTGCTCCGGATGACCGGGCGGATGGCGAGCGTCGTGGCCACCCGGGACCTCGCGCTGCGGTCGCTCACCTCGGACCGGTTCCTGTGCGTGGTGCTGGGGTACACGCCCAGCGCGCAGCAGGCCGAGGCGACCGTCGACGGCATCATGTCCGGCTACGAACCGGACGATCCGGCGGCGGACCCGCCCGCTCGGTGACCCTGCCTCGAGGGGACCGCTGACAGCGAACAGGCAGCGGGCGTCCAGTCGCCAGCGGGTAGCCTGACAGCACCATGAACATGAAGAAGATCCTTCGCGGGCCGGTCCTCTACATCGTGCTGGCCATCATCGCGGTCTGGATCGGGTCGACGCTGATCACCCAGTCCGGATTCCGGCAGGTCTCGACGCAGGAGGGTCTCCAGCTCCTCGACGACGGCAAGGTCGCCGCCGCCAAGATCGTCGACGGCGAGAACCGCGTCGACCTCACGCTCGCGCAGGCCGAGGAGGACCTCGGGACCCAGGTGCAGTTCTACTACGTGACCCCGCGCGGCGCCGACGTCATCGCCGCCGTCGATGCCGCGAACCCGGCCGACGGGTTCGACGACGAGGTGCCGCAGCCGAACTGGTTCCTGTCGCTGCTCGGCATCCTGCTGCCGCTCGTGCTCATCGGCCTCTTCTTCTGGATCATCCTCTCGGGCATGCAGGGCGGCGGGAACCGGGTCATGCAGTTCGGCAAGTCCAAGGCCAAGCTCGTGTCGAAGGAGAGCCCGAAGGTCACCTTCGCCGACGTCGCCGGCGCCGAGGAGGCCATCGAGGAACTCCACGAGATCAAGGAGTTCCTGAAGGAGCCGGCGAAGTTCCAGGCGGTCGGCGCGCGCATCCCCAAGGGCGTGCTGCTGTACGGCCCTCCCGGCACCGGCAAGACGCTGCTCGCCCGCGCGGTCGCGGGTGAGGCGGGCGTGCCGTTCTACTCGATCTCCGGATCGGACTTCGTCGAGATGTTCGTCGGCGTCGGCGCGAGCCGCGTGCGCGACCTGTTCGACCAGGCCAAGCAGAACGCCCCGGCCATCATCTTCGTCGACGAGATCGACGCGGTCGGCCGCCACCGCGGCGCCGGTCTCGGCGGCGGGCACGACGAGCGCGAGCAGACGCTGAACCAGCTGCTCGTCGAGATGGACGGCTTCGACCCGAAGACGAACGTGATCCTGATCGCGGCGACGAACCGCCCCGACATCCTCGACCCGGCGCTGCTGCGCCCCGGTCGCTTCGACCGGCAGATCGGCGTCGACGCGCCCGACCTCAAGGGCCGCCAGAAGATCCTCGAGGTGCACTCGAAGGGCAAGCCCCTCGCGAACGGCGTCGACCTCGAGGTCCTCGCGCGCAAGACCCCGGGCTTCACGGGCGCCGACCTGGCGAACGTGCTGAACGAGGCCGCGCTGCTCACGGCCCGCTCGAACGCGCAGCTCATCGACAACCGCGCGCTCGACGAGGCCGTCGACCGGGTGATCGCCGGGCCCCAGCGACGCACGCGCGTGATGAAGGACAAGGAGAAGCTCATCACCGCGTACCACGAGGGCGGCCACGCCCTCGCCGCGGCGGCGATGAACCACACCGACCCGGTCACGAAGATCACGATCCTCCCGCGCGGCCGTGCGCTCGGCTACACGATGGTGCTGCCGCTGGAGGACAAGTACTCCGTGACGCGCAACGAGCTGCTCGACCAGCTCACGTACGCCATGGGCGGCCGCGTGGCGGAGGAGATCGTCTTCCACGACCCGTCGACCGGCGCCTCGAACGACATCGAGAAGGCGACCGCGACCGCGCGGAAGATGGTCACCGAGTACGGCATGTCGGCCAACGTCGGCGCCGTGAAGCTCGGGCAGTCGCAGGGCGAGGTGTTCCTCGGCCGCGACATGGGACACCAGCGCGACTACTCGGAGGAGATCGCCGAGAAGGTCGACCTCGAGGTGCGCGCGCTGATCGAGCAGGCGCACGACGAGGCGTGGCAGGTGCTGAACGAGAACCGCGACATCCTCGACCGCCTCGCGGCGGAGCTGCTCGAGCACGAGACGCTCGACCACCACCAGATCGCCGAGATCTTCACCGACGTGACCAAGCTGCCCGAGCGCCCGCTCTGGCTCTCGAGCGACAAGCGACCGGTCTCCGACCGCCCGCCGATCCCGTTCCCGACCCGCAAGGCGCCGATCGACCAGGGCGCCGTGGACGGCGGCGTGGACTCGGGGTCGCCCGTCGAGGAGGCGAAGGCGTCACGCACGCCGAGCACGAAGCCGCGTCCCGCCACCGCCTGAGCCGTGCCCGGTGAGGAGGGTGCCATGACCGCGGTCGACGCCGAGCGCATCGAGCGCGCCGTGCGCGAGCTGCTCCTCGCCATCGGCGAGGACCCGGGTCGCCCGGGCCTCGAGCGCACCCCGCAGCGGGTCGCCGAGGCGTACGCGGAGTACTTCAGCGGCATCGGGGTCGACCCGGGCGTGCACCTGGCCGACGCCGTGCCGACGGGGTCGACGGACGCCGGGCGCCCGGCGACGTCGGACGCGGTCCTGCTCCGCGACCTCGCGTTCCGGTCGGTGTGCGAGCACCACCTCGTACCCTTCACGGGGACGGCGCACGTCGCGTACCTGCCCGGCGAGAAGCTCGTCGGGCTCGGCCGCATCCCGGCGGTCCTCGACACCGTCTCGAGCCGCCCGCAGCTCCAGGAGCGCATCGCGGAGGAGGTCGCCGATGCGCTCGAGGCCGGCCTGCACCCGCGGGGCGTGCTGGTCGTGATCGACGCGGTGCACGCCTGCGTGACCACGCGCGGTGCGCGACAGGAGCACAGCTCGACGGTGACCGTCGCGAGCCGCGGCGCGCTCGCCGATCCGGTCGCGCGCGCCGAGGTCATGGCCCTGATCGGCTCGGGTCGCGGTGCCTGAGCCCGCGCCGTCGCCCGTTCGCGGGCCGCTCGTGATGGGGGTCGTGAACGTCACCCCCGACTCGTTCAGCGACGGCGGGCGCTGGTTCGACGCCGACGCCGCGATCGCGCACGCGCTCGAGCTCTCCGCGGCCGGCGCGGACCTGCTCGACGTCGGCGGCGAGTCCACCCGGCCGGGCGCGGCCCGGGTCGACCCCGAGGAGGAGCTGCGCCGCGTCATCCCGGTCATCCGCGACCTCGCGGGCCGCGGCCTCCGCGTGAGCGTCGACACGATGCGCGCCGCCACGGCGGCGGCCGCCGTCGAGGCGGGCGCCGAGATCATCAACGACGTGTCGGCGGGCCTCGCCGACGCCGAGATGGCGCGGATCGCCGCGGACTCCGGCGCCACGTACGTCGCGATGCACTGGCGCGGTCACTCGGATCGGATGGACGAGCTCACCCGATACGACGACGTGGCACGCGACGTGCGGGACGAGCTCGCGCGTCGCGTCGACGACCTGCTCGCGGCTGGTGTCGCACCGGAGCGGCTCATCCTCGACCCCGGGCTCGGGTTCTCCAAGCGCGCGGAGCAGAACTGGGAGCTGCTGGCCAACCTCGACGTGCTCGCCGAGCTCGGCTACCCGCTGCTCGTCGGCGCCTCGCGCAAGCGGTTCCTCGGTGCCTTGCTGCCCCACGACGCTCCGGTCGAGGACCGGGACCTGCCCACCGCGGTGGTGAGCGTGCTCGCGGCGCAGGCCGGGGCGTGGGGCGTCCGCGTGCACGACGTCGCCGGCACCCGCGTCGCGCTCGACGTGGTCGGCGCATGGCAGAGTGGACGCCGTGGGCAGCACACGTGATCGGATCTCCGTGACCGGCATCCGCGTGCGGGCGCATCACGGCGTCTTCGACTTCGAGCGCGAACAGGGTCAGGACTTCGTGGTCGACGTGTCGGTCGCGGTCGACCTGGCGCGCGCGGCATCCGGAGACGAGCTCGCGCGCACCGTCCACTACGGCGAGCTCGCCGAGGCGGTCGCCCGTGCGGTCGAGCGAGACCCGGTCGACCTCATCGAGACCGTGGCCGAGCGCGTCGCGGGGGTCGCGCTGGGCTTCGAGGGCGTCGAGGAGGCCACGGTCACGGTGCACAAGCCACAGGCGCCGATCGAGGTGCCCTTCGACGACGTGTCCGTGACCGTCGTGCGGAGCCGCGCATGACCCGGGCCGTCATCGCCGTCGGGGCCAACCTCGGCGACCGCGAGGAGACCATCGCCGCGGCGGCGAGGGCCATCGCCGACGCCGACGGCGTCGAGCTCGTGGCCGTCTCGCCGCTCTACGAGACTCCCGCGGTGCGCACGGACGGCGTCGATCCCGACGCGCCGCGCTACCTCAACGGGGTGCTGCTCGTCGAGACCTCGCTCGCGCCGACGGCGCTGCTCGACCTCCTGCAGCGCATCGAGGACGCGCACGGACGCACGCGCGAGACGCGCTGGGGCGACCGCACGCTCGACCTCGACCTCATCGACCACGGCGGCGTGCGTCTCGCCGACGAGCGGCTCGAGCTGCCGCATCCGCGCGCGTGGCAGCGCGCGTTCGTGCTCCAGCCGTGGCTCGACGTCGACCCCGACGCCGAGATCCCCGGGCGGGGACGGGTCGACGCGCTCCGCGCCGCGGCACGAGACGAGGTGGTCCGCCGGTGAACCGCACGCACGCCTCGACCCTGGTCGCGTTCGCGGTGGGCGGCCTGGCGGTGGGCTACCTCGGCGAGCTCGCACTCGTCTCAGGGGGCGCCGCGGCACTCGTGCCGCCGTTCTCGCTCGCGCTCACGCTCGTCGGCCTCGGCGTCATCGTGGTCCTCGTCGCCTGGCCCATCCGCCAGGCCGTGCGGGGCGAGCGCCGCGGTCGCCTCGACCCGTTCCGCGCGGCCCGCGTGGCGGTCCTCGCGAAGGCCAGCAGCATCACCGGCGCGCTGGTGCTCGGCGCGGGGGTCGGCATCACGCTGTTCCTGCTGACCCGCAGCGTGCTCCCGCCGGCGGCCACCACGTGGATGGCGGTCGCGACCGCGATCGGCGCCGCGCTCCTGCTCGCGGGCGGCCTCGTCGCCGAGGCCTTCTGCACGCTCCCGCCCGACGACCCCGACGAAGAGGAGGGCCCGGCCCATGCCTGACCCGGAGCACGACGCCCCCGCACCGGAGGCGGCCGCTGCAGCCACCGCTCCGGCGCCGCAGCCGACGCCGGCCGAGGCCGAGGTCGAGGCCGCGCCGACCGCGTCCCTCGACGACGACTGGCAGCGGGTCTCACCGAAGCACGTGGTCGTCGAGGTCGTCGGCTCGGTGATCGGCAGCGGGATCACGGTCGCGGTGCTCCTCGTGGTCGGAGCGTGGCTCGGGTTCGCCTGGGCGACCTGGGCGGCCGCCGCCGTCGCGGTCATCGCGCTCGTGGCCATCGCGTTCGAGCCGCGGCGCGTCCGCTCGATCGGCTACCGCCGGCGCGCCGACGACCTCGTCTTCCGTCGCGGGATCATGTTCCAGCGTCAGGTCGCGGTGCCGTACGGGCGCATGCAGCTGGTCGACATCACCCGCGGTCCGGTCTCGCGCGCGCTCGGCCTCGCCGACCTGAAGTTCGTCACCGCCGCCGCCGCGACGGCCGTGACCCTGCCCGGGCTGCCGCTCGACGACGCGGAGCGGCTGCGCGACGAACTCGTGGCGCTCGCCGAGACGCGGCGGGCGGGACTGTGACGGCTCCCGGCACCCGCCCGCAGGTCGGCCCGCTGGCCGACGGCGAGTGGCACCGACTGCACCCGGCGAGCCCGCTGCTGCGCGGCGGCCTGGTGCTGATCGCCGTGCTCGGCTTCCTCATCGCGAACCTCCGCGAACGGGTCGTCGAGCTGTTCCTGCTGTTCTTCGCGCCCGGTGCGGACCGCTCGGCCGGGCCGGACTTCTCGGGCGAGTTCTCCGACGACCCGGTGTCGGGCCTCATCGAGACGGGACTCGTCGGCTGGGCGCTCCTGGTCCTGGCCGTGGTCCTCGTCCTCGTGATCCTCGGGTTCTGGTTCTCGTGGCGCATGCACACGTTCCGCGTCACCGGCGAGGCGCTCGAGGTCCGCAGCGGCATCGTCTTCCGGTCGCACCGCAGCGCGCGGCTGGATCGCGTCCAGGGCATCAACATCGCCCGACCGGTGTTCGCACGGCTGTTCGGAGCGGCGAAGCTCGAGGTGTCGGTCGCGGGGCAGTCCGGCAACGTCGAGCTCTCCTACCTCGGCTCGGCGCCGGCGGATCGCCTGCGGGCCGACCTGCTCCGCCTGGCCTCGGGTGCGCGCCGCGCCGACGGACCGCCCGCCGCGGCCGACGACCTGACCGACGCCGCCCCGCAGGCGGGCTCGACCGAGGCCTCGGCGGGTCGCGCCCCCGGACTCGTCGGCCGCCGGGTCGACGACTTCCTCGCGCCCGAACTCGATCCGGGCCTCGCGCCGCCCGAATCCGTCGTGCACATCCCGCTCGGGCGGGTGATCGGGTCGGCGCTGCTCGGCGGCTCCATGATCTGGTTCGTGGCCGTGGTCGTCGCGATCGTCGTCGGCGTCTCGACCGGCTCGCTGTGGGTGCTCTTCACGTTCGTGCCCGCCGCGATCGGTGTCGTGAGCTACCTGTGGTCGAGGATCACCACCTCCCTCCGCTACACGATCGCCGGCACGCCCGACGGGGTCCGCATCGGCTCCGGGCTGCTCTCGACGGCCAACCAGACCATCCCGCCCGGTCGGGTGCACGCCATCGAGGCGTCGCAGTGGCTGCTCTGGCGCGCGTTCGACTGGTGGACGGTCCGCGTGAACGTGGCCGGGCAGTCGGTCGGACCGAACGGCGACGCCGCGCGGCGCACCGTGGTGCTGCCGGTCGGCACCTCCGACGACGTGCGACGCGTGATCGGCCTGCTCGCTCCCGACGCCCGAGGGCCGCTCGGCGACGTGCTCGGGGCCGGACTCACCGGCCGGGGCGACGAGGGCGGCTTCCAGCCCGCGCCGCGTCGCGCGGCGTGGATCCGGCCGTTCTCGTGGCGACGCATCGGCGTGGCGCTCGTCGACGGGCACGCGGTGATCCGACGCGGCTGGCTGCTGCGCAACCTCGCGCTCGTCCCGCTCGCGCGCATGCAGTCCGTCGCCGTCGCCTCAGGACCGGTGCGGCGCGCGCTCGGGCTCGCGGCGCTCCGCATCCACACCGTGGCGGGCCCGGTGACGCCGGAGGTGCCGGCGCTGGAGCGCGAGGCCGCCGACGACGCGTTCGCGCGCATCGCCGCGGAGGCGGTCGACCGGGCGCTGCGCGACGGCGGCGACCGCTGGGGGGTGTCGCATGCGGCCTGAGCAGCGCGCGGGGCGCCTCGGCGTCGGCACGGTCGGCGCCGGCCGGGTGGGCGCCGTGCTCGCCTCCGCCCTCGCGGGCGCCGGGCACGCGCTGACCGGCATCTCCGCCGTGTCGGACGCGAGCCGGGAACGCGCCGCCGCCATGCTCCCCGACCTGCCCGTGCTCGCCGTGCCCGAGATCGTCGAGCGCAGCGAGCTGGTGCTCCTCGCCGTGCCGGGCGACGAGCTCGACGGACTCGTCGAGGGGCTCGCCGCGGCAGGCGCCTGGCGCCCCGGCCAGCTCGTCGTGCACACCTCGGCGCGCCGGGGGGTGGGCGTGCTCGAACCCGCGATGCGCGCCGGCGCCATCCCGCTCGCCATCCATCCCGCCATGTCGTTCACGGGAACGAGCCTCGACCTGCCGAGGCTGGCCGGCACGTGGTTCGCGGTGACGGCGCCGGCGCCCGTGCTGCCCATCGGCCAGGCGCTCGTCGTCGAGATGGGCGGGGAGCCGTTCGTCGTCGACGAGGCGGACCGAGCCGCGTACGCGGAGGCCGTCGACACGGCGGTCTCGTTCTCGAGTGCGATCGTCGACCAGGCCACCGGCATCCTCGAGCGGATCGGGATGCCACGGGCGGGGGCCGTGCTCGCGCCGCTCGTCCGCAGCGCGGTGGAGAACGCGCTCGCGCGGCACGACCCGGGGCCGGGCATCGACGGGGCGGCTACGATCGACGGGGCCGACGACGATCGGCCGTCGGGAGGGATGCGGTGACGGGCGACGAGCAGCGGAGGCCGCGCACGACGACGGCGCCCGCGGTGCACCGCACGATCCCGGGCATCCGCGGGGCCGTGCGCGACGCGCGATCCGCGGGGCGCTCGGTCGCCTTCGTGCCGACCATGGGCGCCCTCCACGAGGGGCATCTCGCACTCGTGCGCCGCGCCCGCGAGGTGGCCGACACGGTCATCGTGTCGATCTTCGTCAATCCGCTCCAGTTCGGCGCGGGCGAGGACCTCGACCGCTACCCTCGGACGCTCGACCGCGACGTCGACGCGCTCGCGGCGGAGGGCGTCGACCACGTGTTCGCCCCCGCGGTCGAGGAGATGTACCCCGACGGCGAGGGGACGACCTGCGTGACGGCCGGCCGCGTCGGTGCGCTCTACGAGGGCGCCTCCCGCCCCGGCCACTTCGACGGCATGCTCACCGTGGTCGCGAAGCTCTTCCACATCGTCCAGCCCGACCGCGCGGTGTTCGGGCAGAAGGACGCGCAGCAGGTCTTCCTCGTCCGGCGCATGGTCGCCGACCTCGACGTGCCGCTCGAGGTCGAGGTCGTCCCGACCGTGCGCGAGCCCGACGGGCTCGCGATGTCGAGCCGGAACCGCTACCTCGGCGACGATGCCAGGCGCACCGCCCTCGCGCTCTCCGAGTCGCTGGCGGCCGCCGAGGCCGCGGCGGCGGAGGGGCTCGACGAGGTGCTGGCCGAGGCGGCGGCCGCCTTCGGCGACCACGACGGCATCGAGCTCGACTACCTCGTCGTGGTCGACCCGGTCACCTTCCTCCCCGTCGACGAGGGCGTCGCGGGCCCGGCGACCGTCCTCGTCGCGGCGCGCGTGGACGGCACGCGCCTCATCGACAACGCGGACATCGTGCTCGGCTGAGCCGCGGCGTCCCACCGTCCCTTCAGGTCGCCGCGCGGCGGCGGGATACGCTGGTTGGTGGCATCCGCTCGGATGCGCCTTCCCGTGAGACACCGATCCGGAGTAGCCATGGCCGACGAGACCACGCACGAGCCGACCGCCGAGGAGATCTCGGAGCAGAAGTCCGTGCGGCTGGCCAAGCGCGAGCGCCTGATCGAGACGGCCGACGACCTCGGCCAGGGCGCGTACCCGGTGTCGCTGCCGATCACCACGAGCATCCCGGAGGTGCGCGCGCGCTTCGTCGGCCTCGGCGTCGACGAGCGCAGCGGCGAGACCGTCGGCGTCTCGGGCCGCATCGTGCACCTGCGCAACACCGGGAAGCTCTGCTTCGCGGCGCTGCAGTCCGGTGACGGCAGCCGGATCCAGGCGATGGTCTCGCTCGCCGAGGTGGGTGAGGAGTCGCTCGCGGCGTGGAAGGAGCTCGTCGACCTGGGCGACCACGTCTTCGTCGCCGGCGAGGTCATCACGAGCCGCCGCGGCGAGCTGTCGATCATGGCCACCGAGTGGCGGATGGCGTCGAAGGCCATCAACCCGCTGCCGAACCTGCACAACGAGCTCTCCGAGGAGACGCGCGTGCGCAGCCGCTACCTGGACCTCATCGCGCGCGATCAGGCGCGCCGCAACGTGATCGACCGCGCGAAGGTCAACGCGAGCCTGCGCCGCACCTTCGGCGAGCTCGGCTTCGTGGAGGTCGAGACGCCGATGCTGCAGGTCATGCACGGCGGTGCCTCGGCGCGCCCGTTCGTGACGCACTCGAACGCGTTCGACACCGAGCTGTTCCTGCGCATCGCGCCGGAGCTGTACCTCAAGCGTGCGGTGGTCGGCGGCATCGAGCGCGTCTACGAGATCAACCGGAACTTCCGCAACGAGGGCGCGGACTCGACGCACAGCCCCGAGTTCGCGATGCTCGAGGCCTACCAGGCGTACGGCGACTACCACTCCATCGCCGACCTCACCCAGAAGCTCGTGCAGGATGCCGCGGAGGCCGTCTCGGGCTCGCACGTGGTCACCTGGGCCGACGGCACGGAGTTCGACCTCGGCGGCCAGTGGGACCGGGTGTCGATGTACGGCTCGCTCTCGGAGACGATCGGCGAGGAGATCACGCCCGAGACGCCGATGTCGCGGCTGAAGGAACTGGCCGACGCGGTCGAGGTCGAGATCGACCACCCGCTGCCCGGGAAGTACGTCGAGGAGCTCTGGGAGCACCACGTGAAGCCGGGCCTCGCGCGACCCACCTTCGTCATGGACTTCCCGCTCGACACCTCGCCGCTGGTGCGCCAGCACCGCACCATCCCCGGCGTCGTCGAGAAGTGGGACCTGTACGTCCGCGGGTTCGAGCTCGCGACGGGCTACTCGGAGCTCGTCGACCCCGTGGTGCAGCGCGAGCGCTTCGTCGAGCAGGCGCGCCTCGCGGCGGGCGGCGACCCCGAGGCGATGCGACTGGACGAGGAGTTCCTGCGGGCCCTCGAGTTCGGCATGCCGCCCACCGGCGGGATGGGCATGGGCATCGACCGGCTGCTCATGGCGGTCACGGGCCTCGGCATCCGCGAGACCATCCTGTTCCCGCTCGTGAAGTAGGAGGCGCGACATGGACGACTACCTGCCGAAGAAGGAACTCGAGCCCGAGCGCGACCCGCGCCGGCCCTCGTTCGCGCGCATCGCGATCTGGGTGATCGTCGGGGCCGTCGGCGTCTACCTGCTCGGATCGGGCATCTGGGGCATCGTCACGGGCGGATGAGCCCGAGACGGCGCGGAACCGAGCGATCCGCAGGTATTCTGGAACGGCTATGGACGATTTCTGGCTGAATGCGATCTGGTCGCTGACCCCGACCGTGCTGATCGGACTGATCTTCTGGTTCGTGATGCGATCGCTGCTGCGCGCTGATCGCACCGAACGCGACAGCTACGCCCGCATCGAGGCCGAGGAGCGCGCCAAGCTCGCCGACGAGCAGCGCAAGGCCGCCTAGTCGCGCATGACGAGCGCTCAGGTCGCGGCGATCATCGCCGGCGTGGCACTCCTCATCGACATCGTCGTGCGCATCGTCGCGATCATCGTGGTGCCGCGCAACCGCCGTCCCACGGCCGGCATGGCCTGGTTGCTCGCGATCTTCTTCATCCCCTACCTCGGCGTGCTGTTCTTCCTGCTCATCGGGAATCCGAAGCTGCCGAAGGCCCGGCGCGAGAAGCAGGCCGAGGTCGACCGCTTCATCCGCGAGAGCACGCACGGCGTCGAGAACACCACCGACAAGGCGGACTGGCCGGACTGGTTCGAGGGGGTCGTGACCCTGAACCGCAACCTCGGCGCCATGCCGCTGATCGGCCACAACAGCGCGCGGCTGATCGGCGACTACGAGGCCTCGCTCGACGCGATGGCCGACGCGATCGACCGCGCCACGCGGTACGTGCACGTCGAGTTCTACATCTTCGCCTACGACGACACGACCGCGCGCTTCGTCGACGCGCTCGGCGCGGCCGCCGCGCGCGGCGTCGAGGTGCGCGTGCTGCTCGACCACATCGCGTCGCGTCGCACCAAGGGCTACCGCCGCACGCTGCGTCGGCTCACCGAGATGGGCGTCTCGTGGCGGCTCATGCTCCCGGTGCTGCCGCTGCACGGCAAGTACCAGCGACCCGACCTGCGCAACCACCGGAAGATCCTCGTGGTCGACGGCGAGGTCGCGTTCATGGGATCGCAGAACATCATCGACCGCAGCTACAACAAGCGGTCGAACATCCGCCGCGGCCTGAAGTGGCAGGAGCTCGTGGCCGAGCTCGAGGGCCCGATCGTCTCGGGCCTCGACGCCATCTTCGCGACCGACTGGTACCTCGAGACGGGCGAGGCCCCCGCTCGCGACGAGCTCCTGCCCTTCGCCCAGCCGCCCGAGGAGCAGAACCTGGACTGCCAGGTCGTGCCGAGCGGGCCGGGATACCCGAACGAGAACAACCTCAAGCTCTTCCTCGCCCTGCTCTACGCGGCTCGGGAGCGGATCATCATCACCAGCCCGTACTTCGTGCCGGACGAGGCCATGCTCCGAGCCATCAGCGGGGCGACGCAGCGCGGCGTGCACGTCGAGCTGTTCGTCTCCGAGCTCGGCGACCAGGCCCTCGTGTACCACGCGCAGCGCTCCTACTACGAGGCGCTGCTCCGTGCGGGCGTGCGCATCTACATGTACAAGGCGCCGTACATCCTGCACGCCAAGCACTTCACGATCGACGACGACGTCGCCGTGATCGGCTCGAGCAACATGGACATCCGCTCGTTCGAACTGAACATGGAGGTCTCGCTCCTCGTGCGCGGGGCGCCGTTCGTGCGCGAGATGCGCGCCGTCGAGGACGGCTACCGGCGCGACAGCCGTGAGCTCGACCTCGACGAGTGGATGCGGCAGCCGCTCCGGTCCACCGTGCTCGACAACCTCGCGCGACTCACCTCGGCGCTGCAGTAGGCGTTCGGCATGACGGCGCCCGACCGCACCGGTCACCTCGCGGTCGGCGCCGCATGCGTGCTCACCGCGGTGCTCGCCGCGGCGGCGTGGTCGGCGCCGACGACGGGGACCGCCGGATGGGACCCGCGCGAGCGCGACCCGGCCCAGCCGGCGGTCGCTCCGACGCCTCCCGTGGCGATGCCGACGAGCTACCCGTGGCAGCCGGTGCTCGAGACCGTCGCCGACGACCCGACCGATGCCTCGATCGAGCGCGGCGCCATGCCCTACGACGAGATCGCGCCGCTGCTGAACCGCCTGACGGCGCGGAGCGACCGGGTCTCGGTGCAGGTCGTCGGGCGCTCCGGGGCGGGCCGCGACATCCACCTGGTCACGGTCACGGCGCCCGAGCGCGTCGCCGACACGCGGCACCAGGCCGACCTCCGCGACCTGATCGCGCACGATCCCGCCACCGCCGCGGCGAGCGACGCGCTGCTCGCGGAGTACAAGCTGCCGATCTGGGTGAACGCCAACATCCACGGCAACGAGTGGGAGGGCACCGACGCGGTGCTCGAGTACGTGGAGCACCTGGCCACCGCGCCGGACGCCGAGGTCGGCGACCTGCTCGAGCACGCGCGGCTCTACTTCACGGTCTCGAGCAACCCCGACGGACGCGTGCTCGGCGAGCGGGCCGGGGCCGACGGGCTGGACGTCAATCGAGACCTGATCACGGGGGCGACGGCTGAGGCGCGCCTCCTCCGCGACCTCGCCCGCGCCATCCGGCCGACCGTCTTCCTCGACCTGCACGGCTACACCGGGGTGCTCCAGGTCGAGCCGTGCGGTCCGCCGCACGGCGAGAACTCCGAGGTCGACCTGCTCCTGCCGCACGCCTACGCCGCCGCCCTCGAGATCGAGGAGGCGGTCGTCGCGTCGGACATCCCGGGCAACACGTACCTCGACCGGACGCTGAATCGCGTGACGACCGAGAACACCGGGAACATCCGCATCCCGTATCGCGACCTCCGGGTGGGGTGGGACGACTGGCCCCCCGTCTTCGCGGCGCAGTACGTCGCCCTCCAGGGCGCGATGACCAACACGGTCGAGCTCCCGCTCGGGCGGGTGGGCCCTCCCGGTGATCCGCGGAACGCGGCGAACGCCGCCGTCGACATCGAGGTGGCCGGGGTGGTCGTCGAGGCCGCGGTCGACTACGCCGCGGCGCACGCCGACGCGCTCGTCTCGAACCAGGTCGAGTTCCTCCGTCGCGGGTCGGCGGGCGAGCCGCTCGTCTCGGTCGCGGCCGACCTCGATCCGTCCGAGCTGCCCGAGCCGAACGAGTGGGCCGAGATCTGGGACGAGACCGACGCGTACGCGGCCGAGTTCCCCCGCGCGTACGTCATCCCCGCCGGCGCCGCCCAGCGCTCCGCGACGGACGCGGCGCGACTGGCCGACCAGCTGATCGCGCACGGCGTCGAGGTCCAGCGGTCCACCGCGGCGTTCACGGCGGCCGGCACGACGTACGAGGCCGGCTCGTACGTCGTCGACCTGCACCAGCCGCTGCGCGGCCTGGCGAACGCCCTGCTCGCGGACGGCTCCGACCTCTCCGACCGGGTGCGCGCCATGTACGACATCTCCGCGTGGAGCCTCGGACTCCTGTGGGGCGCCGACGTCGACGCGATCGGGGCGACCGGCGACCCGGCGCTCGTCGCGGACCTGACGCGCGTCATCGAGGCGGCCCCGACCGGCGCCGTGCCGTCCGGCTCGCCGTACCTCGAGCTCGCGACGGCCGGCGTCGCGGAGTACCGGGCGGTCAACGAGCTGCTCGATGCGGGCGTCGCCGTCTCCGCGTTCGCCGACGGGTCGGTCATCGTCCGCGCGGATGCCGCGGGGCGCGCGGCCGCGTCCGAGGTCGCCGACCGCCTCGGCGTGGCGTTCACGGCGTCGGACGGGTCGCGGCTGGCCGCGGAGGCGAGCTCGGGGCTCGCCGACCTCGTGGTCGCGTACTCGGGCGGCGGCGAGGACCTGGTGGCGCTCCGCGACCTGGGCTTCGGCGAGCCGATCGCGATCTCGGCCGCGTCGCTCGCTCGCGGGGGCGCGAGCCTCGCCGAGGTGGACGTCCTGTGGGTCGGCGGCGCCCTCGACTTCTCGTCCTCCCAGTCCGCCGGGCGTTCCGCGGTGGAGGACTACCTCGCCGGTGGCGGCGGGGTCGTGGGGGAGGGCACCGCGATCGCGAGCTTCGCGAACGGATTCGGCCTCGTGGACTCGACGGCGACCGCGGGACGCGGTGGATCCAACGGCATCGTCGCGGTCGACGCCGTCGAGGGCGGCCTGTTCGCTGCGCGTCCGCTCGGCACCGCGTTCGCCTCCCCGGCCGTCTGGTACACCGACCTGGGCGCGAACGCCGTGATCGAGCAGGCGTATGCGGACGACGACCCGTTGGTGTCGGGGCACTGGCGCGACTCGACGGGGCGATCGACGACGGATGCCGCGGGCCGTGCGTCGGCCGTCTCGGCCGAGACGGCGGCGGGCAACCGCGTGCTGATGTTCGGCACGTCGATGACCTTCCGCGCGCACCCGCGCGGGCAGTTCGGGCAGGTCGCGCGTGCACTGCTCTGGGCCGGGCCGGCGGGCACCGAGGTTCCCGCGCCCTAGCCCGTGCTTCCCACCGTGCGATGTGGGTTCCTGTGGGAAATTCTGCGTAATGCTTGCATTGTGTGAGATTGTCGAGCTAAACTCACACAACCGCAGGTGATCGAAGATCGGCAGGGAGGCCGCATGTACGCGACGGAGCGACACGAGCACATCCTCGAGGCCATCGCACGGACCGGGCGCGTCTCGGTCGCCGGGCTCGCCGACGCCCTCGACGTCACCGCGGAGACCATCCGCCGCGACCTCGACGCGCTCGAGCGGGCCGGCCACCTCCGCCGCGTCCACGGCGGCGCGGTGAGCACCTCCCGAGCCAGCCTCGCCGAGACCACGGTCCTCGAGCGCGCCGGGCAGCGCACCGATGCCAAGCGCGCCATCGCCGGCGAGGCGCTGGCCCTGGTCCCCCCGACCTTCCGCGGCTCGATCCTCCTCGATGCCGGCACGACGACCGGCGCGCTCGCCGAGGCCCTGGTCGGCTGGCGCCCCGAGCCGGGAACGCCGCCGCTCACGGTCTACACGAACTCGGTGCCGATCGCGGCGCTGCTCCACGGGAGCCCCGACCTCGTCGTCCGCATCGTCGGCGGCACCATCCGAGGCATCACCAGCGCGGTCGTGGGTCCCGCGGCCATCGCGCAGCTCGCGGAGATCCGGCCCGACATCGCCTTCATCGGCACCAACGGCGTCAGCGCGGAATTCGGTCTCTCGACGCCCGACGAGCTCGAGGCGCAGGTCAAGCAGGCCATGGTCGCCTGCGCGCGGCTCGCGGTCGTGCTCGTCGACTCGTCGAAGCACGACGACGAGGCGCTCCAGCGATTCGCCGCGCTCGACGAGGTGGACGTGCTCATCACGGATGCGTCGCCCGGCCCGGCGCTCGCCGTCGCGCTCGACGAGGCCGAGGTGGAGGTGCGGGTCGCATGATCGTCACGCTCACCGTCAACCCGTCGCTCGACCGGACCGTCGAGCTCGGCGCGGAACTCGAGCGCGGCGAGGTCCAGCGCGTCGACCGCAGCGTCGAGGAGCCCGGCGGCAAGGGCGTGAACGTCACCCGCGCCCTGGTCGCCGCCGGCGCGCCGTCCGTCGCGGTGCTCCCCGGGCGCACCGACGACCCGCTCGTCGCCGCACTCGCGCGCGTCGGCCTCCCCGTCGTCACGGTCCCGATCGCCGCCCGGCTCCGCTCGAACATCACGATCAGCGAGCCCGGCGGCGTGACCACGAAGCTCAACGAACCCGGCCCGGCGCTCGGCGACGCCGAGCAGCGCGCCCTGGTCGGCTCCGTGGTCGACCGGTCGGCGGACGCCTCGTGGCTCGTGCTCGCCGGGTCGCTCCCGCCGTCGCTGCCCGCCGACTTCTACGTGCGGGTCGTGCGCGAGGCGCGTGCCGCCGGCGTGCGAGCGAGGATCGCCGTCGACACCTCGGGCGCCCCGCTCGCGGCGCTCGTCGGGTCCGAGGTCGAGGTCGACCTCGTCAAGCCGAACGGCGAGGAGCTCGCCGAGCTCCTCGGCGAGCCCGATGCCGACGCGCTCGAAGCCGACCCCGAGCGGGTCGCCGAGCTGGCCGCGCGGCTCGCGCCCCGCGGCATCCGCTCGGCCCTGGTCACGCTCGGCGCCCACGGCGCCGTGCTCGCGACGGACGGGGGCGCCTGGTTCGCCCCCGCACCGCGCATCCACGCCCGCAGCACCGTCGGCGCGGGCGACAGCTCGCTTGCCGGCTACCTGCTGGCCACGACCGAAGGGGCGGTGCCCGAGCGGGCGCTCGCCCAGGCGGTCGCACACGGGGCGGCCGCGGCGTCGCTCCCCGGCTCGGCCGTCCCCACGAGGGAGCAGGCCGACGCCTCCGCCGTCACCGTCACCAGAATCCGGGGCGCCGTCGCCCCGGCCATCCACTAGGAGGAACCGATGTCCACCGTGATCGACCAGCGGCTCGTCACCCTCGACGAGCCACTCGGCGCCGACAAGGCCGCCGTCATCCGCGCCCTCGCCGACGCCGTCGTCGGCGCGGGCCGAGCCACCGACGCCGAGGCGCTCTTCGCCGACGCGTGGGCCCGTGAGGAGAAGGACTCCACCGGCGTCCCCGGCGGGATCGCCATCCCGCACGCGAAGTCCGACGCCGTGACCGAGCCGACGCTCGCCGCGGCACGGCTGCCCGAGGGGGTCGACTTCGGCTCCTTCGACGGACCCGCCGACCTCGTGTTCCTCATCGCGGTGCCGACCGCGTCGACGCAGGACCACCTCGCGGTGCTCTCCACGCTCGCGCGCTCGCTCATCGACGAGGGCTTCGTCGCCGCACTGCGGTCCGCCCCCGACGTGCCCGCGTTCGTCGCGCTCGTCGAGGGCGCGCTCGAGCCCAAGGAGGAGCCGGTCGCCGCGCCGGCCGCGGGAGCCGCCGGCGCCGCTGCGGCGTCCCCGGCCGTCGCGCCGGCCGCCGGATCCGCCTCGGCACCCGTGCTCATCGCGGTCACCGCGTGCCCGACCGGCATCGCGCACACGTACATGGCGGCCGACGCGCTCGCCGCCGCGGCGAAGAAGGCGGGCGTCGAGCTGCACGTCGAGACCCAGGGCTCATCCGGCTCGACGCCGCTCGCGCCCGACGTGATCGCCCGCGCCGACGCGGTGGTC
Organism: Agromyces litoreus; assembly: GCF_040496015.1. Lineage (NCBI taxonomy): Bacteria > Bacillati > Actinomycetota > Actinomycetes > Micrococcales > Microbacteriaceae > Agromyces > Agromyces litoreus. Next base: position 95,432 of record NZ_JBEPKA010000002.1, read on the forward strand.
TTCGCCGTCGACGTGGACGTGCGCGACAAGAGCCGGTTCGCCGGCAAGCCTGTGGTGCAGGGCCCCGTCAAGCGCGGCATCGACCACCCGGCGGAGATGATCGACGAGGCCGTGGCGGCCATCGGCGACCCGTCGGCACCGCGCGTCGCCGGCGAGGCGGGTGCGGCCGAGGCGGCGGCATCCGGCGGTGCGGCGAGCGAGCACTTCGGCCAGAAGATCAAGCGCGTGCTGCTCACCGGCGTCAGCTACATGATCCCGTTCGTCGCCGGCGGCGGCCTGCTCATCGCGCTCGGATTCCTGCTCGGCGGGTACGACATCACCGACAACGCGCAGGAGGTCGTGCTCGGCAACTCGCTGTGGAACCTCCCGGACGGGGGCCTTCTGGAGTACCTCGGCGCCGTGCTCTTCACGATCGGTGCGATCTCGATGGGCTTCCTCGTCCCGGCCCTCGCCGGGTACATCGCCTACGGCATCGCCGACCGGCCCGGCATCGCGCCCGGCTTCGTCGTCGGCTCCGTGTCGGTGCTCATCGGCGCGGGCTTCCTGGGCGGCCTCGTGGGCGGCCTCCTCGCCGGATGGATCGCGCTCGTCTTCGCACGGCTCGACGTGCCGCGCTGGCTGCGGGGCCTGATGCCGGTCGTGATCATCCCGCTCGTCGCCTCGATCGTGGCGTCCGGACTCATGATCGTCGTCTTCGGCGGGCCGATCGCGGCCCTCACGACCGCGCTCAACGACTGGCTGGCCGGCCTGTCCGGCGCGGGCGCCATCCTGCTCGGGCTGATCCTCGGCGCGATGATGGGCTTCGACCTCGGCGGGCCCGTCAACAAGGTCGCCTACGCGTTCGCGGTCGCCGGCCTCTCCGCCGGTTCGCTCGACAATCAGGCGCCCTGGGCGATCATGGCGGCCGTCATGGCCGCGGGCATGGTGCCGCCGCTCGCGATGGCGCTCGCCACGGTCCTCGACCGCAAGCTCTTCACCCCGGTGGAGCGCGAGAACGGCAAGGCCGCCTGGCTGCTGGGCGCCGCGTTCATCTCGGAGGGAGCGATCCCGTTCGCCGCGGCCGACCTGCTGCGCGTCATCCCGTCGACGATCATCGGCGGCGCGATCGCCGGCGCGATCTGCATGGGCATGGGCGTCACCTCGCAGGCGCCCCACGGCGGCATCTTCGTGTTCTTCGCGATCGGCAACCTGCTCTGGTTCGTGCTCGCGATCGTCGCGGGCTCGGTCGTCGGTGCCCTCGTGGTGATCGCGCTCAAGCGCTGGGCGCACCGCCGCACGATCCGCGAGGAGGTCGCGGAGGGCGAGCCCTCGATCGTCGCGGCCTGACCGAGCCCGCACTCGAGCGGCCGGCATCCACGTGGGTGCCGGCCGCTCGGCATGCGATGCGTCAGCGTCGCGGCTTCAGTCGCACGGTCGGCAGCTCCGGCGCCGGCAGGGGCGCGCCGTCGTAGCCGGCGACGGTGCCGAACAGCCCGTCGGGGTCGTTGCGGTCGATGACGTCGGACTGCCAACGGCGGCGGAACTCGACGATCTCGTCGTGCGTGCGGCCGATGAAGTTCCACCACATCACGAGCTCCTCGCCGAACGGGATGCCGCCGAGGAGGATGACCCGGACGGGCTCGGCGTCGGCCAGGAGGCGCAGCGCGGCCGGCCCGGGCTCGAGCACCGCGAGGTCGGACCACGCCACCTCGACCGGGGCGTCGGCCCCGGCGGGCTGCACCCGGACCGGCCCGGCGTCCACGAGGACGCCGTGCTCGAACGCGGGGTCGAGCGGGAGGTCGACGCTGCCGCCCGCGGGCAGGTCGACCTGGGCGCCGAGCAGCGGGGAGAAGACGGTGATCGGCGAGCCCGCGGCGTCCTCCGCGTCGCCGTCGCCGGCGAGCTCGCCCGCGAACACGCGGACGCTGGCGTCGCCGAGTGCGAACGGTTCGGTGTCGGCGTGCTCGAAGAACGGCGCGACGTCGCGGGAGCCCGCGGGGAGCGCGACCCAGAGCTGGACGCCGTGCAACCGCGTGGTGCCGGGCGTCGAGACCTCGGAGTGGGAGATGCCGCGACCGGCGGTCATGAGGTTGACCCCACCGGGCCGCACGAGTTCGTGGCTCCCGGTCGAGTCGCGGTGCTCGATCTCGCCCTCGAAGAGCCAGCTCACGGTCTGCAGCCCCGTGTGCGGGTGCGGCGGCACGACCATGCCGCCGGTGTCGGCGACCGCATCCGGGCCGTAGTGGTCGGCGAAGCACCACGCGCCGATCGTGGTCCGGCCGCGCTGGGGGAGCGTGCGGCGGACGGGCATCGCGCGCGGGCCGCCGAGCGGGACCTCCCGGTGGGGGAACACCTGGATCCCCGGCCCGCTGCCGTCCTCGGCGGGGCAGAGCAGTTCGACGGGATCGCGCTCCAGGTTGCTCATTCCCGCATCCTACGCACGTCCGATCCGACCGGGCCGGAGGTCCCACCGGCGCGAGTCGCCGCGTGGCAGCATGACGCGCATGACCTCGCACAGCGATGCCCGCAGCGTCCGCCGCCTCCTGCTCGCCGGTGCCGCGATCGCGTCGGCACTGCTGCTGACCGCCTGCAACCCCGGCTCCGGTGCGGTCGAGGACTTCCCCGGCCTGCCCGTCGAGGACGAAGCCACCGAGGCCGGCGGCGAGGAGACGGACCTCGGCGGCGGCACCGAGGAGGAGACCGACGAGGACGACGCGGTCGAGGTGCCCGAGCCGACCGGCGACGAACCGTACGTGCAGTACCTGGACGACGGCGGCCGCCTCGCGATCACGGTGTGGGGGTCGTCCACCTGCCCGATCGTGCTGACCGGGCTGACGGTGACCGCCGAGGCCGGCGAGGGCAACGCGGTCGAGGCGGCGCTGCCCGAGGAGGATGCCGAGCCGCGCCCCTGCACGGCCGACTACGTGCCGCACACCACCGTGTTCTGGACGCCCGTCGACGTGACCACCACCGAGCCGCTGCAGGTCACGGTCGGCGACGCGGTCGTGACGGTGCCGATCAAGTAGGCCGCAGGGCCGACGCGGTCGCCGCTGTGCGAGGGGGCGCGGCCGCGGTCACTCCCGGTCGAGCGTGAGGTCGACGAAGAGCTCGCTCGCGACGCGCTCGAGGTCCTCGCGCACGTCGACGGGATCCCCGCCCGGGGGCACGCGCACCACGAGGTGCGCCTCGAACAGGCGCCCGCCCGCCATCGGCGCATCGCGCTGTCCGGTCGTGATCGTCTCGATGCTGAGCCCGTGGCGCGCGAGCACCGCCGAGACGTCGCGCACGATCCCGGGGTGGTCGTTGCCCAGCAGGTCGATCCGCAGGAGCGTCCACTCGTCGGGCACCTCGGCCGCCGCGGTACCGGGATGCGCCGCGACCTCGAGCAGGCCGTCGAGCTCGTGCAGGGCCGCGCGCAGGGCGCCTTCGCGCTCCGCGGGCACCTCGACGACGACGATGCCGGCGAACTGCCCGGCGAGCTCGGCCATCTGGCTGCGCTCCCAGTTGCCGCCGTGCTCGCCGATCACCTCCGCGAGCCGCTCGACGAGGCCGGCGCGGTCGTCTCCGATGACGGTCAGCACGAGTCTGGACATGCGTGCATCCAACCACGGGCGCTCGGGCGCGGTCGAGTCCGCGGCATCCGGCCGCCGCACTCGCCGCGGCACCGGCACCGGCGTCGGCGGGGTCACGACCGGCCGCCGGGTCACGGCGGGGTCACGGCCCGTGCGCCCATGGCGAACAGCGACCCGTCGCGCAGCCGCGGTCGTTACCGTGGATGTATCGACGCCCCTACCCGGCGTCGGTGAGGAGTTGAGATGTTCGAGAGATTCACCGACCGAGCCCGTCGTGTCGTCGTCCTGGCCCAGGAAGAGGCCAAGATGCTGAATCACAACTACATCGGCACCGAGCACATCCTGCTCGGCCTCATCCACGAGGGTGAGGGCGTGGCCGCGAAGGCGCTCGAGTCGCTGGGGATCTCCCTCGATGCCGTTCGCGAGCAGGTGCAGGACATCATCGGGCAGGGCCAGCAGCAGCCGACCGGGCACATCCCGTTCACCCCGCGCGCCAAGAAGGTGCTCGAGCTGTCGCTCCGCGAGGCGCTCCAGCTCGGCCACAACTACATCGGCACCGAGCACATCCTCCTCGGCCTCATCCGCGAGGGCGAGGGCGTCGCCGCCCAGGTGCTCGTGAAGCTCGGCGCCGACCTCAACCGCGTGCGCCAGCAGGTCATCCAGCTCCTCTCCGGCTACCAGGGCAAGGAGCAGGTCCAGGTCGGCGCGAACGAGCAGCAGCAGCCGCAGGGCGGCTCGCAGATCCTCGACCAGTTCGGCCGCAACCTCACGCAGGCCGCGCGCGAGTCGAAGCTCGACCCGGTCATCGGCCGCGAGAAGGAGATCGAGCGGGTCATGCAGATCCTCTCGCGCCGCTCCAAGAACAACCCCGTGCTCATCGGCGAGCCCGGCGTCGGCAAGACGGCCGTCGTCGAGGGCCTCGCGCAGGCGATCGTCAAGGGCGAGGTCCCCGAGACGCTGAAGGACAAGCAGCTCTACTCGCTCGACCTCGGCTCGCTCATCGCCGGCTCGCGCTACCGCGGCGACTTCGAGGAGCGCCTCAAGAAGGTCACCAAGGAGATCCGCACGCGCGGCGACATCATCGTCTTCATCGACGAGATCCACACCCTCGTCGGTGCGGGCGCCGCCGAGGGCGCCATCGACGCCGCGTCCATCCTGAAGCCGCTGCTCGCGCGCGGCGAGCTCCAGACCATCGGCGCGACCACGCTCGACGAGTACCGCAAGCACTTCGAGAAGGACGCCGCGCTCGAGCGCCGCTTCCAGCCGATCCAGGTGGCCGAGCCGTCGCTGCCGCACGCGATCAACATCCTCAAGGGCCTCCGCGACCGCTACGAGGCGCACCACAAGGTCTCGATCACCGATGGCGCGATCGTCGCGGCCGCGAACCTCGCCGACCGCTACATCAGCGACCGGTTCCTCCCGGACAAGGCCATCGACCTGATCGACGAGGCCGGCGCGCGCCTGCGCCTGTCGATCCTGTCGTCGCCGCCCGAGCTGCGCGAGTTCGACGAGAAGATCGCGACCGTGCGCGGCGCCAAGGAGACCGCGATCGAGGAGCAGGACTTCGAGAAGGCCGCGTCGCTGCGCGACGAGGAGAAGAACCTGCTCGGCGAGCGGCTGCGGCTCGAGAAGCAGTGGAAGTCGGGCGAGGTCAAGACGACCGCGGTCGTCGACGAGGGCCTGATCGCCGAGGTGCTCGCGCAGGCCACCGGCATCCCCGTCTTCAAGCTCACCGAGGAGGAGAGCTCGCGCCTGGTCTTCATGGAGAAGGCGCTGCACGAGCGCGTCATCGGCCAGGAGGAGGCGATCGCCGCCCTCTCGAAGACGATCCGCCGCACGCGTGCGGGCCTGAAGGACCCGAAGCGTCCCTCGGGGTCGTTCATCTTCGCCGGCCCCACCGGCGTCGGCAAGACCGAGCTGGCCAAGGCGCTCGCCGAGTTCCTCTTCGACGACGAGTCGGCGATGATCTCGCTCGACATGTCGGAGTACGGCGAGAAGCACACGGTCTCGCGCCTCTTCGGCGCCCCTCCCGGCTTCGTCGGCTTCGAGGAGGGCGGTCAGCTCACCGAGAAGGTGCGTCGCAAGCCGTTCTCGGTCGTGCTGTTCGACGAGATCGAGAAGGCCCACCCCGACATCTTCAACTCGCTCCTGCAGATCCTGGAGGAGGGTCGCCTCACCGACGGCCAGGGCCGGGTCGTGGACTTCAAGAACACCGTCATCATCATGACGACGAACCTCGGCACGAAGGACATCTCGGGCGGCCCGGTCGGCTTCCAGATCGAGGGCGACTCCCGCACGGGCTACGACCTCATGCGCGCGAAGGTGAACGAGGAGCTGAAGAAGCACTTCAAGCCCGAGTTCCTCAACCGCGTGGACGAGATCATCGTGTTCCCGCAGCTCACAAAGGAGGAGCTGCTGCAGATCGTCGACCTCTTCATCAAGCGCCTCGGCGAGCGGATGCTCGACCGCGACATGACCGTGGAGCTCACGCTCGCGGCCAAGGAACGGCTGATCGAGGTCGGGTTCGATCCGACGCTCGGTGCCCGCCCGCTCCGTCGCGCGGTGCAGCACGAGGTCGAGGACCGGCTCTCGGAGAAGATCCTGCACGGCGAGCTCAACTCGGGCGACCACGTGCACGTCGACTTCAAGGACGGCGAGTTCGTCTTCACGACCACCCAGCGGGCGCTCCCCGTGGGCGTCGGCGTGAACACGGGCGCGGCGCTCGGCACGGGCCCCGCGACGCCGGACCTCGCGGCCGGCCAGTAACGACGACCCACCCGACGGGGGCGGATGCCACGGCATCCGCCCCCGTCGTCGTCTCCGCACGCGGAGCGAGGCGCATACGATGAGCGGATGACGCAGCCCCCGTTCACCGTGCGCCGAGCGCGGACCCCCGACGTGCCGAAGATCGTCGAACTCGTGGAGCCGCTCGTCAGCCGTCGCATCCTGCTCGGGAAGGAGCGGGTGGACCTGTACGGCGCCCTGCAGGAGTTCCGGGTCGCGGAACGGCCCGACGGCGAGCTCGTCGGCTGCGGCGCCCTGCACGTGATGTGGGAGGACCTCGGCGAGGTCCGCACCCTCGCGGTGAGCGACGCCTGGCTCGGGCACGGCGTGGGGCATTCGCTCCTCGACGCGCTCGAGGCGGACGCGCGCGAGCTCGGCCTCAGTCGGCTGTTCTGCCTCACGTTCGAGGTCGGGTTCTTCGGGCGGCACGGATTCGAGGACATGGGCGGCGAGACGGTCGCCCCGGAGGTGTACGCCGAGCTCGTGCGCTCGCACGACGAGGGCGTCGCGGAGTTCCTCGACCTCGCCCGGGTGAAGCAGAACACGCTCGGCAACACCCGCATGCTGAAGATCCTCTGAGCGTTCCTCACGAGCCTGGGGGCGCGCCGCGGCGCCATCCGGGGACTGTCGTCCGCTCGCCGTAGCCTGTGGCCATGTCCACTGATCGTCCCGCACCCGGGCGCCTCCCCGCCTCCGTGTACCGGAGGCGACGGCTCATGGTCCTCCTGGGCCTGTTCGCCGTGATCGTCGCGATCGTCCTCGTCATCGTCCGTCCGGGCGCCAGTCAGGGCGAAGAGCCGGCGACGACGCCGAGCGCGACCCCGCCCGCCTCAGCGGCCGCCACGGACGCGCCGGCGACCGACGATCCCGAGACCGCGGAACCGGCCGAGCCGGCGGCCGACGGCGATCCCTGCCGGGCCGACCAGATCACGGTCGAGGCGATGACGGATGCGACGGTGTACGCCGCCGACGAGCGGCCGAAGCTGTCGGTGACGATCACCAACACCGGGTCGAACGCCTGCACGATCGATGTCGGCACGGCCGCGCAGGTCTTCACCATCACGAGCGGGAACGACACCTACTGGACCTCGACCGACTGCCAGGTCGACCCCGTCGGCGCGCAGGTCACGATCGCGCCGGGCGACCCGGTCTCCTCGAGCGAGCCCATCACCTGGGACCGCACGCGCTCCAGCTCCGAGACGTGCGGCGGTGAACGGTCGGCCGTGCCGGCCAGCGGTGCGTCCTACCACCTCGATGTGAGTGTCGACGGATTCGACTCGGTCCAGACGAAGCAGTTCCTGCTCTACTGAGGTCGTCTGGAGTCAGCGAGATGGAGCCGGAGATCTGGCAGCCGATCGTCCTCGCGTTGGCCGTTCCCACGCTGACGCTCCTGACGGCGATCGCTTCGAAGGACCGTGATCCGGCCATCTACCGCCGACTCCGACACAGTTCGGCCGCGCTGAAGGAGGCGCCGGAGGGGACCACCGCGCGATCGGAACTCGACGCCCTCGTCGCGGCTCAGGCCGTGAAGCTCCGTCGCCGCGAATCGGCGCGCCCGCGTCGGATCAAGTGGATGGACCTGGCGCTCGCCATCATCGCGTTCTGCGTCCTGGCTGCAGTCGTCTGGGGGATGATCGCCTGGACGCTCAGCGCCTGGGGCGGGCCATGGGCATGGGTCGCCCTGCCCGCGACGGTCGTGGTGGGAGCTGTGGGAGTGTTCATGACGACGGTCTTCTTCTCGGACATCGTCGCACCGGCGGAGGAGCTCGAATCGCACGCGGCGTCGTCGGCCGTGACAGGATCGACGGCCCCTGGGAAGGAGGTCTCCCGCACGGGGGAGTGAGCCTGCGAGCGGTCGATCCGCACGGGCGCATCCCCTCTCGGCCATGCGACCACGACATCGGTCGCTACGCTGGTGGGATGCCCGGATCGAAGCGTTCGAAGAAGCCCGCCGCGCCGGTGGAGTTCCGCTCGCAGGCCCTCGCGGAGGCGCTCGAGCGCCAGGACATGGCCGCCGTCGCGCTCGCACTCCGCAACGGCAACACCGTGGTGCCCCTCATCAAGCCCGGCCCGCGCGACCGGCCCCTCGACGGGGGCGAGGTGTGGACGTATCGCGACCCGAGCACCGGTGAGGTCGCGCTGCTGCTGTTCAGCGATGCGAAGCACAAGCCCGAGAACCTGCCGCCGGCCGTGGGCCTGCAGAGCCCAGCGTGGCTGAAGGGCTTCCTCGCCAGGTACGAGTCGACGATCACGACCGTGTTCCTCGATATCGCGGGCCCGCATCCGATGCAGGCCTCGCCGAGCGAGCTGCTCAAGGCCCTCGAGATCTGAGCCGGCGGCTCCGAGGGTTCTCGCCGCGAGTGACCCGACGCGCCGTCAGAACGCCGCGTCGAGCTCGCGCTCGCGACTCGTGTCGGACGCCATCATCGCGCGCTCCACGGCCGCGCGCACGCTGCCGAGCTCGTCGTCGAGCAGGGCCCGGTAGCCGAGCCGGCTCGCCTCCGAGGCGCGCTGCCGCGCGGACGCGACCGGTCGCACCTCGCCGGCGAGGCTGATCTCGCCGACCGCGGCCAGGTCGTGCGGCACGGCGCGATCGCGCATGGCGCTCGCGATCGCGATCGCGATCGCGAGGTCGGCGGCCGGCTCGACGAGGCGCACGCCGCCGACGGTCGAGACGTAGACATCGTGCTCGCCGAGCTGGCGCAGGCCCGCCCGACGCTCGAGCACCGCGATGATCATGGCCACGCGTGACGGATCGACGCCGTTGACCACCCGTCGCGGCTGCGGCGCCTTCGTGCCGACGACGAGCGCCTGGACCTCGACGGGCAGCGCCCGCCGCCCCTCGAGCGCGACGGTCACGCACGTGCCGCTCACCGCGTTGCGCGATCGGCTGAGGAAGAGCCCGGAGGGATCGGGCACCTCGGCGATGCCATCGCCGGTCATCTCGAAGCAGCCCACCTCGTCGGTCGGGCCGAAGCGGTTCTTCAGGGCTCGCACGAACCGCAGCGCGGTCTGGCGATCACCCTCGAACTGGCAGACGACGTCGACGAGGTGCTCGAGCAGGCGCGGGCCGGCGATCGTGCCGTCCTTCGTGACGTGGCCGACGAGCAGCACCGGCAGCTGCCGTTCCTTCGCGACGCGGATGAGCGTGGAGGCCACCTCGCGCACCTGGCTCGGCTGCCCCGGAAGGCCGTCGGAGAGGGCGCTGGAGACGGTCTGGACCGAGTCGACGATGAGCAGCTCGGGGGCGACCTGGTCGATCTGGCCGAGGATCGTCGCGAGGTCGGTCTCGGAGGCGAGGTAGAGCTCGTCGTGCAGGGCGCCCGTTCGACCCGCACGCAGCCGGACCTGGGCGGTCGACTCCTCGGCGCTCACGTAGAGCACGCGGCGGCCCGTCGCGGCGACGCGCGCAGCGACCTCGAGCAGCAGGGTGGACTTGCCGACGCCCGGCTCGCCGGAGAGCAGGATGGCGGCCCCCGCCACGACGCCGCCGCCGAGCACGCGATCGAACTCGCCGACCCCGCTCGGACGGTGCGCCGTGGATTCGGCCTCGACCTCGCGGATCGGTCGTGCGGCCCGCCCGGCCGACGGCGCGACCGGCTGGAGGCTCCGCACGATCCCGGTCTCGGTGCCGGCCTCGACCACGGTGCCCCACTGCTGGCACTCGGCGCACCGGCCGACCCACTTCACGGTGCTCCATCCGCATTCGGTGCAACGGAAGGCGGTGGTGGGTCTCGGCATGCTGCGAGGCTATTCGCGGCCGCCGACATCCGCGGCCGGCACCGCGGCGCGCCCGCGGACCGTGCTCACGTCGTGCGCGCCGCGGTCACGGCATCCGTCGCTGCATTCGTCCCGGGATCCGTCACGGCCTCCGTCACGGCGTCCACCGAGGGCGCAGGCGGAAGGTCCGTCTGCGCGGGGAACCGGGCCACCAGCGAGGCGATGAGCGAGGGGCGGAATGCATCGGCCCAGACGCCGTACCCGTGGTCGTTCGGATGGAACCAGTCCATGGCGAAGTGGGTGAACATGCGCCGAACGCTCTGGTAGCGCGTCTCGTGGTGCAGCGGCACCACGGTCAGACCGTGCTCCTCGGCGACCTCGCGGATGATGCGGTTCGCGACGAGCACCTTCCGCTCGTGCCACGGGAAGTAGAAGAACGGCAGGTTCGCCACGAGGGCGTGCGGCGGCAGCGTCGCGAAGATCTCCCGGATGCCGCGCTCGAACCCGGCCTCGTCCCACTTCGCGATGTCGTTCGCGCCGATCGCCACCGTCATCACGTCGGGGCGGAACTTCGCGAGCTTCGGCAGCTGGTCGCGCACGGCGAGCTCGACGGTCGCACCCGACACGCTGAGGTTCACGACCCGCACGCTGCGCGCCGTCGTGGCACGGATGTCGCGCGCGAGCACGCCGACGTAGCTGTGGTCGGGCCGGCTCGCGCCGATGCCCTGCGCCGCACTGTCGCCGAGCGCCACGTAGAGCACCTCGCCGGGCACCTTCGCGTGGTCGCGCCACCACGCCGAGTGCACCGGGAGCGTCTCGTTGAGGATGGCGCTGTTCGATGCGATCTGCGCGCGGAACGATCGCCAGGCGGCGCGGAGGGCGAGCACGCCGGCGGTGAGCAGGGCGAGGGGGGTGAGCACGGCGGCGAGCCGGGCGGCGATCGGGCGTTCGTCGGCCATCCGCCGACGCTATGGCCGGCGCCTGCACGAGTGCTGAATCGGACGCGGCGTGCCGTGCACGACGTCGATCCGAGCAGGTGCCGGCCGCGGCATCCGCTCGTTTTGGCACCTCGCGACGATCCGGCTATCATCGATCCCGGTACCGTGTCCGAGCGGCCTAAGGTGCAACTCTCGAAAAGTTGTGTGGGTGAAAGCCCACCGTGGGTTCAAATCCCACCGGTACCGCCAGTGCGAGAGCCCCGGATCGATCGATCCGGGGCTGTCGTCGTCTCCGGAGACCTGTACGCGCGACCGGGACGTTGGGCCCCGCCCGACGCCGCGGCGCCGTGTTCGGCTGGAGGCATGACCGACGAGCCCCGGCGGCCGGATGCCGCAGGCAGCCCGTCGCCCGGCGCGCCCCGACCCGAGGGGCCCGGCGACGACGCCGGCCGCGGCCTCAGCGGTCTCGAGGTCGAGCGCCGGCGCGAGGAGTACGGTCCGAACGTGCTCGGAGCCGCGCGCCCGGCGAGCTGGTGGCGCATCCTCCTCCGGCAGTTCGTCAGCCCGCTCATCTTCCTGCTGCTGCTCTCCGCCGTCGTCACGGCGGTGCTGCAGCGCTGGGTCGACACCGTGTCCATCCTGCTCGTGCTCGTCGTCAACGCCGCGATCGGGTTCTGGCAGGAGCGGCGCGCCGCGCACGAGGTGGCGGCGCTGCGCTCGCTGACCGCGCCGCGGTGCCGGGTGCGGCGCGACGGCGCCGTGACCGAGATCGATGCCGAAGGGCTCGTGCCCGACGACGTGGTGCTCCTCGAGAGCGGCGATCGCGTGCCGGCCGACCTGCGGCTCGTGGCCGCCCGGGGCCTGCGCGTCGACGAGTCGATGCTCACGGGCGAGTCGATCGCCGTGTCGAAGGCGGTCGGCCGCGAGGCGGGCGATCGCGACCTCCTCTTCGGCGGCACGCTCGTCACCACGGGCCGCGCGACCGGCGTCGTGGTCGCGACCGGCGCGAACACGCAGCTCGGCGAGATCGACGCGCTCGTGCACGGCGTCGAGACGCGGACCCCCCTCGAGGCGATCGTCGCGCGCCTCGAGCGCCGCATCGGGTGGGCGGTCGGCTTCATCGGCGTCTTCGTGCTCCTCGCGGGACTGGTCGTGGGGCTGACCGCGGGCGACGCGTTCCTCACCGCGATCGCGCTCGCCGTGGCCACCATCCCGGAGGGGCTACCGGTCGCGCTGACCGTCGCGATGAGCATCGGGGTGACCAGGATGGCGCGTCGCCACGCCGTCGTCCGCTCCCTCCCCGCGGTCGAGACGCTCGGGTCGACCACCGTGATCGCCTCCGACAAGACCGGCACGATCACCGAGAACCGCCTCACCGTCGAGGAGGTGTGGGCGGGCGGGGCATCGCACCCGCCGGCGGACCGGGACCCGTCCGTGCGCGCCGCGCTCGCCGCAGGCGCCAGGGCGAACGAGGTGCGGGTCGATCCCGCCGGCGGCGGGCTGTCCGGCGACGCCGTCGACGTCGCGATCGCGCGCGCGGCGACGGCGATCGACGCGATCGGGGTCCGGGAGCTCGGGGCCAGGCCGCTCGCGGAGGTGCCGTACGAACCCGAGCTGCGCAGCTCGCAGGCGATCCACGGCGTCGGGGACGGGTCGCGCGTGCATTCCGTCAAGGGGGCGCCGAGCGCCGTGCTCGAGGCCGCCGTCACGATGCTCGGCCCGGACGGCGTCGTCGTGCCGCTCGATCGGGCGGCCGTCGAGCGCGCCGAGCACGAGATGGCGGATCGCGGCCTCCGCGTGATCGCGACCGCGTCGCGCGTGCTCCGTCCGGACGAGCCCGCGACCGCCGCGCCCGACGGGCTGCGCGGGCTCACGCTGCTCGGCCTCGTCGGCCTCCTCGACCCGCCCCGGGCCGGTGTCGCCGAGGCGATCCGCCGCTGCCGCGAGGCGGGGATCGCGGTGAAGATGGTCACGGGCGACCATCCGCGCACGGCCACCGCGATCGCACGGCGCGTCGGCATCCCGTCGTCGGGACCGCCGCTCACCGGCGCCGAACTGCACGAGATCAGCGATGCCGAAGCCGCGGCGCGGCTGCGCCAGACCGCCGTCATCGCCCGCGCCGCGCCGCAGGACAAGCTCCGGATCGTCTCGGTGCTGCAGGAGCACGGCGAGACGGTGGCGGTCACCGGTGACGGCGTCAACGACGCCCCCGCGCTGCGGGTGGCCTCGCTGGGGGTGGCGATGGGCCGCTCGGGCACCGACGTGGCGCGGGAGTCCGCGGACATCGTGCTCACCGACGACGACTTCGTGACGATCGTCGACGCCGTCGAGCAGGGTCGGGTGACCTTCGGCGCCATCCGCAAGGTCGCGTTCTTCCTGCTCGCGAACTCGGTCGCCGCGCCGCTGGCCGTGATGCTCAACCTGTTCACCGACACGCCCCTGCTCTTCCTCCCGGTGCAGGTGCTGTGGTTCAACCTCGTGCTGAACGGCCTGCAGGACATCGCGCTGGCGTTCGAGCCGGGCGAGGGCGACGAGCTCGAGGCCGCGCCGCGGCGGCGCGACGCCGGGCTGCTTTCGAGGGACGTCCTCGTGCGGATCGCCGTCACCGGGGCGTGGATGGGGATCTGCGTGCTCGTGATGTTCCACCTCGCGCTCGACTCCGGGCGGAGCCTCGAGCACGCGCGCACCCTCGCCATGACCGTGTTCGCGTTCCTCAACTTCTTCCAGGCGGGGACGGCGCGCTCGGAGCGCCGATCGGTCTTCGCGCTCCGCCCGTGGGCGAACCCGCTCCTGCTGGGGGCCGCGGTCCTGGCCGTCGTGCTGCAGGCCGTCGCGGTGTCGGTGCCGATCGGTCAGGAGCTCCTCGGGTTCGTGTCCCTCACGCTCACCGAATGGGTCGTCGCGCTCCTCGTCGGATCGACGGTGCTCGTGGTGGCCGAGGCCGACAAGTGGCTGCGCCGGCGACGTGGGCGGGCGTCCGTCCGCGCCGCGGCGTGATCACCATCCGCCGCGCGTGGGCGTGCGGGGTCCACGGGCGTCGTCGGGCGGCGTCATCTCCGCCCTGAGGCCGAGGAGCCGGATGGCGCGGCTCGCATCCCGCTTGGCCGCGAGTGCCAGCACCTCGGCGAGGATCACCTCGCGCTCGGCCGTCGGCGCGATGCGATGGCTGAACGTCTTCGTCGTGAACGGCGCGTAGCGCACCTTCAGCGTCAGCCCCACGACCGGGCGTCCCTCGGCGGCGACGTCGGCGAGCACCCGGTCGGTGAGCTCGGCGAGCGCCGCGTCGACCTCGGCCGGCTCGGCCAGGTCGCGCTGGAACGTCGTCTCGCGGCTGTGGCCCCGTGCGACCCACGGGGTGTCGTCGACGACCCGCGAGCCCTCGCCGCGGCCGAGTTCGCCGTACCAGGGACCCATGCGTGGGCCGAATTCGGCGGCGAGCACGGCCGGATCGGCCTCCGCGAGCCGGCGCACGGTGCGGATGCCGCGTGCGGCCAGTCGTCGCCCGACCTTGCCGCCGACGCCCCAGAGGTCGGTGGTCGGCCGGTCGCCCATGACGTCCATCCAGTTCCCGGCCGTGAGCCGGAACACGCCCTGCGGCTTGGCGAATCCCGTCGCGATCTTCGCGCGCACGAGCGTGTCGCCGATCCCGACGCTGCAGTGCAGGCGCGTGCCGTCCAGGACGGCGCGCTGCACGGCGCGCGCGACCGACTCGGGGTCGTCGGTGCCCACCCCCATGAACGCCTCGTCCCAGCCGAGGACCTGGACGACGGCGCCGGGGAACGCGCGCAGGGCGGCCATCACCTCGCGCGAGGCGGCGGTGTACGCCTCGGCGTCGACGGGGAGGATCACGGCGTCCGGCGCCTTGCGCGCGGCGATCCGCAGGGGCATGCCCGAGCCGACGCCGAACTCGCGCGCCTCGTACGAGGCGGTCGAGACGACGGCGCGCTCGGTCGGGTCCCCGCGCCCGCCCACGATCACCGGCACGCCGGCGAGCTCGGGCCTGCGGAGCACCTCGACCGCGGCGATGAACTGGTCGAGGTCCACGTGCAGCACCCAGTCGCGCCTCCGGGCCTCCATCGCCCCAGAATCCGCGCCCGCGGTGCGGTCCGCAACCGCGAGGACCGTTGTTATCCGCGTGTGCGATACCGTCTCGCGGCTCGCTGGCGCAACCTCTTGCACCGGAGGCCGCTGGAGGAGCACAGTAGGCGTCAACCGAAAGGAGTTTCGATGGGTTTCCTTGCTTTCCTCATCCTCGGCCTCATCGCCGGTGCGATCGCGAAGCTGATTCTGCCGGGCAAGCAGGGCGGTGGATGGTTGGTGACGCTGCTGCTCGGCGTCGTCGGCGCCCTGCTCGGCGGCTGGCTCGGCAGCGTGCTCTTCGGGGTCGGCCTCGAGGAGTTCTGGGACCTGAGCACCTGGCTGCTCGCCATCGGCGGCTCGATCATCGTGCTGCTGATCTACGGTCTCATCGTGAACCGCCGCAAGACTGCCTGATCGCACACGCTCCACCCCGCACGGCCCGTCCGACCTCGTGTCGGCCGGGCCGTTCGGCCGTCCGGGGGCGTCCTCAGCCGGCGTCGCGTTCGTCGGCGAGCTCGACGAACCTCCGGAGCATGCGCTGGGGCTCGGTGACGGCCACCGGGCGCACGCGTCGGCCCAGCGCCTCGAGCTCCTGCGGCGGGAAGTACCCGTGGTGGCGGTACACCGCCGCGCGCGCGAGGAAGTCCGGCGCGTCGAGCTCGGGGTGGAACTGCGTGGCGTACACGGCGCTTCCGACGCGGTAGACCTGCACGGGGCAGCCCTCGGAGCCGGCAAGGCGGACCGCCCCGTCGGGAAGCCGGTCGGTGGCCTCCTTGTGGCCGACCAGCGCGTCGAAGCGCTCGGGCAGGACGCCGGTGACGGGGTCGTCGCGTCCCGCGTCCGTGAGCGCGACCTCGACCGACCCGGCCGGCTCCCCATGGAGCCCGCCGACCTCGCCGCCGATGACGCGGGTGAGCACGCCGATCCCGTAGCAGGTGAACAGCACCGGATGGTCGACCGCCAGTGCGCGTTCGGCCAGGCGGGCGAGGTCGTCCTCGACCCGCCGTTGCACGGGATGCTTCCGGTGCTCGGGCGTCGTGACGTTGTACGGGCTGCCTCCGACGACGATGCCCGCGTAGGCGAGCGGGTCGAGCTCCGCGATGCTCTCGACGTCGAGTCGGACGTGCTCGAGTCGTCCGGCGTCGACGCCTGCGGCGCGCCGCACCGACTCGTACTCCGGGCCCACGGCCTCGACCTCGGGCCGCGCGGAGAGGAACAGCAGGTCGCGCGTCATCGTCCGCGGCCCCCTCGTCGCCCCGTCCCGCGACCCCCGCGCCGAGCCGTGCCGGCGCCGCGGCGACCGCCCTGCGCGCCGCCCTTGGCGGCACGGCGGCCGTCACGGTGACGCGACCCGGCGGGAGCAGGCTCGGCATCGGCCGTCGCTCCGCGGGAGCTGCGCGCGGTGCGGCCCCGCACGATGCCCACGAACTCCTGGATGTCGTCGTCGTCGCGTTCGACGGGCCAGACGAGCGCGATGCGCGTGGGCGCCGCGTCCGCGAGCAGGACGGCGGCCACGTCGCGACGGTGGTGCAGCCTGGCCAGGCCGTGCGGCATGATCGCGTATCCCGTGCCCGCGGCCACGAGCTCCATCGTCATCGCCGCGTCGGACTGTGCGGGTGCCTCGGGCAGCCCGTCGAGGTCGGCGAGGTGCAATTCGTCGGCTTCGGCCAGATCGTGCTCCTTCGGCAGGACGACCACGGCCACCTCCTCCCAGAGCGGGATGGCGTGCAGGCCCTCGTCGTCGACCGGCAGGCGCACGAATGCGAGGTCGGCCTCGCCCGCCCGCAGCTCGCGGAGCTGGTCGGGCTCGTCGACGCGCTGCGCGTCGAGCGGGAGGTCGGGTCGTCGCTCGGCCCACGCGCGCAGCCACTTCGCGGGACTCACTCCCGCCACGTAGCGCAGCCGCAGCGACACGTCCGGCCCCTTCCCGCCGCGTCGCGCGGCCCTCTCAGGCTAGCGCCGGGGACACCCGGCACGGCAGTGGGCTACGCGCGGAGACGTCCGGGCGACTACCGTGGAGGGGTGAACGCCGACACGCCCCGCCAGTCCCAGTCGATGAAGCCGGAGACCGCGGCCAAGAAGCTCGGCATCCTGGTCTCCGCGACGCCGGAGGAGTTCCGGTCCGGCTCGGTCACGCGCGACGAGCTCGCGGCGATGCAGGCCGACCCGCCCGAGTGGCTCGCGACGCTCCGCCGTGAAGGGCCGCATCCGCGCAGCGTCGTCGCCGGCAAGCTGGGCGTCTCGAACTCCGGACTCGCGCGCGCCGGGATCACCGAGCCGCTGACCACGGCCGAGATCTCGGCGCTGCTCGCGGACCCGCCCGCCTGGCTGGTCGAGGAGCGTGCCCGGCAGGCCGGGGTGCGGGCCGAGAAGCGCCGGCTCGCCGAACGCGACGCCGAGCGCGCGGCGGCGGCCGACGACCGCCCGCGGGGCGGCGGGGGTTCCGGCAGCGGGGTCTGAGCCGACGGCGCCCGGCGACGCCGGTCAGGCGTACTGGGCGGCGAGGAACGCGCGGACGTCGCCGATCTCGCGGTCGGAGACCGAGTGCCCGAGGCCCTCGTAGACCCGCTGGTCGAGCGACGAATGCGCCGGCAGCCACTCCTGCGTCCGCTCCACCGATCGGGTCGGGATCACCTCGTCGTCGGTGCCGCGGCCCCAGAACACGGGCAGCGCCAGTTCGGCGAGTCGCTCGTCGCCCGTCCGCTCGCCCGGGAGCGAGAAGCCGGCCAGGCTCACGGCGAACGAGAAGCGATCCGGGCGGCGCCGCAGGAGCTCGAGCGCCATGGCGGCCCCCTGCGAGAAGCCGAGCAGCCCGATCGCGGTGTCCTCCGGCACGGCGCGGTCGACCCACGCGAGGATGGCGTCGGTGGACTCCTCGGCGCCGGCGGTCGCGAACTCCTCGCCCTCGGCGAGCAGCGGGAACCACGCGTGCCCCCAGCCGGTCGAGATCGGGGCGCGGAGCGAGGCGATCGCGGGTTCGAGCGGCAGGTAGGGGCTCAGGCCGAACAGGTCGCCCTCGTGCGAGTTGTAGCCGTGGAGGAGCACGAGCAGCGGGCGCCCCGCCCGGTCGGTCGGCGACGCCGACCAGAGCACCGCCTCGTCGTCGATCCGCATCCGGGAATCGTACCCCGCGCGTCCGGCGTCGCGAGCCGACCTGGGCGCCGGTGCGAGCCGTGGGGCAGAATCGAGCCATGGCCGTACGCACCCCCGACCCGGACTGGAACGACGGCGACGAGCCGGTCGACCGGCCGGCCGCCAACCCGGGCTGGCTCTCGGACCTCGAACTCGCCGAGGTCCGCGGGCGGCTGCCGCTGCTCTACGTCGAGGCCGTGCCCGTGCGCGTGGACGGCATGGGCCAGGTCACCGAGGTCGGCGTCCTGCTGCGCGCGAACGCCGTGGGCGAGATGACGCGGACGCTCGTGTCGGGCCGGGTCCTCTACGGCGAGACCATCCGCGACGCGCTGTTCCGGCACCTCGAGAAGGACCTCGGGCCGATGGCGTTCCCGCTGCTGCCCGCGAGCCCGGTGCCCGCGACCGTCGCCGAGTACTTCCCGCTGCCGGGGATCTCGCCGTTCACCGACGAGCGCCAGCACGCGGTCTCGCTCGCGTACGTGGTCCCGGTCACGGGCACGTGCGAGCCCCGCCAGGACGCCCTCGAGGTGACGTGGGTCGCCCCGTCGGAGGCCGCGAGCGACGCGTTCGGGGAGGAGATGGAGGGCGGTCGGGGCGTGCTGCTGCGCCGCGCGCTCGCCGCGGTCGGCGCGCTCGGCTGAGGCCGGGCGGGCGGGCGGTGCGCTCAGCGCACCATCCGCACCTCGTGGATCGTCTCGCCGAGGAAGGGCTCGTCGTGCGACGCGCCGTCGGCCGCGAAGCCGTTGCGCGCGTAGAAGTGCAGCGCGTACTCGTTGCTCGAGGGCACCCAGAGGTACACCGGGCCCTCGCCGACGGCCGCGTCGAAGAGCTTCTGGCCGATCCCCTTGCCGTGGTGCGCGTCGAGCAGGTGGATGAAGAACAGCTCCCGCTCGCGCGGGGCGTCCTCGTCGCGCGCAGGCCCCGCACCGGCGAAGCCGATGATCTCGCCGTCGACGAGCGCGGCCACGTGCACGAAGTCGTCGCCCTGGTTCATCCAGTGGGTCCAGAGCTCGGCCATCCGCCGCGGGGAGAGGTTCTCGAGCGTGGCGGCGTCGACGAGCTGGTCGTAGTCCTCGTGCCAGCACTGCGCGTGGACGCGGCCGAGCGCCTCCGCGTCGGAGTCTCGGACGGGACGGATGACGACTTCGGCAACGACCTCGGTGCTCATGCGGCACAGGCTAACCCGCGCCACCGTCGGCGGCGAAATCGGCGACGGCCCCGCCACCCGGTCGGGGTGCGGGGCCGTCGCGACGCGGCGGAGGGCGTCAGCCCTGTGCGCGGCGGTTGGTGCGCGTGCTGCGGTTCGGCGTGACGACGCTGCCGACGCGCAGCGGCTGCTTCTGCGACGAGCGGCCCGTCGACGAGCGCTGCGCGCCGGTCGACTGCGAGCCGCGGCTCTGGCCGCCGCCCTGCTTCGGGGCGTGCGCCCGCGCCTCGGCGGGGCGGCCCGAGCGGTCGCGGCGCGGTGCGCCGGCCGCCACGTCCGACTGGCCGGCGCGGCCGCGGCCGCGGCTGCGGCGGCCCTGGCCGGCCGGCTGGGCGCCGCCCGCCGCACGCTCCTCGCGCGCGGCGCGCTTGCGCTGCGCGTTGGCGCCCTGCGATCGTCCGCCGCCCTGCTGCGGCGTCGCCTCGCGCGGCGCCGGCTTCACGTACGGGGCGACCTCGCCGACCAGTGCGGTCACGACGGGGGAGCCGGCGGTGACCTGCTGCGGGGTCACCGTGATCGCGGCCTTGCGGAGCAGGGTCTTGAGGTCCTGCTTCTGGGCGGGCAGGCAGATCGTGACGACGTCGCCCTCGCTGCCGGCACGGGCCGTGCGGCCCGAGCGGTGCAGGTACGCCTTGTGCTCCATGGGCGGGTCGACGTGGATGACGAGCTCGACGTTGTCGACGTGCACGCCTCGCGCCGCGACGTCGGTGGCCACGAGCACCTTGACGGAGCCGTCGCCGAACGCCGCGAGGTTGCGGTCGCGCTGGGGCTGGGAGAGGTTGCCGTGCAGGTCGACCGCGGGGATGCCCTGCTCGGTCAGCTTCCTCGCGAGCTTCTTGGCGTGGTGCTTGGTCCGCATGAAGAGGATGCGACGGCTGGTGCCGGACGCGAGCGCCTTGACCAGGTCGTTCTTGGCGTCGGTGTCGGCGATCTCGAACACGTGGTGCGTCATCGCGGCGACGGGCGAGTTCGCCTCGTCGACCGAGTGCAGCACTTCGTTCTGCAGGTAGCGCTTGACGAGCCGGTCCACGCCGTTGTCGAGGGTGGCCGAGAACAGCAGTCGCTGCCCGCCGCGCGGCGTCTTGTCGAGGATGCGCGTGACCACCGGCAGGAACCCGAGGTCGGCCATGTGGTCGGCCTCGTCGAGCACCGTGATCTCGATCGCGTCGAGGCTGAGGAAGCCCTGCTTCATGAGGTCCTCGAGGCGTCCGGGCGTCGCGACGACGATGTCGACGCCCGCCCGCAGCGCGTCGACCTGGCGCTTCTGGTTGATGCCGCCGAAGATCGTGGTGACCTTCAGGTCGTATGCGTCGGCGAGCGGCTCGAAGGTCTGCGTGATCTGGGTCGCGAGCTCGCGGGTCGGAGCGAGGACGAGCCCGAGGGGTCGGCCCGCGCGGCGGCGGCCGCCGGCGAGGGAGGTGCCCAGGCGAGCGACCATGGGCAGCGCGAACGCGATGGTCTTGCCCGAGCCGGTCTTCCCGCGGCCGAGCACGTCGCGTCCGGCGAGGGTGTCGGGCAGCGTGTCGACCTGGATGGGGAACGCGGTGGTCTTGCCGTCGGCCGCGAGGGCGGCGACGAGGGGTGCGGGCACGCCGAGCGCGCCGAAGGTGATGTCGGTCAAGTGAGTCCGTTTCGGATGGCACGGCCGGGCGCGCCGCTGCACGGTCGTGCTGGCGGGGGATGGACCCGGCGGTGGGGAATGGCGAAGACGCCGGTCGGCGAATCCGTTCGCCGTATGAAGTCGACGGGCCCTGGGCCCGGAAGCGTGTCTACGACGCAGGCGGCGCGATCATCGCGCTCGCCGGGGACCACCATAGCGGATGGCGCTGCGACGGAGCTGTACGCGGCGTCGGCGCCGTCACCGCGGCATCCGCTCGCCCACCGGGATCTCCTCTCGGACGGTGTCGCCGGCGGGCGCGAGCGGGCACGACCACGAGGGGTCGTACGCGCACGACGGGTTGTACGCGAAGTTGAAGTCCACGATGAGGCTGTCGTCGTCGCCGCCCGTGCCGAGGTCGGCGCCCTTGACCGTGTCGATCAGGTACCGCCCGCCCCCGTACGTGCCGCCGGGCAGCCCCGCCAGCGCGTCCTTCACGGGCAGGAAGAGCCCGCCGCCGTACCCGGTGAGCCGCCACACGTCGAGCGTGCCGAGGTAGGGCACCCGCACCGTCCCCACGAGCGAGAACGGGATCGGGCCGTCGCTCGAGCTGTCGACGACCATGCGCAGCGGCTCGGGCGGACGTCGGACCTCGAGCTCGAACCGCCAGTCCGGGTCGTACGACGAGACGTCGAGCCCGGTGAAGCGGGCCCGGTCGTCGGGGAGCAGCGGCGACTGCGGGTGCCCGGCGAAGAGCTCGTCGCGCCCGGACACCCACAGCTCGTGCGCCTGCGCGGGATCGTGGATGGCGAGGTGGCGCACGCCGGCGTACAGGCCGAACACGCGCCGGCGCCAGTCGGCGAGCTGGAGCGATCCCAGCGTGGCGGTCACGCCGCGCCTCCGGCCCGCGCCGCGGCGCGCTCCGCGTCGGCCGTGCCTGGCGGGTCGTACGCCCAGGTCGGGGCGAGC
This sequence comes from Agromyces litoreus, assembly GCF_040496015.1. Taxonomy (NCBI): domain Bacteria; kingdom Bacillati; phylum Actinomycetota; class Actinomycetes; order Micrococcales; family Microbacteriaceae; genus Agromyces; species Agromyces litoreus. The sequence goes on from NZ_JBEPKA010000002.1 coordinate 117,410, forward strand.
TGCCGCAGCCGGGCCCCGCGGTACTGCCAGAACGCCCAGGTCGGGTACCAGGCGAGCACGTCAAGTGCGCCCGCGCTGGCCCGGAGCTGGTCGCGGTACAGGGTGCGGCCGTCGGGCAGCGGCGAGATCGCCATCCGGTGGTCCCAGTGGCGGAACGCGGCGAGCGGGCCGGTCACGGCGCCGCCGCCGTCGCGCAGCATCCGCACGCCTGGCGGCAGGCCACCGGGGTAGGAGACGTCGATGACCTCCTCGCCGCTCGGCGCGATGCCGAACGCGAGCGTCCGGAGCCGGTGGGGACCCTCGGGCCACGTCGCCGGGAAGCCCTCGGCCTCGAGCGACTCGAAGTCGAGCCACGGCGCCACGACCTCGCGCAGCACGGCCGGGCTGCGGATGGCGCGCCACGCGGCATCCGCATCGCAGTCGAGGGTCAGCTTCAACAGCACCCGCATGTCCCGACCCTAGGGGCCGCGCGGGCCTCGTCAAAGCGTCGCGGCCGCATTCCGGTCGCGCGCCCGCCCGCGCCGGCGCGCGTGGCGGGTTCGCGGGCTAGGCTCACGACCATGCCCGACGCCGCCGCATGGCTGCCCTCGCTCGTGGTGTTCGGCGCGGCCGCCCTGGCGTTCGTCGCCGGCGCGCTCGGCCTGCGCCGACTCGGCCGGCGGCGCGAGGTTCGCGACGGCGAGGCGGTGCGGGCCCTCGAGACCTCGGCCAAGGCGCGACTCGTGGGCGCGGACGAGGCTGTGCGCGATGCGATGCAGGAGATCCGGTTCGCGGAGGCGCAGTTCGGCCCCGAGGCCGCGCGCGCGCTGGAGCAGGCGGTGCACCGGGCCCGCGGATGGCTCAGGGAGGCGTTCCTCCTCCAGCAGCGGCTGGACGACGCCGAGCCCGACACCGTCTCCCAGCGCCGGACCTGGAGCGCGCGGATCGCGGCGCTGTGCGACGACGTCGAACGCGTGCTCGCGGAGGCCCACGCCGTCCTGGGGGAGCGCCGGGCGGCCGAACGCGGCGCGGCCGACGAGGTGCCGGCGCTGCGCGAGCGCGCCCGCCATCTGGGTGCGCGGGAGGCCGACGCGGCCGGGATGCTGGATCGGCTCGGCACGCGGTTCGCGCCGTCCGCGCTCGCGGGCGCCGGCGGTGCGCTCGTCCGTGCGCGCCGCGACCTCGGCACGGCGGATGCCGCGCTCGACGACGCCGAGTCGCGACTGCGGCGCGTGGCCGGATCGTCGGTCGCCGATGCGCTCGGCCGGGCCGCCCATGCGCTCGACCGCGCCGCCGCCGAGCTCGATCGCGCCGAGCACGTCGAACTGGAGCTCGCGCAGGCGACCGCGGACGCGGCGGCGGAGGCGGCCGGGCTCGACGCCGAGCTCGTCTCGGCCCGGCGCGAGCGGGACGCCGCGGTCGACCCGGACGCCGGTGCCGCCCTCGCCGGGGCGATCGGCGAGCTCTCCCCGCTGCTGGTGGGCCGCGAGGGCCGTGCCGACGACCCGTTCGCCGAGCGGGACCGGCTGCGTGCGGCCCGCGACCGCCTCGAGGCCGCTCGCGCGACGACCCGGCGCGCCGAGGAACGGCTGCACGGCGCGCGCGGCGCCCTGCCTGGCGCGATCGCGATCGCCGAGAGCCAGGTCCGGATGGCCGAGCAGGCCCTCGAACGGGCCCGGGGGTTCGCGGGCGCCGACGCGCGGACCCGGCTCGCGGAGGCCGAGCGGCAGCTCGGCATCGCGCGTCGCGAGCCCGATCCGGTCGCGGCGCTCGACGCCGCCCGGCGGGCCGCGGCGCGCGCCGGCGACGCGGAGGCGCTCGCGCACTACGCGGCGCGGCACCGCTGACGTCGCGGGCGGCCGTCGCACGTCCCGCTGCGCCGTCCTCCCTATTTGCCGCCCGTGATCAGGATGTCGGCCCCCGACGTGTACGAGGCGTCGTCGGACAGCAGGTACGCGACCGCGCCGGCGATCTCGTGCGGCTCGCCCGGACGTCGCATCGGGATGTTGCCGGCCCGCTCGTCGGGCGCGTTCGGGCGGCCCGCGTCCGCGTGGATCTCCGTGCGCGTCGTGCCGGGGGAGACCGTGTTCACGCGGACCCCGACCGGCCCGAACTCCTTCGCGAGCCCGATCGACATGACGTTCAGCGCGGCCTTGCTCGCCGCGTACGGGATGTACGTGTCGGGAGCGCCGTGCGCAGCCGCCCCCGACGAGATGTTCACGATCGACCCGCCCGCGCCGCCCCGGTCCGTGGCCATCGCGGCGATCGCGGCGCGGCAGAGCGTCATGGGCGCGAGGACGTTGATGCGGAACACGAGGTCGGACTCCTCGATCGAGCCGTCGAGGAACGGCCCGATGCGCCCCGTGATGCCGGCGTTGTTCACGAGCCCCGTGACCCGCCCGAACCGGCGGATCGCCTCGGGGACGATCTCGGCGACCCGGTCGAGGTCGGCGAGGTCGAGCTGCAGCAACTCGACGCGGGCGCCCGCCGCGCGGCAGCCCTCGGCCACTGCCTCGGCCTCCTCGCGCCGCTCGCGCCACGTGAGCACCAGGTCGTGGCCGTCGGCGGCGAGTCGCTCGGCGATCGCGCGGCCGATGCCGCGACCCCCGCCGGTGATGATCGTCACGGGCCGGTCGTCGACATGCGAGGTCATGATCCCAGCCTACGAGCCGGCCGATGCGCGGCGTCGCGTAGCCTGACGCGGTGAGCGACACCCAGCGCGCGGCCGACCACGCCGCGCAGACCAGGTACCAGGTGCGGTTCGACCAGGGACCGGCGGGCGCGCGCCGCATCGCACGGGGGGCCGACGTGCTCGTCTGGATCGACCAGGTCGGCGTCGCGGTCGCGGACCACGCCGTCGAGGTGCCCGACGAGGTGCGCCGCCTCGCCCCGGTCGTCCTCGTGGCCGGGCTCGCGGATGCCGCCGCCGTCGCGACGTGGATCCTCGCCGAGCAGGAACGGCTGGGCCGTCGCGCCTACCTGGCGATCGCGGCCTCGGGGCGCGCGGACGGCGGATTCGCCGCCGACGACGTGCTCGCCGCGGGTGCCGTGGTCGACGCGCTCGCCGGACTCGGGATCGACGACACGTCGCCGGAGGCCGCCGTCGCGAGCGCCGCCTTCGCGGGCCTTCGTCGCGCCGTCGCCCACCTCGCGACGGCGTCCGTGGCGGGCCGAGCCGCGGTCGAGGACGGCGCCGACCCCGCGATCCTGCGTCGTGCCGCGCAGCACGCCGCCGACGCGGACCCGCGCGTGGTCACGCCGCGCTGAGCGACGACACCTTCCGGCCGGCCTTGCGGGCGCGATGCGCGCGCACCTTCGCGCGGTTGCCGCAGCGCTGCATCGTGCACCACCGGCGGCTCGCCGCGCGCGACGTGTCGAGGTAGACGATGCCGCAGCCGCCCGCGCAGATGCGCACGCGCCCGTGGTTGGCCGCGCCGAAGCAGTCCACCGCGTCGCGCGCGATCGTCGAGAGCGCCTGCCCGACGGTCTGCACGGACCGGCCGGCCTGGCGCGAGCCGCCCTCGAGCGTCGGGGGGATGTCGGGCGTCGCGGCGTAGAGGTTGACCACGTCGACGTCGGCGGTCGCCGGCGCCTCGCCGCGGCCAGCCGCGAGTGCGAGGCGCGCGATCGCGTCGCGCAGCGCCGTCGCATCGAAGAGGTCGCGCGAGCGGGCCGGTGCGATCGCCATCGGGAATCGCTCGCGCATCCACGAGGTCAGGTCGTCGGGCGCGTGCAGTCGTTCCGGCGCGACGGCGACGGGGATGCCCCCGGTGTAGGCGAAGTCGAGCGCGAACGAACCGGAGTCGAACCACCACCGTCCGCTGTCGTCGGTGAACCACTGGCCCACGGGGATCGAGACGGTCGAGACGGGCACCGGACCAACCTATCGGGTCGCCGGGTGCCGCGCGGGAACGATCAGGTCACGGCGCCGGGTCAGTCGGCGGCGGCGCTCGCCGCGGCGCGGCGCATGGCCGCGGTGATCTCGCGGCGGCGCCACTCGATCAGGTTGCGACGGTCGAACCCGCGACGGCAGATGCCGCAGCTGAGCGGACGCACGGGCTGGCGGTACCGGAAGTGCTCGTGCCCGGACGGGCATCGCCCCACCCACGGCGCCAGCTCGTCGGCGACCGCCCCGTCGTGCGTCCGCCGGCCGACGTACCCGATCTCCGCGGCCGTCGCGGCCCACTTCGGGCCGTGGCCGGCCCGAGGTCCTGCGATCGCGTGCGCGACCTCGTGCAGCAGGATCTGGTGGATCTCGTCGTCGTCGTATCGCACGGCCAGGTAGCGCGAGACCGAGATGCGCCGCGCGGTGTAGTTGCAGAGTCCCGCGCGCTTCTTCGCGTTGTCGAACGCGAACGTCCACTCGGCGGGATCCAGGTGCAGGGCGATGAGCGCCTCCGCCCAGACCCGAACCCTCGCGAGATCCGCCATGCGATCGAGGATAACCCCCGGGGGTTCGACGGCGTCCGCGGTGCCCGGCCCCCGATCGGGGGCCCCGCTCAGTCGGCCTCGGCGAGGCGGATGCGCACGAGGCGGTCGTCGCCGTCGCGCGCGAGGCCGCGGCCGTCGGTGTTGTTCGTGATCGCCCACAACTCGCCGTCGGGACCGGGCACGACGTCGCGCAGGCGGCCCAGCTCGCCCGTGAACGCCGCCTCGACCTCGGTCGGCGAGCTCAGCGCCGGCGAGGCGAACCACAGGCGCTCGCCGCGGAGCGCGGCGAGCACGAGGGTGTCGCCCACCACCGCCAGGCCGCTGGGGCTGGCCTCGGAGGTCGGCCACTGCACCGCCGGGTCGTGGTAGCGCTCGTCGTCGGCGCGGCCCTCGACCTCGGGCCATCCGTAGTTCGCTCCGGGCTCGATGCGGTTCAGCTCGTCCCACGTGTTCTGGCCGAACTCGGCCGCCCACATGCCGCCTGCGGCATCCCAGGCGATGCCCTGCGGATTCCGGTGGCCGAGGCTCCACACGTGCGTGCCGAACGGGTTGCCCGGCGCCGGATCGCCGTCGGCGGTCATCCGAAGGATCTTGCCGGCGAGCGAGTCCGGGTCCTGCGCGAGCTCCTCGCGCCCGGTGTCGCCCGTGGTGGCGTACAGGAAGCCGTCGGGTCCGATCGCGAGTCGACCGCCGTTGTGGCGCCCGCCCCGGGGGATCCCGTCGAGGATCACCTCCGGCTCGCCGAGGCCGAGTTCGCCGGGGCCGCCCGTGAGCGGCATCCGCACGATGCGATTGTCGTCGTCGGTGGAGAGGTAGGCCGCGATCGAGGCGGAGCCGGCCTCGCTCGGCGGGAGCAGCGCGAGCCCGAGCAGGCCGCCCTCCCCACCCGCGGCGACGCCCGGGACGGCCCCCGCCACCCGGACCGCGCCGTCGGCCAGCACCTCGACGATCCGGCCGCGATCGCGTTCGCTCACGAGCACGGAGCCGTCGGGAAGGCGAAGGATCGACCACGGCGCCTCGAGGCCCTCCGCCAGGGTCTCGGGCTCGCCGACCGGCCGGACCGGCGACGCGGATGCCGCGGGCGGGGCCGAGGGCGGCTCGGTGGAGGGCGGCACCACCACCGGGCCCTCGGGGCCGCCGCACGCGGCGAGCGCGAGCACCGCGCCGAGCGCGATCACGGCCGCGGTGGGCGTCGACCTTGGCATCAGGACCTCCCTGTCTCCAGTCTGCCGGGCGCGGCGACCGACCGCAGCGCCGATCGTGCGCGGACCGCGGGCCGGGCGCGGCGTGCGCGAACGCGGGAGAATGGAGGCATGCAGGGTGCGATCGACCTGAACGCCGACCTCGGCGAGTCGTACGGCGCGTGGCGGATGGGCGACGACGAGGCCATGTTCGAGGTCGTCTCGAGCGCCAACGTCGCCTGCGGGTTCCACGCGGGCGACCCGTTGACGATGGCGCGCAGCGCGCGACTGGCGGTGCGGCACGGCGTGACCCTCGGAGCGCACCCCGGCTACCGCGACCGCGCCGGCTTCGGCCGCCGCGCGCTCGACGTCTCGGCGGAGGAACTGGCCGCCGAGGTCGTCTACCAGCTCGGGGCGCTCGAGGCCGTGGCCCGCGCGGCCGGCGCCCGCGTCCGGTACGTCAAGGCGCACGGAGCGCTCTACCACCGGCTCGCGGCCGATCCGTCCGCGGCCGCCGCGACCGCCGACGCGCTCGCCGCGGCCGACCCCTCGGCCGTCGTGCTGGGGCCGCCCGACAGCGAGTTCGAGCGGGCGGCCCGTCGGGCCGGCATCCGCTACGCGCGCGAGGCGTTCATCGACCGCGGATACCTCGCCGACGGGCGCCTGGTGCCGAGGGACCGCCCCGACGCGCTCGTGCACGACCCCGAGCGGGCCGCGGACCGGGCGCTCGAACTCGTCGAGACGGGCGGCATCGTCGCCATCGACGGGGCCCGGGTCGAGCTCGCACCCGACTCCCTCTGCCTGCATGGTGACACGCCCGGCTCGGTCGGGATCGCCCGCGCCGTGCGGAGCGCCCTCGCGTCGGCGGGTCACGACGTCCGACCGTTCGCATGAGCCTCGACGGGATCCGCCTGCTGCCGTCGGGACGCTCGGCGCTCCTCGTCGAGTGCGACGCGCTCGCGGAGGTGCTGGTGCTGCACGAGGCCCTCGCGGCCGACGCCCCGGCCGGCGTGGTCGAGCTCGTGCCCGCTGCCCGCACGCTGCTCGTCGCGATCGACTCCGATCGGATGCCGCTGGAGTCCGCCGCGGCCTGGGTCCGCCGGGTCGCCGGGGGCGCGGGCGGTCGCGAGCCGTCCGCACGCGGCGTCGGCGGCGTGACGGGAGGCGGCGACGCGGTGATCGAGGTCGACTACCGCGGGGAGGACCTCCCCGCGGTCGCCGAGGCGCTCGACGTGTCGAGCGAGCACCTCGTCGCCCGGCACGTCGCCGCGCACTGGCGCGTGGCGTTCATCGGCTTCGCCCCGGGGTTCGGCTACCTCGTCGCCGACGACTGGCCCTTCGACGTGCCGCGCCTCGACGTCGCCCGCGAGCGCGTGCCGAGCGGTGCCGTCGGGCTCGCGGGTGCGTTCTCCGGGGCGTACCCGCGCGAGAGCCCGGGCGGATGGCGCCTGATCGGCCGCACCGATGACGCGCTGTGGGACGCCACGGCCGACGAGCCGGCCGTGCTCGTCCCCGGTCGCGGCGTGCGCTTCCGGGAGGCCGGGCGATGACCCGGCTCCACGTCGAGGCGACGGCCGGCCCGGTGCTCGTGCAGGACCTCGGGCGGCCCGGGCTCGCGCACCTCGGCGTCGCGCCGTCGGGCGCGCTCGACCGCGGCGCGCTCGCGCTCGCGAACCGGCTCGTCGGCAACCCCGACGGCGCGGCGGGCCTCGAGGTCGTGCTCGGGGGGCTGCGATTCGCGGTCGACTCGGACACCTGGTTCGCGGTGACCGGCGCCTGGGGGCCGGTCCGGGTCGGCGGACACGACGTCGGGCCGTACCGCGCCGCGCGCGTCCGTGCCGGAGAGGTCGTCGAGCTCGGAACCGCCCAGCGCGGGCTGCGGTTCCTGGTCGCGATCCGCGGCGGCATCGACGAACCGCCCGTGCTCGGCTCCCGGAGCCGCGACACGCTGTCCGGGATCGGCCCGGACCCGGTCGCCGCGGGCCGTGTGCTCGCCGTCGGCGCCGAGCCCGCGGCGTCGGTGCCGCTGCTCGACGACGATGCGGCATGGCCGCCGCCGGCCGGCGCCGTGACCCTGGGCCTCCTGCCCGGCCCGCGCGCCGACTGGGTGACGGATGCCGCGCTCGCCGCGCTCCACGAGTCGCCGTGGCGGGTCTCGGCATCGGCCGACCGCGTCGGGGCACGGCTCGAGGGAACCGCGCTCGAACGCCGCGTGCGGCGCGAGCTCGTCAGCGAGCCGACCGTCCCGGGGGCGATCCAGGTCACGGGCGCCGGCGTGCCCACCGTGCTGCTGGCCGACCGTCCGGTCACCGGCGGCTACCCGGTCGTCGCGATCGTCGAGCCGGGATCGCTCGACCGGCTCGCCCAGGTCCGCCCCGGCCAGGAGGTCCGGTTCCGGCACGCCTGACGGTGCGACGCCGCGGTCCTCGGACCGGGCGCGCTACGGCTTCGCGAGAAAGACCGAGCGCGACGGCGGCGGGGAGGGCACGGCCGTGGCGTCCGTCACGACCGGCGCGCCGGCGACGAACCGCACGAGCTCGTCGCCCTCCACGAGCTTCGCGGGCGCCGGGTCGCTCGCGAGCCGACGCGGCATCGACTCGAACGGCAGCGGGTCGTGCGAGGCGTACATGACCACGTTGCCGAACCGGCGGCCCTTGAGCATCGAGGTGTCGGCTGCGATCGCGACGTGCTCGTACACCCTGCCGAGCGTCGCCGCCTGCGAGCGCGCGAACGCGAGCCCGGCGCCGTCGGCGACGTTCACGGCGACGATGCCGCCGGGCGCGAGCCGCGGCGAGACGAGCGCGTGGAACTCCGTGCTGGTCACGTGCGCGGGCGTGCGCGCCCCGGAGAAGATGTCGACGACGGCGAGGTCCACCGCGCCGTCGAGGCCCGCCGGGAGCTTCGCGAGCACCTCGCGCGCATCGCCGTGCCGCACGCGCACCTGCGCGCCGCGGGGGAGCGGCAGGTTCGTGCGCACGAGGTCGACGAGATCGGACTCGAGCTCCACCACCTGCTGCCGCGAGCCCGGCCGGGTCGCGATCACGTACCGCGGGAGCGTGAACGCGCCTCCGCCGAGGTGCAGCGCGGTGATCGCCTCGCGCTCCGGCCGCACGAGGTCGATCGCGTGCCCGATGCGCCGCACGTACTCGAAGCCGAGCCACTCCGGCTGCTCGAGGTCGACGTGCGACTGCGGGGTCCCGTCGACGTACAGGGTCCACGAGCCCGGTCGGCTGCGCGACTCCTCCAGCCTGGCGAGGTGCCCGCTCGGGGCGAGTCGTCGTTCGAGGTCCGGCACGGATGCCACGCTACCCGTGCCGCCTCAGCATGCGCCCCACAGCACCGCGTCCAGCCGTGCGCCGTGGAGCACCTCCGCCGGGAACGGGCCCGCTGCGCGCAGGCGCTCGAGCACCCGGTCGGGCACGGTGCGCCCGGCGACGACCACCGCGTTGCCCTCCTCGGCGCGCGAGAGCACGGTCGGCGGCCCGGCCACGACCAGGTCGACCGTGGGATCGGCCCTCGCGATGCCGCGGGCCTGCGCCGCGAGCCTGGATCCGCCGGCCTCGTCGGCCACGTTGGCCACGAGCAGGCCGGCCGGTGCCAGCCGACCGAGGCACGCCGCGAGGAAGGCGGGATCGTCGACGAACGCGGGCGCCTGGAGCCTGGCGTACACGTCGAGGATCACGAGGTCGAACCGCAGCGTCGCGTCGAGCCGTCCGAGCGCGTCGCGGGCGTCGGCCACCATGACCGACACGCCGGAGTCCGGCGCGAGCGGGAGCCGCTCCCGCACCAGGTCGACCAGGCGCGCGTCGGCCTCGACGACGACCTGGCGCGAGTCCGGCCGGGTCGCGGCGACGTAGCGCGCGAGGCTCATCGCCCCGCCGCCGAGGTGCAGCGCCGTGATCGGGGCCCCGGGCTCGGCCATCGCGTCGACGAGGTTGCCGATGCGCCGCACGTACTCGAAGAAGAGCCGGGTCGGATCGCCGGCGTCGACGTGCGACTGCGCGGTGTCGTCGACGAGCAGCGTCCAGCCCCGCGACGAGAACACGTCGCGCTCGAACTCGATGCGGGGCGCCATGCCCGAATCGTCCCACGCAGGTCCCGGTCGGGCGCCGGTTCGCGCGGTTATACCCGACATCCACGAACAAATCAAGAATCCGACTGGACATGGAGACCAGATCGATCTATGCTTGACCTTTGCGCTCCCAGACCCACTATGCCTTCATATTGCGGTCGGCTCCTGCGTGCCGGGCTCACCGGCATCCGCACCACGTCTGAGGGGTCAACTCCACCACCACCGACAGTGAACCGGCCCCTCACGGGGCCATGGAGGTCATTTCCTTGGCTGCTGCGCGCAACGCAACCACGCCCACCCCCAAGAACGGACGCGGTGCAAGCCGCCTCTCGTTCGCAAAGGTCGCCGACACCCTCACCGTACCCGATCTGCTCGCCCTCCAGACCGAGAGCTTCGACTGGCTCGTCGGCAACGAGACGTGGCAGGCCCGCGTCGAGGAGGCCATCGAGTCCGGCCGTCAGGACCTGCCCGAGGCCACCGGCCTCGAGGAGATCTTCGAGGAGATCTCGCCCATCGAGGACCTCGGCGAGACCATGCAGCTCTCGTTCTCGAACCCGGAGCTCGAGCCGCCGAAGTACACGATCGACGAGTGCAAGGAGAAGGGCAAGACCTACTCCGCTCCGCTGTACGTCAACGCGGAGTTCATGAACCACCTCACCGGTGAGATCAAGACCCAGACCGTCTTCATGGGCGACTTCCCGCTCATGACCCCCAAGGGCACCTTCGTCATCAACGGCACCGAGCGCGTCGTCGTCTCGCAGCTCGTCCGTTCGCCCGGCGTCTACTTCGAGCGCACGCCCGACAAGACCTCCGACAAGGACATCTACTCGGCGCGCGTCATCCCGAGCCGCGGTGCCTGGCTCGAGTTCGAGGTCGACAAGCGCGACCAGGTCGGCGTCCGCATCGACCGCAAGCGCAAGCAGTCGGTCACCGTCTTCCTGAAGGCCCTGGGCCTGACCTCCGAGGAGATCCTCGAGGAGTTCGCCGGCTACGAGTCGATCGCGATGACCCTCGAGAAGGACAACATCCTCACCAAGGAGGAGGCGCTCAAGGACATCTACCGGAAGCTCCGTCCGGGCGAGCAGGTCGCCGCCGAGGCCGCCCGCGCGCTGCTCGACAACTTCTACTTCAACCCGAAGCGCTACGACCTCGCCAAGGTCGGCCGGTACAAGATCAACAACAAGCTCGGCCTCGAGGCCCCGCTGACCGACTCGGTGCTGACGGTGCAGGACATCGTCGCGACGATCAAGTACCTCGTCGCCCTGCACGAGGACCGCACCGAGCTGCCCGGTCGCCGCGGCGGCAAGGACGTGACCCTGCGCCTGGACGTCGACGACATCGACAACTTCGGCAACCGCCGCATCCGCGCGGTCGGCGAGCTGATCCAGAACCAGGTCCGCACCGGCCTCTCGCGCATGGAGCGCGTCGTCCGCGAGCGCATGACCACGCAGGACATCGAGGCGATCACGCCGCAGACCCTGATCAACGTCCGACCCGTCGTGGCGGCGATCAAGGAGTTCTTCGGCACCTCGCAGCTGTCGCAGTTCATGGACCAGAACAACCCGCTGGCCGGGCTCACGCACAAGCGCCGCCTCTCGGCGCTCGGCCCCGGCGGCCTCTCGCGCGACCGCGCGGGCGTCGAGGTCCGCGACGTCCACCCGTCGCACTACGGCCGCATGTGCCCGATCGAGACGCCGGAAGGCCCGAACATCGGCCTCATCGGCTCGCTCGCGTCGTTCGCCCGCATCAACTCGTTCGGCTTCATCGAGACGCCGTACCGTCGGGTCGAGAACGGCAAGGTCACCGACCAGATCGACTACCTCACCGCGATGGAGGAGAACGACTACGTCGTCGCGCAGGCCAACGCCCCGCTGAAGGCGGACGGCCACTTCGTCGAGGACCGCGTCCTCGCGCGCAAGACCGGCGGCGAGGTCGACCTGATCCCCGCCGACGAGATCGGCTACATGGACGTCTCGCCGCGCCAGATGGTGTCGGTCGCGACCTCGCTCATCCCGTTCCTCGAGCACGACGACGCGAACCGCGCCCTCATGGGTGCGAACATGCAGCGTCAGGCGGTGCCGCTGCTGCGCAGCGACTCGCCGTACGTCGGCACGGGCATGGAGGGCTACGCCGCGGTCGACGCCGGTGACGTCGTCACCGCCGAGAAGGCCGGTGTCGTCACCGAGGTGTCGGCCGACGCCGTCACGCTGCAGCTCGACGAGGGCGGCACGCAGAGCTACTACCTGCGCAAGTTCGACCGCTCCAACCAGGGCACCTCGTACAACAACCGCGTCGTGGTCTCCGCCGGCGAGCGCGTGGAGGCCGGCGAGGTCATCGCCGACGGCCCCGCGACCGACAACGGCGAGCTCGCGCTCGGCAAGAACCTCCTCGTGGCGTTCATGCCGTGGGAGGGCCACAACTTCGAGGACGCGATCATCCTCAGCCAGAACCTGGTGAAGGACGACGTCCTCTCCTCGATCCACATCGAGGAGTACGAGGTCGACGCCCGCGACACCAAGCTCGGCAAGGAGGAGATCACCCGCGACCTGCCGAACGTCAGCCCGGACCTCCTGGCCGACCTCGACGAGCGCGGCATCATCCGCATCGGCGCCGAGGTCCGCCCCGGCGACATCCTCGTCGGCAAGGTCACGCCGAAGGGCGAGACCGAGCTCTCGGCCGAGGAGCGCCTGCTCCGCGCGATCTTCAACGAGAAGAGCCGCGAGGTCCGCGACACCTCGCTGAAGGTGCCGCACGGCGAGCAGGGCACGATCATCGGCGTCAAGGTGTTCGACGCGCAGGACGGCGACGACGAGCTCGGCTCGGGCGTCAACCAGCGCGTGGTCGTCTACATCGCGCAGAAGCGCAAGATCACCGAGGGCGACAAGCTCGCCGGCCGCCACGGCAACAAGGGCGTCATCTCGAAGATCCTGCCGGTCGAGGACATGCCGTTCCTCGCCGACGGCACCCCGGTCGACGTCATCCTGAACCCGCTCGGCATCCCCGGTCGAATGAACTTCGGCCAGGTGCTCGAGACCCACCTCGGCTGGGTCGCCAAGCAGGGCTGGAAGGTCGAGGGCGACCCCGAGTGGGCCAAGCGCCTGCCCGAGGTCGCACGCGAGGCCGAGCCCGGCACCAAGGTCGCCACGCCCGTGTTCGACGGCGCGCTGGAGCAGGAGATCGCGGGTCTGCTCGACTCGACCCTGCCCAACCGCGACGGCGAGCGGCTCATCGACTCCAGCGGCAAGACGCAGCTGTTCGACGGCCGTTCGGGCGAGCCGTTCCCGTACCCCGTCTCGGTCGGCTACATGTACATCCTGAAGCTGCACCACCTGGTCGACGACAAGATCCACGCGCGCTCGACCGGCCCGTACTCGATGATCACCCAGCAGCCGCTGGGCGGGAAGGCGCAGTTCGGCGGTCAGCGATTCGGCGAGATGGAGGTGTGGGCCCTCGAGGCCTACGGCGCCGCGTACGCGCTCCAGGAGCTCCTCACGATCAAGTCCGACGACATCCTCGGCCGCGTCAAGGTGTACGAGGCGATCGTCAAGGGCGAGAACATCCAGGAGCCCGGCATCCCCGAGTCCTTCAAGGTGCTCATGAAGGAGATGCAGTCGCTGTGCCTGAACGTCGAGGTGCTCTCGGCCGACGGCACCGCGGTCAGCCTCCGCGACACCGATGACGAGGCCTTCCGCGCTGCGGAGGAGCTCGGCATCAACATCTCCGCGCGCTTCGAGTCGTCGAACATCGACGAGATCTGATCCGCCAGGCATACGAGAACGACTTCAGGAATCTAGGAGAGAAATTGCTCGACGCAACGACGTTCGATGAGCTCCGTATCGGCCTGGCGACCGCCGAGGACATCCGCAAGTGGTCCTACGGCGAGGTCAAGAAGCCCGAGACCATCAACTACCGCACGCTGAAGCCCGAGAAGGACGGGCTCTTCGGCGAGCAGATCTTCGGACCCAGCCGTGACTGGGAGTGCGCCTGCGGCAAGTACAAGCGCGTCCGCTTCAAGGGCATCGTCTGCGAGCGATGCGGTGTCGAGGTCACCAAGTCCTCGGTCCGCCGCGAGCGGATGGGCCACATCGAGCTGGCCGCGCCCGTGACGCACATCTGGTACTTCAAGGGCGTGCCCTCGCGCCTCGGGTACCTGCTCGACATGGCGCCGAAGGACCTCGAGAAGGTCATCTACTTCGCCGCCTACATGGTGATCGACGTGGACGACGACGGCCGTCACCAGGACATGCCGGGCCTCGAGAACGAGGTCCGCCTCGAGATCAAGGCCATCGGCGACGCCCGCGACGCGCGCATCGCCGAGCTCATGACCCGCAAGGAGGAGGAGCTCGCGGCCCTGGAGGCCGAGGGCGCCAAGGCCGACCAGCGCAAGCGCGCCGAGGCCGCCGCCGACAAGGAGATGGCCGGCGTCCGCAAGTCGGCCGACGAGCAGATCGCGCACCTCGAGCGCGTCTGGGAGGACTTCCGCACGCTGAAGGTCGGCGACCTGAAGCCGGAGGACTCGGTCTTCCAGGAGCTGCAGGACCGCTTCGGCATGTACTTCGAGGCCTACATGGGCGCCGAGGCGATCAAGAAGCGCCTCGAGACCTTCGACCTGGCCGCCGAGGCGCAGGACCTGCACCTGCAGATCGCCGAGGGCAAGGGCCAGAAGAAGATCCGTGCGATCAAGCGGCTCAAGGTCGTCAACTCGTTCCTGCAGACCGGCAACTCGCCGGCCGCGATGGTCCTCGACGTCGTCCCGGTGATCCCGCCGGAGCTGCGTCCGATGGTCCAGCTCGACGGTGGCCGCTTCGCGACCTCCGACCTGAACGACCTCTACCGTCGCGTGATCAACCGCAACAACCGCCTCCGTCGCCTGCTCGACCTCGGCGCGCCCGAGATCATCGTGAACAACGAGAAGCGGATGCTGCAGGAGGCCGTCGACGCGCTGTTCGACAACGGCCGCCGCGGTCGTCCCGTCACGGGTACCGGCAACCGCGCCCTGAAGTCCCTGAGCGACATGCTCAAGGGCAAGCAGGGTCGCTTCCGCCAGAACCTGCTCGGAAAGCGCGTGGACTACTCGGGCCGTTCGGTCATCGTCGTGGGTCCGCAGCTCAAGCTGCACCAGTGCGGCCTGCCCAAGCAGATGGCGCTCGAGCTGTTCAAGCCGTTCGTCATCAAGCGCCTGATCGACCTGAGCCACGCCCAGAACATCAAGGCCGCCAAGCGCATGGTCGAGCGGTCGCGCCCGCAGGTGTGGGACGTGCTCGAGGAGATCATCCGCGAGCGCCCCGTGCTGCTGAACCGCGCGCCCACGCTGCACCGCCTCGGCATCCAGGCCTTCGAGCCGCAGCTGGTCGAGGGCAAGGCCATCCAGCTCCACCCGCTCGTCTGCGCCGCGTTCAACGCGGACTTCGACGGCGACCAGATGGCCGTGCACCTGCCGCTGTCGGTCGAGGCCCAGGCCGAGGCCCGCATCCTGATGCTGGCGTCGAACAACATCCTGAAGCCGTCGGACGGCCGTCCGGTGACCCTGCCCTCGCAGGACATGATCATCGGCCTGCACCACCTGACGACCGAGAAGCCCGGCGCCGCCGGCGAGGGCCGCGCGTTCTCCTCGATCTCCGAGGCCATCCTCGCGTTCGACCAGAACCGCCCGGGCGAGCTCGCGCTCGACCTCGGCGCCACGGTGAAGATCCGCCTCGAGGGTCTCCACTTCGGCGAGGGCCAGGAGCCCGAGGGCTTCGAGTCCGGCCGTCCGTTCCTGCTGGAGACGACCCTCGGTCGCGCCATCTTCAACGAGGCGCTGCCGGAGGACTACCCGTACTTCAACGCGCAGGCGGGCAAGTCGCAGATCTCCGCGATCGTCAACGACCTCGCCGAGCGGTACCCGAAGACCGAGGTCGCCGCGACCCTCGACCGGATCAAGGACGCCGGCTTCCGCTGGGCGACCCGCTCCGGCGTGACCGTCGCGCTCTCCGACGTCGTCGAGCTCCCGCAGAAGCGCGAGATCGTGTCGAAGTACGAGAAGCAGGCCGCGAAGGTCCAGTCGCAGTTCGAGAAGGGCCTCACGACCGACCTCGAGCGTCGTCAGGAGCTCATCCAGATCTGGACCAAGGCGACCGACGAGGTCGCGAAGGCCATGCAGGAGGAGTTCGCGGCGAACCAGGACAACACCATCAACCGGATGGTGACCTCGGGCGCTCGTGGTAACTGGCTGCAGGTGCGCAACATCGCCGGCATGCGAGGCCTCGTGAACAACCCGAAGGGCGAGATCATCCCGCGTCCGATCATCTCCTCGTACCGCGAGGGGCTGTCGGTGGCGGAGTACTTCATCGCGACCCACGGTGCGCGCAAGGGCCTCGCCGACACCGCGCTCCGCACGGCCGACTCGGGCTACCTCACGCGTCGTCTGGTCGACGTCTCGCAGGACGTCATCATCCGCGAGGACGACTGCGGCACGTCGAAGGGCCTCGAGATGCCCATCGCCGCCGTGGACTCGACCGGCTCGCTCGTCCGCGACGCGAACGTCGAGAACTCGGTGTTCGCCCGTTCGCTCGCGACCGACGCGGTCGACGAGAAGGGCGAGGTCGTGGCCGAGGCCGGCAGCGACGTGGGCGACGTGCTCATCGACAAGCTGGTCGCGGCGGGCATCGAGTCGATCAAGGTCCGCTCGGTCCTCACCTGCGAGTCCGCGGTCGGCGTCTGCGCGAAGTGCTACGGCCGTTCGCTCGCGACCGGCAAGCTCGTCGACATCGGCGAGGCCGTGGGCATCATCGCGGCGCAGTCGATCGGCGAGCCCGGCACGCAGCTGACGATGCGTACGTTCCACACCGGTGGTTCGGCGTCGGCCGACGACATCACGCAGGGTCTTCCCCGCGTGCAGGAGCTCTTCGAGGCGCGCACCCCGAAGGGTGCCTCGCCGATCGCCGAGGCCGCCGGCCGCATCACGATCGACGAGACCGAGAAGCAGCGCAAGGTCATCCTCACGCCCGACAACGGCGACGAGCCGATCGCGTACAACGTGCTCAAGCGCTCGACGCTGCTCGTCGAGGACGGCCAGCACGTCGAGCTCGGCCAGCAGATCATCGTCGGCACGGTCGACCCGAAGGAGGTCCTCCGGGTCAAGGGCGTCCGCGAGGTGCAGAAGCACCTCGTGAACGGCGTGCAGGACGTGTACCGCTCGCAGGGCGTGCCGATCCACGACAAGCACATCGAGGTCATCGTCCGCCAGATGCTCCGCAAGGTCACCGTGGTCGACCACGGCGACACGGAGCTGCTGCCGGGCGAGCTCGTCGACCGTTCGCGGTACAACGAGATCAACCGCGGTGCGCTGACCGAGGGCAAGAAGACGGCGTCCGCGCGCCAGGAGGTCATGGGCATCACCAAGGCCTCGCTCGCGACGGAGTCGTGGCTGTCGGCCGCGTCCTTCCAGGAGACGACCCGCGTGCTCACGCAGGCCGCCATGGAGGGCAAGTCCGACCCGCTCGTCGGCCTCAAGGAGAACGTGATCATCGGAAAGCTGATCCCGGCCGGTACCGGCCTCGGCAAGTACCGGAGCGTCTCGGTCGAGGCGACGGAGGAGGCGAAGGCGGAGCGCTACCCGAACCGCATCTTCTCCGACGACGCCTCGTTCAGCGAGGGCGACCTCAGCTTCGTCGACTTCGACTCGTTCTCGAGCGACGACTTCACGCCCGGCAACTACAGCTGATCCCACGCGGGCGGCGCCTCGGCGCCGCCCGCACCCACGACGGGCCCCGGAGCGATCCGGGGCCCGTCGTGCATGGCACGCCACGCGATGGGTGCCGACACTCAGGTCGGGCGGATAGTATCTCGCCGGTCGCCCCCCGACCCCGACCCGCGACCCCGGAGTACTCATGCCCGACGAAGTCCCCGTCTTCCGCCGCCCAGTGACCTGGCTGGTCACCGCAGCGATCGTGCTCGCGGTCACCGTCGTGGCGCTGCTGGTCGTCCTGAACAGCCCGGCGCCCGCGCAGGAGGCGGTGGAGGAGACCGCCTCCCGTCCGTCGCCGACCGTGGACGGCGGCCCCGCGCCGGTCGACCTGCCGGAGCCCGAGCCCGTGCGCGACCCCCGGATCCCCGAGGACTGCGCCGCGATCTACACGTTCGACTGGTCGAGCACCTTCGCGCCGGGGTACGTCCTCAACCCCGCGTGGTCGACGGCCGACGGCGCGCCCGCGCTGTACGGCACGGACGACGCCGCGGCGCTGCCGGTGGCGCAGGAGACCGCGCAGCTCTCGTGCGGCTGGCTGCCGCCCGACACGGGCGACGGGCGCATCGGGCTCGTGACGAGCATCTCGGCCGTCGACGAGGACCAGACGGCGAGCGTCATCGCGGCCTTCCAGGCGGCGGGCATGGAGTGCTACCCCGAGTCGGAGGGCACCCGCTGCATCGCCGAGTGGGAGGGCGCGGCCGGATCGGCGGGCGAGTCGCAGTTCCTCCGCGAGGGCATCTGGATCGCGACGCGCTGGGACGGGCCCGCCGTGAGCGGGTACACGGCCGACATCGCCGCACAGCTCTTCGGCTGATCCCCGGATCCGCGGCCGCAGCCGAACGCGCGAGCAGGACCCCGCCGGGCCGCTCGCCGACGGCGTCGCGGCGACCCGCGCGCCTCACGCCGGGGCGATGCCGCGTTGCTAGAGTGAGCCGCACCACGGGCGGTCGGCGCCGCCCGGAAGGAGCGGACGATGAGCAGCACGCCTCCCGGATCCGAGCCCGGCCGGCACCTCGACGGCGACGACGCGCGCGTGGACGCACCCCCGGCGGCCGAGCCCACGCCCGAGCCCACGACGGACACCGGCGACGTGCTGCACGACGAGCAGGCGAAGGTCGAGCCGACGGCTCCCGACGCCGAGCACGTCGATCGGCTGGAGCCCCCTGAGGCCGAGCCGGCCGCGCCGGAGGGCCCGGTCGAGGAGGCGGTGTTCACCGGCACGACGGAGGACCAGCACCCCGACGAGGCGTCGTCGGTCGAGACGGATCCGGAGCCGCCGCGCTCCGAGCTCGACGCCGCCGTCGAGCGCGCCCGTACGGACCACCCGCCGGCCGACGAGACCGCGGTCGTCGTCGTGGACGAGCCGGAGCGGCACGAGGACGCACCCGCCGTCGCCGGTGGCGCCGGTGCCGGTGCGGTCGCCGCGGCGAGCGCTCCCGAGGCGCCCAGCCCGCCCGCGCCCCAGACGGTCTACGTCCAGGCGCCGCCGGCACCGCGCGAGCGCGGGAACCGGGGCTTCGGCATCCTGGTGGGGCTCATCGCCACGGTCGGCTTCGCGCTGCTCTACGCCGGCGTGTCCTACCTCGTGATCCTCGGCCAGAACGGCGCGGTCGACGCCGGCCGGATCCTCGGGCAGTTCGTGGTGCAGTTCGTGTTCTGGCTCCCCGTCGTGTTCTTCTTCCTGGCCTTCGCGCTGCTCGCCGCGATCCTCAACCGGTCCGCGTGGTGGACCTGGGCGGTGTTCGGCCTGGCGGTCGGGGTCGTGGTCTACTTCGCCTACATCGCCGGGGCGCTGCTCACGGTCAACGCCTGGACCATGACGCCGCAGCAGGCCGGCGACTTCATCAGGGACCGCTGGCTCGACCCCTACGCGATCATCGCGGCCGTCGTCGCCCGGGAGCTCCCGATCTGGTTCGGCGGCTGGATCGCCGCGCACGGGCGGACGGTCACCGACCGCAACATCCGCGAGCGCGAGGAGTACGACCGGCGCATCGCCGCGGGCCCGCAGCCCGTCTCCACCGCGCGCTGACGCGGCGGAGGCCGTCGGGCGGCGCCGCCGGCGGGAGCGTAGGCTCGGAGGATGGCGTCGGGATCGTCCTCCGCATGGGCCGTCGCGGGGCTCGGGGCCGCACTCGACCTCGCGCTCATCGTCGCGACGTTCGGCTTCCTCAGCCTCCTGGCGGACCTCGAGCCCATCGCCGATCCGGCCGCGGGCCGGCTGGTCGGCCCGATCACGGTCGGCGTCGCCGTCGGCTCGCTCCTGGTCCTGCTCGGCGTGGGCCTCGCGCGCGGTGCGCGCACCGGAGCGCTCGCGGGCCTGGCACTCCTCGTCACCTGGGCCTCGGGCGTGGTCGCGGCGACGCTCGCGTACGGCGCGGCCACGGGGACGATCCTCGCGGCGCTCCTCTTCGCCCTCGGCTTCATGACCGTCGGCTTCGGGGCGATCATCCCGATCTCCTCCGCGCTCGTCGCGGTGCTCGCCGGCGCGACGGTCGGCGCGCAGCGGGGCGGGATCGAACGGCCCAGGTGGCCGTGGGAGCGCGACGACGAGTGATCGCGGGCAGCGGGGGACATCCGTCGCGCCATCGGCGGGACCGACCGCTGCGGCAGTAGGGTGAAGCGCGTGGAGGGATCGGTCGAGGCCCGCGTGAGCCACGAGGTCGACC
Source organism: Agromyces litoreus (assembly GCF_040496015.1). Taxonomy (NCBI): domain Bacteria; kingdom Bacillati; phylum Actinomycetota; class Actinomycetes; order Micrococcales; family Microbacteriaceae; genus Agromyces; species Agromyces litoreus. The sequence continues at coordinate 137,468 of NZ_JBEPKA010000002.1, forward strand.
GCTGGCTCGCCTGGCTGCCTCGATGGCGCCCGGGGACCCATCGCGGTCGGGTGCGCCTGTGCACGCGCTGCTTCGGCTCGCCGATCCTCGCCGCCGCCGGACTCGACGTGGACGTGCCGCACCCGGTGCAGCACGCGTTCTCGATGCGCATGAAGGGCATCATCGACGCCGCCGTCGACGACTACACCGCCCGGAACCTGCCCATGCTGCACCGCGAGATCCGGCTCGCCGAGGAGCGCAAGGCGCGTCGCCCGTACCGGGCCGGCGAGGGGCTCGACCCGGAGTACCGAGGGCTCGAGCTCGATCCCGACCCGACCCCGGGCGAGCCGTTCCTGTTCACCCTCCAGGGCCTCGAGGCGGATGCCGCGGCCGACTCGTCGGAGCCGGCGCCGCGGCCGTTCACGCCGGAGGAGAAGGAGGCGCTCCGCGAGGAGGTGCGCCTCGCCGACGACTTCGCCAAGCAGCTGGGCCGACGCATCTGCGCGGAACTGGCGCGGCACCGCCAGCGCATCGGCAACGCCATCGAGCGCCTCGTGGAGCCCCAGGTCGCCGAGATGCTGGCCGACCTCGAGCGGGAGCTCGACGCGCCCGGCTGGGCCGGCTGAGCGTTCGCCGACGGCGTTCGCGGACATTTGACCGCATCGTGACGCCGCATTACCATGAATCGGGTGTGCGCGTTGCCGCGCGCTCGTGTCGCGCCTCGGATCCGGACGGGTCCGGGGGCGGGACGGGTTCTCACAGGGCGCACACCAGGGCGCCGGCCGGACGGCCGGACCGCCCCCACGGCATACCCACCACTGAAAGGCAGCGCCGCTCGGCGGTGCCGGTGGGTCGTGATGTGAAATCCATCAACGCTGTCACCGTGCAGCACAACAAGGAGAAGCAGTGCCAACCATTCAGCAGTTGGTCCGCAAGGGTCGCTCGCCCAAGGTCACCAAGACCAAGGCGCCCGCCCTGAAGGCCAACCCCCAGCAGCGCGGCGTGTGCACGCGTGTGTACACCACCACCCCCAAGAAGCCGAACTCGGCGCTCCGCAAGGTCGCCCGTGTGAAGCTCTCGAACGGCACCGAGGTGACCGCCTACATCCCGGGCGAGGGCCACAACCTGCAGGAGCACTCGATGGTGCTCGTCCGCGGCGGTCGTGTGAAGGACCTCCCCGGCGTGCGCTACAAGATCATCCGCGGCGCGCTCGACACGCAGGCCGTGAAGAACCGCAAGCAGGCTCGTAGCCGCTACGGCGCGAAGATGGAGAAGAAGTAATGCCTCGCAAGGGTCCCGCTCCGAAGCGCCCCGTCGTCGCCGACCCGGTCTACGGTTCGCCGGTCGTCAGCCAGCTCGTCAACAAGATCCTCGTCGACGGCAAGAAGGACCTCGCGCAGCGCATCGTCTACGAGGCGCTCGAGAACGTCGCGAACAAGTCCGGCCAGGACGCCGTCGCGGTCCTGAAGAAGGCCCTCGACAACGTGCGCCCGACCCTCGAGGTCCGGTCGCGCCGCGTCGGCGGCTCGACCTACCAGGTCCCCGTCGAGGTCAAGCCGCACCGTGCGAACACCCTGGCGCTGCGCTGGCTCACCAGCTACGCCAAGGCCCGCCGCGAGAAGACCATGACCGAGCGTCTCACCAACGAGATCCTCGACGCCTCGAACGGCCTCGGTGCCGCGGTCAAGCGCCGCGAGGACACGCACAAGATGGCCGAGTCGAACCGCGCCTTCGCCCACTACCGCTGGTAATGGGCCGAGCGGATGCCGCGGGCCGAAGCGCTCGCGCCGGCACGCGGCATCCGCTCCCCACCACCCCTTCCGTTCCCGACTATCCGGAGGAACCCCGTGGCACTTGACGTGCTCACCGACCTGAGCAAGGTCCGCAACATCGGCATCATGGCCCACATCGATGCCGGCAAGACCACCACCACCGAGCGCATCCTGTTCTACACGGGCGTCAACCACAAGATCGGCGAGACCCACGACGGCGCCTCGACGACCGACTGGATGGAGCAGGAGAAGGAGCGCGGCATCACGATCACGTCCGCCGCGGTCACCTGCTTCTGGAACAAGAACCAGATCAACATCATCGACACGCCCGGCCACGTGGACTTCACCGTCGAGGTGGAGCGGTCGCTGCGCGTGCTCGACGGCGCGGTCGCCGTCTTCGACGGCAAGGAGGGCGTCGAGCCCCAGTCCGAGACCGTGTGGCGCCAGGCCGACAAGTACAACGTCCCGCGCATCTGCTTCGTCAACAAGATGGACAAGCTCGGTGCGGACTTCTACTTCACCGTCGACACGATCATCAAGCGCCTCGGCGCGAAGCCGCTCGTGCTCCAGCTGCCGATCGGCTCCGAGTCGAACTTCGAGGGTGTCGTCGACCTGGTCGAGATGCGCGCCCTCACGTGGCGCGGCGACGCCAAGGGCGACGTGCAGATGGGCGCCAAGTACGAGATCGAGGAGATCCCGGCCGACCTCGCGGAGAAGGCCGAGCAGTACCGCGCCCAGCTCCTCGAGACCGTCGCGGAGACCGACGACGAGCTGCTCGAGAAGTACTTCGGCGGTGAGGAGCTCACGGTCGCCGAGATCAAGGGCGCCATCCGCAAGCTCACCGTCAACTCCGAGATCTACCCGGTGCTCTGCGGCTCCGCGTTCAAGAACCGCGGCGTGCAGCCGATGCTCGACGCGGTCATCGACTACCTCCCGTCGCCGCTCGACGTGCCGCCCGTGCAGGGTCACGACGTGCGCGACGAGGAGAAGGTCATCGAGCGCCACGCCGACGCGACCGAGCCGTTCTCGGCCCTCGCGTTCAAGGTCGCGGTCCACCCGTTCTTCGGTCGCCTCACCTACGTGCGCGTGTACTCGGGTCGCCTCGACTCCGGTGCCCAGGTCATCAACTCGACCAAGGGCAAGAAGGAGCGCATCGGGAAGATCTTCCAGATGCACGCCAACAAGGAGAACCCGGTCGACTCGGTGACGGCGGGCAACATCTACGCCGTCATCGGCCTGAAGGACACGACGACCGGCGACACCCTGTGCGACCCGGACAACCAGGTCGTGCTCGAGTCGATGACCTTCCCGGACCCGGTGATCGAGGTCGCCATCGAGCCGAAGACGAAGGCCGACCAGGAGAAGCTCGGCACGGCCATCCAGAAGCTGGCCGAGGAGGACCCGACCTTCCGCACCGAGCTCAACCCCGAGACCGGCCAGACGGTCATCAAGGGCATGGGCGAGCTGCACCTCGACATCCTCGTGGACCGCATGAAGCGCGAGTTCAAGGTCGAGGCGAACGTCGGCAAGCCGCAGGTCGCGTACCGCGAGACGCTGCGCCGCGCGGTCGAGCGCCACGACTACACCCACAAGAAGCAGACGGGTGGCTCGGGCCAGTTCGCGAAGATCCAGTTCAAGCTCGAGCCGCTCGAGGTCGAGGGCGACAAGACCTACGAGTTCGTCAACGCCGTCACGGGTGGCCGCGTCCCGCGCGAGTACATCCCGTCGGTGGACGCGGGCTTCCAGGACGCGATGCAGGTCGGCATCCTGGCCGGCTTCCCGATGGTCGGCGTCAAGGCGACCCTCATGGACGGCCAGGCCCACGACGTCGACTCCTCGGAGATGGCGTTCAAGATCGCCGGTTCGATGGGCTTCAAGGAGGCCGCTCGGAAGGCGAACCCCGTCCTGCTCGAGCCGCTGATGTCCGTCGAGGTCCGTACTCCCGAGGAGTACATGGGCGACGTCATCGGCGACCTGAACTCGCGCCGCGGCCAGATCCAGTCCATGGAGGATGCCGCCGGCGTGAAGGTCGTGCGTGCGCACGTCCCGCTCTCGGAGATGTTCGGCTACATCGGCGACCTGCGGTCCAAGACCTCGGGCCGCGCGGTGTACTCGATGGAGTTCGAGAGCTATGCGGAGGTCCCGAAGGCCGTTGCCGAGGAGATCGTCCAGAAGAACAAGGGCGAATAGCGCCCGAACGCACGGACCGACAGGTTCGCGTAACATAACAACACAACCCCCCGTAGCACACCGGTCGCAATCCGGCGCCCGGTGCTGCTACACGGATCCTGAGGAGGACCCACAGTGGCTAAGGCCAAGTTCGAGCGGACCAAGCCGCACGTCAACATCGGGACGATCGGTCACGTCGACCACGGCAAGACGACGCTCACCGCCGCGATCTCGAAGGTGCTCGCCGAGAAGTACCCGTCGGACGTCAACGTCCTGCGCGACTTCGCGTCGATCGACTCGGCTCCCGAGGAGCGCCAGCGCGGCATCACGATCAACATCTCGCACGTCGAGTACGAGACGCCGAAGCGTCACTACGCGCACGTCGACGCCCCGGGTCACGCCGACTACATCAAGAACATGATCACCGGTGCCGCCCAGATGGACGGCGCGATCCTGGTGGTCGCCGCGACCGACGGCCCCATGGCGCAGACGCGCGAGCACGTCCTGCTCGCCAAGCAGGTCGGCGTGCCGTACCTGCTCGTCGCGCTGAACAAGGCCGACATGGTCGACGACGAGGAGATCCTGGAGCTCGTCGAGCTCGAGGTCTCGGAGCTGCTCGCCAGCCAGGGCTTCGCCGAGGACGCGCCGGTCGTGCGCGTCTCGGGCCTCAAGGCGCTCGAGGGCGACGAGAAGTGGGTCCAGTCGATCCTCGACCTCATGGACGCCGTGGACAACAACATCCCCGACCCGGTGCGTGACAAGGACAAGCCGTTCCTCATGCCCATCGAGGACGTCTTCACCATCACCGGCCGTGGAACGGTCGTCACGGGTCGCGCCGAGCGCGGCACGCTGAAGATCAACTCCGAGGTCGAGATCGTCGGCATCCGCCCGACGCAGAAGACCACGGTCACGGGCATCGAGATGTTCCACAAGCAGCTCGACGAGGCCTGGGCCGGCGAGAACTGCGGCCTGCTCCTCCGCGGCACCAAGCGCGAGGACGTCGAGCGCGGCCAGGTCGTCGTGGCCCCCGGCTCGGTCACCCCGCACACGGAGTTCGAGGGCACCGCGTACATCCTGTCGAAGGACGAGGGTGGCCGCCACAACCCGTTCTACGCGAACTACCGTCCGCAGTTCTACTTCCGCACCACCGACGTCACCGGCGTCATCACGCTGCCCGAGGGCACCGAGATGGTCATGCCCGGCGACACCACCGACATGACGGTCGAGCTCATCCAGCCGATCGCCATGGAGGAGGGCCTCGGCTTCGCCATCCGCGAGGGTGGCCGCACGGTCGGCGCCGGTACCGTCACGAAGATCGTCAAGTAGTCTTCGCGATCGCGACCTGTGAGGGGTCGGGCCTTCGGGCCCGGCCCCTTCGTCGTCCCCACGAGCTCCGCGGTCAGGGCACGTCGGTGCCGTCGATCGCGGTGTCGACGTCGATCGCGCCCTCGACCGATCGGCCGACGGTGCACGCGCGGTCGATGGCCTTGGCCATGATCTGGACCAGCGTGTCGCGGTCGTGCGGTTCGAGGCCGGAGAGGTCGACGATCACCTCCTCGGCGATCTGCCGGTAGCGGTTCGACTCCTCGTCGGATCGCCCGTGCGCCCAGATGGTCATCGCGAAGTCGTCCCCGAGGCGACGCGCCGCGACCCGGTCGGTGCTCAACCCGACGCAGCCGGCCAGCGCGAGCTTCAGGAGCTCTCCGGGGGTGAAGTGCTCGCCCTCCATCTCGGCGCCGCCGATCGCGACGGTCGCACCGCGCTCGTTGAGGCCCTCGTAGCGTCGCGGCGCGATGCGGGTGGCCGAGACGCTGCCCGGTCCGATCCGCTCGCTCACGGCGTGGGCTCGTTCGGTCGTGTCGTCGGTCATGGCGGTCCTCCCGTGGGGCTGATGGCTCGATTCCACCACGACGCGAGGCGCACCGGAATCGCCTTGACTGGGAGGATGCGGTGAGCCTGCTCGGCGCGACACGCCCGGGTTGCACCGACCCGATGCAGTATGGCAAACTCTTTGAGTTCAACATTTCGAACGGCGTGCCGTGGTGCGCGCCGATCGGATCACTGCCAGGCAGTGCATAGCCACCGGAACTCCTCGGAGGACCACGGGTCAGGCTAGGCCGCGGGCAGCAGGACACGACAACCGACACCCTTGATCCGAGCATGGCGTCCGCCTGCGTGCAGAAGCCCATGCCCGTTTCCGCGAGTGCGACACGCCCGAGCGCGGGGGTCGGTTGGGGCTCGAAGGTCGAGCGTGTCGAGGTCACCGCGCCGCGGGGTGGTTTCGACAGGCTCGATCACCGGCCTTTGACAGAAGAACAGTGGTGCTTCACACGAAGCGACTACGCGGCGTCCGATGCCCTCGGAAGGGGTAAGACGCCTTGACAGAGAGAGAGTCAGCAATGGCGGGACAGAAGATCCGCATTCGACTGAAGTCGTATGACCACGAGGTCATCGACAGCTCGGCGCGCAAGATCGTCGACACGGTGACCCGCGCGGGCGCCACGGTCGTCGGCCCCGTGCCGCTTCCGACCGAGAAGAACGTGATCGCCGTGATCCGTTCGCCCCACAAGTACAAGGACAGCCGCGAGCACTTCGAGATGCGCACCCACAAGCGCCTGATCGACATCGTGGACCCGACGCCCAAGGCCGTCGACTCGCTCATGCGTCTCGACCTTCCGGCCGACGTCAACATCGAGATCAAGCTCTGAGGTACGACATGTCCACCACTGCCAAGAACGTGAAGGGCCTGCTCGGCACCAAGCTCGGCATGACCCAGGTGTGGGACGAGAACAACAAGCTCATCCCGGTCACCGTCATCGAGATCGCCCCCAACGTGGTCACCCAGCTCCGCACCCCGGAGCGCGACGGCTACTCGGCCGTCCAGATCGCCGCCGGCGGCATCGACCCGCGCAAGGTCACCAAGCCGCTCACCGGCCACTTCGAGGCTGCCGGCGTCACGCCGCGCCGCCACGTCACCGAGGTGCGCACCGCCGACGCCGCGGACTACGCGCTCGGCCAGGAGCTCACCGTCGACGGCACCTTCGAGGCCGGCCAGCTGGTCGACGTCGTCGGGACGTCGAAGGGCAAGGGCTTCGCCGGTGTCATGAAGCGCCACAACTTCGCGGGCGTCTCCGCCTCGCACGGTGCGCACCGCAACCACCGCAAGCCCGGTTCGATCGGCGCCTCGTCGACCCCGAGCCGTGTCTTCAAGGGCATGCGCATGGCCGGCCGCATGGGTGGCGAGCGCGTCACCGTCCTGAACCTCCGCGTGCACGCCGTCGACGCCGAGAAGGGCCTGCTGCTCGTCAAGGGCGCGGTTCCCGGTGCTCGCGGCCGTCTCGTGTTCGTCCGCAACGCTGTGAAGGGGGCGTAGTCCATGGCTACCGCCAACACCATCGACGTCCTCGACGTCACCGGCAAGAAGTCCGGCTCGATCGAGCTGCCCGCCGAGCTCTTCGACGTGCAGACGAACGTGCCGCTGATCCACCAGGTCGTCGTCGCCCAGCTCGCCGCTGCGCGCCAGGGCACGCACAAGACCAAGCGTCGCGGCGAGGTCTCCGGCGCCGGCCGCAAGCCCTTCAAGCAGAAGGGCACGGGCCGCGCCCGCCAGGGCTCGATCCGCGCGCCGCACATGACCGGCGGTGGCGTCGTCCACGGCCCGCAGCCGCGCGACTACTCGCAGCGCACCCCCAAGAAGATGATCGCCGCGGCCCTGCTCGGCGCCCTCTCGGACCGCGCCCGCGGCGGCCGCCTCCACGCGGTCACCTCGCTCGCGAACGGCGACGCCCCGAAGACCAAGGACGCCGTCAAGCTCCTCGGCTCGCTCGCGGCCTCGAAGCACCAGCTCGTCGTGCTCACCCGCGAGGACGAGCTCTCGGAGCGGGTCGTGCGCAACATCCCGACCGTGCACGTGCTGCCGGTCGACCAGCTGAACGCTTACGACGTGCTCGTCGCCGACGACATCGTCTTCAGCCAGGCCGCGCTCGAGGCGTTCATCGCCGCGAAGCAGGCCAAGAAGGAAGAGGTCTCCGCATGAGCGCCGCCCACAACAAGGACCCCCGCGACATCATCATCGCGCCGGTGGTCTCGGAGAAGAGCTACAACCTGATCGACGAGGGCAAGTACACGTTCACCGTGGACCCCCGCGCGAACAAGACCGAGATCAAGCTCGCCATCGAGAAGATCTTCAACGTCAAGGTCGCCTCGATCAACACCCTCAACCGTCAGGGCAAGACGCGTCGCACGCGCTTCGGCACCGGCAAGCGCAAGGACACCAAGCGCGCGATCGTCACCCTCAAGTCCGGCTCGATCGACATCTTCACGGCTGTCGGCTAAGGAGCAGAGGAAACCCACCATGGCTATTCGCAAGTACAAGCCCACGACCCCGGGTCGTCGCGGTTCGTCGGTCGCCGACTTCGCAGAGGTCACGCGCTCGACGCCCGAGAAGTCGCTGCTCCGCCCGCTCTCGAAGAGCGGCGGCCGCAACAACCAGGGCCGCATCACCACCCGCCACGTCGGCGGCGGCCACAAGCGCCAGTACCGCGTCATCGACTTCCGTCGCAACGACAAGGACGGCGTGCCCGCCAAGGTCGCGCACATCGAGTACGACCCGAACCGCACCGCGCGCATCGCGCTGCTGCACTTCGTGGACGGCACCAAGCGCTACATCATCGCCCCCGACAAGCTCAAGCAGGGCGACCGGATCGAGTCGGGCCCCGGCGCCGACATCAAGCCGGGCAACAACCTGCCGCTGCGCAACATCCCGACCGGTACGGTCATCCACGCCATCGAGCTCCGCCCCGGCGGCGGCGCGAAGATGGCCCGCTCGGCCGGCGCCTCCGTGCGCCTCGTGGCGAAGGACGGCCCCTACGCGCAGCTGCGCCTGCCCTCGGGTGAGATCCGCAACGTCGACGCGCGCTGCCGCGCGACCGTCGGCGAGGTCGGCAACGCCGAGCAGTCGAACATCAACTGGGGCAAGGCCGGCCGCAAGCGCTGGAAGGGCGTGCGCCCGACCGTCCGCGGTGTCGCGATGAACCCGATCGACCACCCGCACGGTGGTGGTGAGGGCAAGACCTCCGGTGGTCGTCACCCGGTGAGCCCCTGGGGCCAGCCCGAGGGTCGCACCCGTCGCCCCAACAAGGAGAGCGACAAGCTCATCGTCCGCCGCCGTACCGCCGGCAAGAAGCGCAAGTAGGAGTTCAGGAAGATGCCTCGCAGCCTCAAGAAGGGCCCCTTCGTCGACGAGCACCTGCTCCGCAAGGTCGCCTCGCAGAACGAAGCCGGCAGCAAGAACGTCATCAAGACCTGGTCGCGTCGCTCGATGATCGTCCCCGCCATGCTCGGGCACACGATCGCCGTGCACGACGGCCGCAAGCACATCCCGGTGTTCGTCACCGAGACCATGGTCGGGCACAAGCTCGGAGAGTTCGCGCCCACCCGCACCTTCCGTGGACACGTGAAGGACGACAAGAAGGGCCGCCGCCGCTGACCGCGGTGGTGTGAAGGAGGAAGAAATGGTGGAGTCGATCGCCCGCGTGCGACACATCCGCGTCACCCCCATGAAGGCTCGCCGCGTCGTCAACCTGATCCGCGGCAAGCAGGCTCAGGAGGCGCTCGCCATCCTGAAGTTCGCGCCCCAGGGTGCGAGCGAGCCGGTGTACAAGCTCGTCGCCTCGGCCATCGCGAACGCTCGCGTCAAGGCCGATGCCTCGAACACCTACCTGGACGAGCAGGACCTCTACGTGAAGACGGCGTTCGTCGACGAGGGCACGACCCTCAAGCGATTCCAGCCGCGCGCGCAGGGCCGTGCCTTCCGCATCAACAAGCGAACGAGCCACATCACCGTTGTGCTCGCCACGCCCGAGGAGGGTACGAAGTAATGGGTCAGAAGGTCAACCCGTACGGCTTCCGTCTCGGCATCACCACCGACCACGTGTCGCGGTGGTTCTCCGACTCGAAGAAGCCCGGACAGCGTTACGCCGACTACCTCGCCGAGGACGTCAAGATCCGGCGCCTGCTCCAGACGTCGCTCGACCGCGCGGGTGTCTCGCGCATCGAGATCGAGCGCACCCGTGACCGCGTCCGCGTGGACATCCACACGGCGCGCCCGGGCATCGTCATCGGCCGCCGCGGCGCCGAGGCCGAGCGCATCCGCGCCGACCTCGAGAAGCTCACCGGCAAGCAGATCCAGCTCAACATCCTCGAGGTGAAGAACCCCGAGGCCGACGCCCAGCTCGTCGCGCAGGGCATCGCCGAGCAGCTCTCCGCCCGCGTGGCCTTCCGCCGCGCGATGCGCAAGGGCCTGCAGGGCGCGCAGCGCGCCGGCGCCAAGGGCGTCCGGATCCAGGTGTCGGGCCGTCTCGGCGGCGCCGAGATGAGCCGGTCGGAGTTCTACCGCGAGGGTCGCGTGCCGCTGCACACCCTCCGCGCGAACATCGACTACGGCTTCTACGAGGCCAAGACCACCTTCGGCCGCATCGGCGTGAAGGTCTGGATCTACAAGGGCGACATCACCAACAAGGAGCTCGCTCGCGAGCAGGCGGCCCAGAAGCCGTCGCGTGACCGTAACGACCGTCGCCGCGCGCCGCGCGCGCAGGAGACGGCCGCAGCAGGAGTTGAGGCATAACCATGTTGATTCCCCGTCGAGTCAAGTACCGCAAGCAGCACCACCCCGGCCGTTCCGGCCAGGCCACCGGTGGCACCAAGGTCGCCTTCGGTGAGTACGGCATCCAGGCCCTGAGCCCCGCCTACGTGACGAACCGTCAGATCGAGTCCGCTCGTATCGCCATGACGCGTCACATCAAGCGTGGCGGCAAGGTGTGGATCAACATCTACCCCGACCGTCCGCTCACGAAGAAGCCCGCCGAGACCCGCATGGGTTCCGGTAAGGGTTCGCCCGAGTGGTGGGTCGCCAACGTCAAGCCGGGTCGAGTCCTCTTCGAGGTCTCGGGCGTCTCCGAGGAACTCGCTCGCGAGGCCATGACCCGTGCCATCCACAAGCTGCCCCTCAAGGCACGCATCATCAAGCGCGAGGAGGGCGACGCATAATGGCCGTCGGTTCCAAGGAGCTCGCTATCGTCGAGCTCGACACCTTCGAGGACGAGCGTCTCGTCGACGAGCTGAAGAAGGCCAAGGAGGAGCTGTTCAACCTCCGCTTCCAGGCCGCCACGGGTCAGCTCGAGAGCCACGGCCGCCTCAAGGCCGTGAAGCGCGACATCGCCCGCATCTACACGGTCATCCGTGAGCGCGAGCTCGGCATCCGTGCCACGCCCGCGCCGGTCGAGGCGCCCGCAGCGCCTGCGAAGAAGACGAAGAAGGCCAAGGCCGCCGATGAGGCGGCCGAGGCCGAGACGAAGGAGGCCTGATCATGGCTGAGACCAAGAAGGCTGCGGCCGAGGTCGCCGAGACGGCCGAGCTCGTCCGCGGTTACCGCAAGGTCCGTCGCGGCTACGTCGTCAGCGACAAGATGGACAAGACCATCGTCGTCGAGGTCGAGGACCGCGTGAAGCACCCGCTGTACGGCAAGGTCATGCGCCGTACGTCGAAGGTCAAGGCGCACGACGAGCAGAACACCGCCGGTATCGGCGACCTCGTCGTGATCTCCGAGACCCGCCCGCTCAGCGCCACCAAGCGCTGGCGCCTGGTCGAGATCGTCGAGAAGGCCAAGTAAGCCCCCGGGCTTGCTTCCCAGAAGGAGTACGAAGTGATTCAGCAGGAATCCCGGCTCAAGGTCGCCGACAACACGGGTGCCAAGGAGCTGCTCACCATCCGCGTCCTCGGCGGATCCAACCGCCGGTACGCGGGCCTGGGCGACGTCATCGTCGCCACGGTCAAGGACGCCATCCCCGGTGGCAACGTGAAGAAGGGCGACGTCGTCAAGGCGGTCGTCGTCCGCACCGCGAAGGAGACCCGTCGTCCCGACGGCTCCTACATCAAGTTCGACGAGAACGCCGCGGTGATCCTCAAGAACGACGGTGACCCCCGTGGCACCCGCATCTTCGGGCCGGTCGGCCGGGAGCTCCGCGACAAGAAGTTCATGAAGATCATCTCGCTGGCGCCGGAGGTGCTGTAAGACATGGCGAAGATCAAGAAGGGCGACCTCGTCGAGGTCATCTCGGGCCGCAGCCAGGCCCGCGGCGGCGACCGCGGCAAGCAGGGTCGCGTCATCGAGGTCCTGGTCGACCAGAACCGCGTCGTGGTCGAGGGCGTCAACTACGTCACGAAGCACGTGCGCGTCGGCCAGACGCAGCGCGGCTCGAAGACCGGCGGCATCGAGACCCACGAGGCCCCGATCCACGTGTCGAACGTCGCGATCGTGGACCCCGAGACGAAGAAGCCGACCCGCGTCGGCTTCCGCAACGAGACCGTCACCAAGGACGGCGTCACCAAGACGGTCCGCGTCCGGTACGCGAAGAAGTCAGGTAAGGACCTGTAATGACTGACACCACGACTGCCGCGCCGGCTGGCAAGATCCAGCCGCGCCTCAAGCAGAAGTACAAGACCGACATCACGAAGACCCTCACCGAGGCGAACGGCTACGCCAACCCGCACCAGGTTCCCGGTCTCGTGAAGATCGTCGTGAACATGGGCGTCGGCGAGGCCGCGCGCGACGGCAAGGTCATCGACGGTGCGATCGCCGATCTCACCAAGATCACCGGCCAGAAGCCGCAGGTCACGAAGGCCCGCAAGTCCATCGCGCAGTTCAAGCTGCGCGAGGGCCAGCCGATCGGTGCGCACGTCACGCTGCGCGGCGACCGCATGTGGGAGTTCCTCGACCGCCTGCTCTCGCTGGCGCTGCCCCGCATCCGCGACTTCCGCGGACTGTCGGACCGCCAGTTCGACGGCACCGGCAACTACACCTTCGGTCTCACGGAGCAGTCCGTGTTCCACGAGATCGACCAGGACAAGATCGACCGCGTCCGCGGCATGGACATCACCGTGGTGACCACCGCCAAGACGGACGACGAGGGTCGCGCGCTGCTCAAGGCGCTCGGCTTCCCGTTCAAGTCGACCGACAACGCGTAGTAGACTCTACGAGTTTGTGCCCCGCGCGGGCCGGGCACCGGACACGTCCGGAGCCCGGCCGGCGGGACATCCGGGGGCACGCAACCGCGTGCCGCCACCACCACAGGTCAGTCCCCGTGTAACGGGTCCTGAAACCTGGTGAACGTAAGGAAGACATAGTCATGACGATGACCGACCCGGTCGCTGACATGCTGACGCGCCTTCGCAACGCGAACTCGGCGCACCACGACACCGTGTCGATGCCGCACTCCAAGCTCAAGGGCCACATCGCCGAGATCCTCGAGTCCGAGGGCTACATCTCCGGCTTCGAGATCACCGACGCCCGCGTCGGCAAGACGCTCACGCTGAAGCTGAAGTTCGGCCCGAACCGCGAGCGTTCGATCGCGGGCATCAAGCGCGTGTCGAAGCCCGGCCTCCGCGTGTACGCGAAGTCGACCGAGATCCCCAAGGTGCTCGGCGGCCTCGGCGTCGCGATCCTGTCCACTTCCAGCGGTCTGCTCACCGACCGCCAGGCCGAGAAGAAGGGCGTGGGTGGGGAAGTCCTCGCCTACGTGTGGTAGATCCATGTCACGAATCGGACGACTCCCCATCGACATCCCGGCAGGGGTCGACGTGAAGGTCGACGGCCGCGCCGTCACCGTGAAGGGCCCGAAGGGCGAGCTGGCGCTCACCGTCGCCCAGCCCATCGAGGTCAAGGTCGAGGACAGCCAGGTCCTCGTCACCCGCCCCGACGACGAGCGCGCGTCGCGCGCGCTGCACGGCCTCACGCGCACCCTCATCGCCAACAACATCATCGGCGTCACCCAGGGCTACTCCAAGGGCCTCGAGATCGTCGGCACCGGATACCGCGTCGCCCAGAAGGGCTCCTCGGTCGAGTTCGCGCTCGGCTTCTCGCACCCGGTCACCGTCGAGGCGCCGAACGGCATCACCCTGACGGTGGAGGGCAACAACAAGCTCACCGTCTCGGGCATCGACAAGCAGGCCGTGGGCGAGACCGCCGCCAACATCCGCAAGATCAAGAAGCCCGAGCCCTACAAGGGCAAGGGCATCCGCTACGCCGGCGAGGTCGTGCGTCGCAAGGCCGGAAAGGCTGGTAAGTAATCATGGCCGTCAAGAGCAAGTCGGCTGCGCGTACGCGCCGCCACACCCGGCTTCGCAAGAAGATCGTCGGCACCGAGCAGCGTCCCCGTCTCGTGGTGACGCGGTCGGCCCGCCACGTCTTCGTGCAGGTCGTGGACGACAGCAAGGGCCACACCGTGGCATCCGCCTCGACCATGGAGGCCGACCTCCGTGCGTTCGAGGGTGACAAGACCGCCAAGGCGAAGAAGGTCGGCGAGCTCGTCGCCGAGCGCGCCAAGCAGGCGGGCATCGAGTCGGTCGTGTTCGACCGCGGCGGCAACAAGTACGCCGGTCGTGTCGCAGCGATCGCCGACGGAGCGCGAGAGGCAGGGCTGAACCTGTGAGCGAGAAGAACCAGAAGGAGACCGAGGTGACCACCGCTGAGGCACCCGTCGAGACGGCAGCCTCCTCGGAGCCGCCGCGCAACGAGCGCGAGGGCCGCCGTGGCGGCCGCGACCGCGGCCAGGGCCGCGACCGCCGCGACCGCGACGCCGAGAAGAGCCAGTTCCTCGAGCGCGTGGTCACCATCAACCGCGTGTCGAAGGTCGTCAAGGGCGGCCGTCGCTTCAGCTTCACGGCGCTCGTCGTCGTGGGCGACGGCAACGGCCTCGTCGGCGTCGGCTACGGCAAGGCCCGCGAGGTGCCGACGGCGATCTCGAAGGGCGTCGAGGAGGCGAAGAAGAACTTCTTCCGCGTCCCGCGCGTCGGTTCGTCGATCCCGCACCCCGTGCAGGGCGAGGCGGCCGCCGGTGTGGTGCTGCTGCGCCCGGCCGGCCCCGGTACCGGTGTCATCGCCGGTGGCCCGGTCCGCGCCGTGCTCGAGTGCGCCGGCATCCACGACGTGCTGAGCAAGTCGCTCGGCTCGTCGAACACCATCAACATCGTGCACGCGACCGTCGAGGCGCTGAAGCAGCTCGAGGAGCCGCGCGCCGTCGCCGCCCGTCGTGGCCTGGACTACGACGAGGTCGCGCCGGCCCGTCTGCTGCGTGCCGAGGCCCAGGCGGCCGAGGCCGCCGCCGCAGCGAAGGCAGGTGCCTGATGGCCAAGCTCAAGGTGACCCAGATCAAGTCCAAGGTGAGCGAGAAGCAGAACCAGCGCGACACGCTGCGCAGCCTCGGTCTGAAGAAGATCGGCCAGAGCGTCGTGCGCGAGGACACCCCCCAGGTGCGCGGCTACGTCAACACGGTCGCCCACCTCGTGAAGGTTGAGGAGATCGACTGATGGCTGACGAGAAGAAGGACGCCGTCGCCGAGGAGACCCCGAAGAAGGCTCCGGCGAAGAAGGCGGCCGCGAAGCCCGCCGCCGAGAAGAAGGCCCCGGCGAAGGCCGCGGCCGAGAAGAAGGCGCCGGCCAAGGCCGCCGCCGAGAAGAAGGCCCCGGCCAAGGCCGCCGCCGCCAAGTCCGACGACGCGAAGGCCGAGAAGGCCCCCGCCAAGAAGGCCCCGGCGAAGAAGGCCCCCGCCAAGAAGGCGTCCGAGGACGTCGTGCGCGAGCCGGTCCTCAAGGTGCACCACCTGCGCCCCGCGCCCGGTGCCAAGAAGGACCGCACCCGCGTGGGTCGCGGTGAGGGCTCGAAGGGCAAGACCGCCGGTCGCGGCACGAAGGGCACCAAGGCCCGCAACACCGTGCGCCCCGGCTTCGAGGGTGGCCAGCTTCCGTACCACATGCGTGCGCCGAAGCTGCGCGGCTTCAAGAACCCGTTCCGCGTGGAGTACCAGGTGGTCAACCTGGCCAAGCTCGCCGAGCTGTACCCCAAGGGCGGCGACGTGACCGTCGACGACCTGGTGGCCAAGGGCGCCGTTCGCAAGAACGAGCGCGTCAAGGTGCTCGGCAACGGCGACATCCAGGTCAAGCTCAACGTGTCGGTCGACAAGGTCTCCGGCTCGGCGGAGCAGAAGATCGTCGCCGCCGGCGGCTCGGTCAACTAGGACCACTGCACCACACACGGAATTCGAGCCTGTCGGGACCTCGCGTATGATTCACGGGGGTCTCGACAGGCTCGAGCCGCATTCATGCTGACTGCGGCGTCAGTAACAGGAGGACGAGTGTTCAACGCCATCGGGCGGATCTTCCGCACCCCCGATCTTCGCCGGAAGATCGGCTTCACGCTGGGCATCATCGCCCTGTTCCGCCTCGGCTCGTTCATCCCGGCGCCGTTCGTGGACTTCGGCAACGTGCAGCAGTGCCTGGCGGCGAACCAGGGTGCCTCGGGTCTCTACGAGCTCGTCAACCTGTTCTCCGGCGGCGCGCTGCTCCAGCTGTCGATCTTCGCGCTCGGCATCATGCCGTACATCACCGCGTCGATCATCACGCAGCTGCTGCGTGTGGTCATCCCGCACTTCGAGACCCTCTACAAGGAGGGCCAGGCGGGCCAGGCGCGCCTCACGCAGTACACCCGCTACCTGACGATCGCGCTGGCCGTCCTCCAGTCGACGACCCTGATCACGGTCGCCCGCTCCGGCGCGCTCTTCCCGGCCAACTCCGACCCGGCGTGCTCGCAGCTCATCACCAACGACGCCTGGTACGCGATCCTGCTCATGGTCATCACCATGACCGCGGGCACCGGCCTCATCATGTGGCTCGGCGAGCTCGTGACCGAGCGCGGCGTCGGCAACGGCATGTCGCTGCTCATCTTCACCTCGATCGCCGCGACCTTCCCCGGCTCGCTGTGGGGGATCGCCATCTCGCGCGGCTTCGACGTCTTCGCGGTCGTGCTCGCGGTCGGCCTGCTGGTCGTCGTGGCCGTCGTCTTCGTCGAGCAGTCGCAGCGCCGCATCCCGGTCCAGTACGCCAAGCGGATGGTCGGGCGCCGGACCTACGGCGGCAACAACACCTACATCCCGATCAAGGTGAACATGGCCGGCGTCGTGCCCGTCATCTTCGCCTCGTCGCTGCTGTACCTGCCCGCCCTCATCGCCCAGTTCAACCAGCCCGCCGCCGGCGAGGAGCCCGCGGCCTGGGTCGTGTGGGTCACGAACAACCTGACCTCGGGCGACAGCGGCCTGTACATGGCCGTGTACCTCCTCCTCATCATCGGCTTCACCTACTTCTACGTGGCGATCACCTTCAACCCGGACGAGGTCGCCGAGAACATGAAGAAGTACGGCGGGTTCATCCCCGGCATCCGCGCCGGCCGTCCGACGGCGGAGTACCTCGACTACGTGCTCACCCGCATCACGCTCCCCGGCTCGATCTACCTCGGCCTCATCGCGCTGCTGCCGCTGTTCGCGTTCTCGCTGTTCGGCGCGAACCAGAACTTCCCGTTCGGCGGAGCCTCGATCCTGATCATCGTCGGCGTCGGCCTCGAGACGGTCAAGCAGATCGACGCCCAGCTCCAGCAGCGCCACTACGAAGGACTCCTCCGATGACGCACGCCGCCCCCTCCGCCCGCTTCCTGATCGTCGGCCCGCAGGGCTCCGGCAAGGGCACGCAGGGCGTGCTCGTCGCCGAGGCGTTCGACGTGCCGCAGGTGGCCACGGGCGACATCTTCCGCGAGAACGTCAAGGGCGGCACCGACCTCGGCAAGCAGGTCCAGGCCATCATCGAGGCGGGCGACCTCGTCCCCGACGAGCTCACGAGCGCCCTCGTCCGCGACCGCCTCGAGCAGGCCGACGCCGAGCGCGGGTTCCTGCTCGACGGGTACCCGCGCAACCGCGGGCAGGTCGACGACCTCGAGGCGTTCCTGTCGGGCCGCGAGGAGTCCCTCGACGCCGTGATCGAACTCGTGGTGCCGAAGGAGGAGTCGATCGAACGGCTCCGCCAGCGCGCGATCGACCAGGGTCGCACCGACGACACCGAGCAGGTCATCGCGAACCGCCTCGCGATCTACGAGCGCGAGACGGCGCCGATCCTCGACGTGTACCGCGAGCAGGGCATCGTCGTGCGCGTCGACGGCGTCGGCGGACTCGACGAGGTGACCGAGCGGATCTTCTCGGCCCTCGCCGAGCGCGGGCTCGAGGCGGACGCCGCCGGCGCGGGCGACGCGGCGACCGCCTAAGGCGGACCGGCGACTCAGCTCGCCATGATCCCGGAGAGCTCCGCGAGCAGTCCCCGGTAGTCGGTCGCGCCGCGCACGAGGCGGCGCACGTTCTCGGGGTCGGAGAACGCCTCGACGAACTGGTCGAAGACCGGCTGGAACTCGGCGCGGCCGTGCTCCGCGAAGGCGATGAACGCCACGACGTGGACCTGGGCGTCGCCCCACTGCACGGGGTGCTCGTCGATCGCGATGGCGATCGCGCTCCGCGCGGCCGTCATGGTCATGGCGTGCGGCACGGCGAGCAGGTCCGTGAACGCCGTCGACGACATCCGCTCACGCTCCAGCGCGCCTCGCACGTAGGCCTCGTCGATCACGTCGGCGGCGATCATGCGGTCGCCGAGCAGCCGGATCACGCCCTCCCGGTCGCGCCCGCCGACGCCCCGCACGAACAGGTCGGCTCCGATCGAGTCGGCGAGGGTACGGGCGAGCCGTGCGCGGCGCCGCCCGCGGCGCAGCCGCGCGACCTCGGCACGGACCCGCTCGACATCGTCGTCGGTGGGGATGGGAGCGACCGTCACGACCGCCGGCATCGGCGAGGTGGGCGGCAGGACGCCGACCACCAGGTCGGCCTCGGCCGGGTCGTCGAAGGAGAGCTCGACCTCGTCGCCGAGCGCGGTGCGCAGCCGCTGCACGAGCAGCTCCCGCGTGTCGTGGTAGCCCGGCACGTCGACCGCGAGGCGGAGCACGTCCCCGCGGGCGCGCGTGCGCTCGAGCTGCGCGCCCAGGTGCATCGCGAGGTAGGCGATCTCGTCGTCGTTGACGGTGATGCCCTCGAGGCGCCCGAGCTCGCTCGCGAGGAACACGGCGAGGTCGTAGATCAGGGGGTACGACGACTTGATGGACGCCGTGAGCGGATTTCGGGAGTAGCTCTGCTCGGCGGACCGGGCGGCGAGGTTCTCGACGTGCAACGCGAGCCGCTCGATGAACTCCTCGTCCCCGAGCTCGACGAGCCAGTCGCGTGAGATCCGCTCGACGATGCTGCGGATGACCTGCGCTCGCGCGGGGCCGCTGCGCGGCGTGGCGGCCCGGGTGCCGATCAGGCGAGCGAGGTGCCGGAGCTCGGCCGGGGGCAGGCGCACGCCGTACTCGTCGCGGACGAGGCCGTCGACCAGCGCCTCGATGGGCTCGAGACCGTGGTCGGGCGCGGTGGCGGCGGTCTCGCCCGGCGATCCTGGAGCACCGGACTCCGCGGTCTCGGGCCCGGCCTCGCCGCTCGCGGCATCCGACCCCTCCACCAGCAGGTGGTCGCGCCCGACCCGGTCGAGCGCGATCGCGACGTGCAGCAGCACGTCGTCGAGCGCGTACTCGTTCGGCGCGTAGTCGGCGGCGCGTAGGCCCTCGATGAGCGCCGCCCGGAAGCCGTCCATGCGCGGGAAGCCGGCGCGCAGCGTCGAGAGGTCGCGCACGCCGCGTCGCCCCTCGTCGCGCACCAGCGTGCCGACGAGGCGCCGCATCGCGCTCTCCGGACCGACCAGGCGCACGCGGCTGCCCTCGCGCTCGAGGGTGAGCCCGCTGCCCTTCAGCCGGGCGCGGACGCGTCCGAGGTCGGCCTCGATCGTCGATTCGCTCAGGTACGCCTCGGCGGCGACGGCATGCACGTCCAGCCCGTCGCGAGCATCGAGCAGGTCGCGCATGAGCCGGGCGCGCCGCCCCTCCGGACCGACCTCGCCGTCCTGTCCGCGCGCGTGCAGCAGTCGCGCCCACGCGCCGCGGTCGAGGCGGTAGCCCTCAGGGCCCGACTCGACGACCGTCTCGCCGCTCGCATTCGCCTGCGACGCGTAGCTTCGGATGGTCCGGGGCGTCACGGCCAGCCGGTCGGCGAGGCGAGCGGCGGTGACCCACCCGTCCTCCGCGAGCGCCTCGACGAGGCGTTCCCATTTCTCCGACACGTGCGTCCGCCTCCCGCCCGACCGCGGGTCCGATCGCCCGCGTTGCGATGGCAGACAGTCAACCATCGCGGGAGCCGGCTCGGGGGCCATCGGCGCCCAATCTTCCGGGGGTGCGGAAGTCGATCTGTTGGCGGCTCCGCGTCGGGCGGGAGGACACTCGGAGGAGTTCGCGGCGGACGCCGTGACCGATCGAAGAGGACCGGGCGAAGCTCGGCGAGGAGGCCGAAGATGCGGATCGTCGTGGTGTGCGGCGCCGGTGCATCGAGCACCTTCGCCGCGTTGCGCATCCGTCGCGCCGCCGAGGCGCGCGGAGTCGCCGCCGACGTGCGGGCCGCGGGGGAGCAGACGCTCCCCGACGCCCTCGAGGGTGCCGACGCGCTGCTCGTGGGAACCCACCTCGGCGGGCACCTCGCCTCGCTCCGGGAACTCGCCGACGCGGCATCCGTGCCGCTCGCGGTGCTGCCCGACGAGACCCGCGTGCTCGACGGCGACGCCGCCCTCGACCTCGCGATCGCCCTCACGGGAGGTCGATCGTGAACGACACGCCGAACCCGCGCACTCCCGTTCCCTGCGCGAACCCACGGGTCTATGGTGAACACGGGAACGGACGCCAGCGACGGAGGCCGGAGACATGGTGGAGCGCACTGTTCGAGTCGGATCGAGCCACGGACTGCACGCCAGGCCGGCCAAGCTGTTCACGCAGGCCGCAGCCCAGTCGGGATCGAGTGTCACGATCGCCAAGGCGGGCGCCGCGCCCGTCAACGCGGCGAGCATCCTCGCCGTCATCGCGCAGGGGATCGACCATGGCGACGAGGTCACCGTGGCGGTCGACGGCGGCGAGGAGCAGCGCGTGCTCGACGAGCTCGTCGAGCTGCTCAGCACCGACCACGACGAATAGCGAGCGGCGTCCGTCGCCCATCCAACCGAACGGGGAGGGCGAGTGATGGAGTTCAGAGGTACCGGGATCGGCCAGGGTGTGGCCGTCGGACCGGTCGTGCGGATGGCGGAACGACTGCCGGAGCCCGTCGACCGACCGAGTCACCTCGACCCGGCCCGCGAGGAGGACCGCGCACGCGGCTCGCTCTCGGTCGTGGCCGAGGAGCTGCAGCGCAAGGGCCGCCAGGCCGGCGGCTCGGCCCAGGACGTGCTCGAGGCCCAGGCGATGATGGCCGAGGACCCGACGCTCATCGAGGACGTGGTGAAGCGCCTCGCCGAGGGCAAGACCGCCGAGCGCGCCGTCTACGAGGCGTTCGCGGCGTTCCGCGACCTGCTCTCGTCGATGGGCGGGTACATGGGGGAGCGCGCCGCCGACCTGGACGACGTCTCGCAGCGCGTGGTCGCGCACCTGCTCAAGGTGCCCGCGCCCGGCGTGCCGAACCCCGGTCATCCTTTCGTGCTGGTGGCGCGAGACCTCGCGCCGGCCGACACGGCCCTGCTCGACCTCGGCCAGGTGCTCGGCCTCGTCACCATCGACGGCGGCCCGACCTCGCACACCGCGATCCTCGCCCGCGAGAAGTCGATCGTCGCGATCGTCGGCGCCGCGGATGCCGCGAGCCTCGCCGACGGCGACACCGTCATCGTCGACGCGGAGAACGACGTCGTCGTCCAGTCGCCGTCACCCGACGAGGTCGCCGCGGCGAAGGAGCGCATCGCGGAGCGAGCCGCTCGCGCCGCAGCGCCCATCACGCCGGGGGCCCTGGCCGACGGCACCTCGGTGCCGCTGCTGGCCAACCTCGGCTCCGCCGACGGTGCGGCGAACGCGGTGGAGCTCGGGGCCGAGGGCGTCGGGCTCTTCCGCACCGAGTTCCTCTTCCTCGACGCCGACCGGGCGCCGAGCGTCGGCGAGCAGCAGGAGCAGTACACGCGCCTGCTCGCGGCCTTCCCAGGACGCAAGGTGGTCGTGCGCGTGCTCGACGCCGGCGCCGACAAGCCGCTGGCGTTCCTGAACGACGCCGACGAGGAGAACCCCGCCCTCGGGCTGCGCGGCATCCGCGCCCTCCGGCACGCCGAGGTCATCCTGCGCGAGCAGCTCACGGCGCTCGCCGCGGCCGACGCCGCGACCGAGGCCGATCTCTGGGTCATGGCGCCCATGATCGCCACCGTCGACGAGACCGCCTACTTCACGCAGCTGTGCCGCGAGCTCGGGCTCAAGACGGCGGGCGTGATGGTCGAGACGCCGTCCGCGGCGCTCATCGCCGACCGCATCCTCTCGGTCGCCGACTTCGCGTCGATCGGCACGAACGACCTCACCCAGTACACGATGGCCGCCGACCGACTGCTCGGCACCGTCGCGAACCTGCAGGACCCGTGGGCCCCCGCCGTGCTCCGGCTCGTGTCGGAGGTCGGCGCCGCCGGCGCCGAGCTCGGCAAGCCGGTGGGCATCTGCGGCGAGGCCGCCGCCGATCCGATGCTCGCGGTGGTGCTCGTCGGCCTCGGAGCCACCACCCTGTCGATGTCGCCATCGGCACTCGCAGACGTCCGCGCCTCCCTCGCGCGGTACACCCGGGAGGATGCCGAGCGCATCGCCCGGGCAGCCCTGGCCGCAGAGGGAGCGGCCGAGGCGAAGCAGGCGGCGAAAGAGGCCGCCGAGTCCGCACCCACCCCGAGCGGCACGAACGTGCCGTGACCCAGCACTGGAGGCATCATGACGACGACGTCAGCTGAGGCGAAGCGACCGGGCGGAGCCCGAGTCGCCGTCCAGCGCTTCGGAACCTTCCTCAGCGGCATGATCATGCCGAACATCGCGGCATTCATCGCCTGGGGGTTCATCACCGCGCTGTTCATCCAGGTCGGGCCCTTCCCGATCCCGGAGATCGGCGGCTTCCCGAGCCCGGACGGCACGGAGAACGTCGGCCTGGTCGGCCCGATGATCACCTACCTGCTGCCGCTGCTCATCGCCAACATGGGCGGCCGGATGGTCTACGACACCCGAGGCGGCGTCGTGGGCACCATCGCGACCGTCGGCGTCATCGTCGGCGCCGGCATCCCGATGTTCATCGGCGCCATGATCATGGGCCCGCTCGCGGCCTGGGTCATGAAGCAGGTCGACCGCCTCTGGGAGGGCAAGATCAAGGCCGGCTTCGAGATGCTGGTCAACAACTTCTCCGCCGGCATCGTCGGCATGCTGCTCGCTCTCGTCGGCTTCTACGCGTTCGCGCCGGCCGTGACCGCGGTCAGCAACGGCCTCGAGGCCGCGGTGAACTGGCTCGTCCTCGCGGGCCTGCTCCCGCTGGTGTCGATCCTGGTCGAGCCCGGCAAGGTGCTGTTCCTGAACAACGCCATCAACCACGGCGTGTTCACGCCGCTCGGCGTGCAGCAGTCGGAGGAGCAGGGCAAGTCGATCCTCTTCCTCATCGAGGCGAACCCCGGTCCCGGACTCGGCATCCTGCTCGCGTTCGCGATCTTCGGCGTCGGCCTCGCCCGCGCGAGCGCTCCCGGCGCGATCATCATCCAGTTCTTCGGCGGCATCCACGAGATCTACTTCCCGTACGTGCTGATGAAGCCGCTGCTGATCATCGCGGCGATCGCCGGCGGCATGACGGGCGTCGCCACCAACGTGATCTTCGGCTCCGGCCTGCGCGCACCCGCCGCACCCGGATCGATCATCGCGGTGCTGCTGCAGACCGCGTCCGACAGCTACGTCGGCGTGATCCTGTCCGTCGTGTTCGCGGCGACGGTGTCGTTCGTCATCTCCGCGATCATCCTGCGGGCCAGTCGCAAGCGCGACCTCGAGACCGGCGGCGGCGACCTCTCGGCCGCCGTGGCGCAGACCGAGGCGAACAAGGGCAAGCAGTCCAGCGTGCTCGGCTCGCTCCAGGAGGAGGGCGTCGAGGCCGGCGCCGGCCTGATCGACGAGGGCGAGCGCGCCGCGTTCGAGCACAAGCCGATCCACACGATCGTGTTCGCCTGCGATGCGGGCATGGGTTCGTCGGCGATGGGCGCGACGGTCCTGCGGAACAAGATCAAGAAGGCCGGCATCGACAGTGTCACGGTGACCAACAAGGCCATCGCGAACCTGGGCGACGACGTCGATCTCGTGATCACCCACCAGGACCTCACGGACCGCGCCAAGCTGCAGTCCCCGAGCGCCCTGCACATGTCCGTCGAGAACTTCATGAACTCGCCGAAGTACGACGAGATCGTGAACCTGCTCGAATCCGAGGGCGTCCGCTGACGACCTTCCGAGCGGATGACGCGACGCCCGAGACGCGGCCCCACCGAACGTGGCGGTCGCGGCTCGGGCGCCCGCGTCATCCGACCCGGCGGCGGCCGCGCCGCGCACGCTCCATCCGGACTCCCGACCACCACCACGAAGCGATGAGGAAGAGGGACCACCCATGACCGACCAGATCCTGTCGCCCGGCGACGTCCGCCTGGCCCCCGGATCGGCGAGCCGCGAGGAGGCGATCCGGGCCGCGGGCGCCATCCTCGTCGAGGCCGGCGCCGTCCGCCCCGCGTACGTCGACTCCATGCTCGAGCGCGAGGGGAGCGTCTCGACCTACATGGGCAACTGGCTCGCCATCCCGCACGGCACGAACGAGGCCAAGGACCAGATCGTGCGCTCCGCGCTCTCGTTCATCCGCTACGACGAGCCCATCGACTGGGGCGGCGAGCCGACCAGGTTCGTGGTCGGCATCGCCGGCCTCGGCGACGAGCACCTCGAGATCCTGTCGAAGATCGCGATGATCTTCTCCGACGAGGACGAGGTCGGCAAGCTCCTCGCGGCCGGCTCCGCCGAGGAGCTCGCCGCGGCGCTGTCCGAGGTGAACGACTCGTGAAGGCCGTCCACTTCGGCGCCGGCAACATCGGTCGCGGCTTCATCGGGCTGCTCCTGCACGATGCGGGGTACGAGCTCGTCTTCGCCGACGTCAATGCGGAGCTCATCGACGCGCTCGCCGCATCCGACCGGTACACGGTGCACGAGGTGGGCACGGGTGCACGCGACCTCGTCGTCGACCGGTACCGGGCGGTCAACTCGCAGGCGGACGCCGCGGCGCTGGCCGCCGAGCTCGCCGACGCGGACATCCTCACCACGGCCGTCGGGCCGAACATCCTCAAGTTCATCGCGCCGCACGTGCTGCAGGCGCTGCGCGACCGCGACTCGGGTGCGGCGCCGCTGGCCGTGATGGCGTGCGAGAACGCGATCGACGCGACGAGCATGCTGCGCGAGGAGACCCGGCGGCTGGCCGGCCCCGACGAGTGGCTCGAGCTCGAGCGTCGGGCGGTGTTCGCCAACACCGCCGTCGATCGCATCGTGCCCGGCCAGCCCGAGGGCGCCGGCCTCGACGTCACGGTCGAGACGTTCTCCGAATGGGCGATCGAGGAACCGCCGTTCGGCGACGCGCCGCCGGTCATCCCGGGCGCGCACTTCGTCGACCGGCTCGGGCCGTACATCGAGCGGAAGCTGTTCACGGTGAACACCGGCCACGCCTCCACGGCGTACTTCGGCTTCCTCGCGGGCCACGCGAGGATCGCCGACGCGCTCGCGGACCCGTCGGTGGCCGAGCGCGTCGAGGCCGTCCTGCACGAGACGTCGGCGCTCATCGTCGCCAAGCACGGGTTCGGCGCCGGCGAGATGGCGGAGTACCGCGAGGTGATCCTCGGCCGGTTCCGGAACGACGCCCTGCCCGACACCGTCGAGCGCGTGGGTCGCCAGCCGCTGCGCAAGCTCTCGCGACGCGAGCGCTTCATCGCGCCGGCCGCCGAACTGGCCGAGCGCGGCCTGCCCGTCGACGCGCTGCTCGACGCGGTCGAGGCGGCGCTCGGGTTCGACGTGCCGTCCGACCCGGAGAGCGTCGAACTCCAGGAGCGCCTCGCGACCGAACCCGCCGGCGCGATCGTGCGGGAGGTGTGCGGCATCGAGCCGGGGCATCCGCTCCATGATCGGCTGCTGGCGGTCGTGGAGCGCCGCCTCGCAAGCTGACACGCGGCCGACTGGCGAATCGGCGACGATTCGCCTATAGTTGACCCTTGGTGTTTTGCACGCCCGCTTCTGCCTGCCCGATGGGCTCCGCAGAGGGCGTGCATCATCATCGCACGACCGACAACCCAAACCCCCAAGCGATAGTGAGGCTATGGCCAAGAAAGACGGCGTCATCGAGATCGAAGGCTCGGTCATCGAGGCTCTCCCGAACGCGATGTTCCGGGTCGAGCTGACCAACGGGCACAAGGTGCTCGCCCACATCTCCGGAAAGATGCGCCAGCACTACATCCGCATCCTCCCCGAGGACCGCGTGATCGTGGAGCTGAGCCCGTACGACCTGACCCGCGGCCGCATCGTCTACCGCTACAAGTAAGGGCTGTTCGGAAAGTAACGACCCGCGGCACCCCGCGGGTACGAGGACAGCGAAAAAAGGAACAACGACTGTGAAGGTCAACCCCAGCGTCAAGCGCATCTGCGACAAGTGCAAGGTCATCCGCCGCCACGGCCGCGTGATGGTCATCTGCGAGAACCCGCGCCACAAGCAGCGCCAGGGCTAGTCGCGCCGACGCACCCGAATACCGGCACTTCCACGAACCCGCACCGATGAGGCGCGGGGGACACCCTCGGACGGAGGCCGAGGCACCGGAAGTGCTCCACACCTCCGAACCATCCGACAGGAGAACGCCAACATGGCACGTCTGGCAGGAGTCGACATCCCGCGCGAGAAGCGCGTGGAGATCGCACTGACCTACATCTACGGCGTGGGTCGCACCCGCGCGCTCGAGACGCTGAAGGCCACCGGCATCAGCGGCGACATCCGGGTCAAGGACCTCAGCGACGACCAGCTCGTCGCGCTCCGCGACCACATCGAGGGCACCTACAAGGTCGAGGGCGACCTCCGCCGCGAGGTCGCCGCCGACATCCGCCGCAAGGTCGAGATCGGCTCGTACGAGGGCATCCGCCACCGCCGCGGCCTCCCCGTCCGCGGTCAGCGCACCAAGACCAACGCTCGCACCCGCAAGGGCCCGAAGCGCACCGTCGCCGGCAAGAAGAAGCCCGGCCGCAAGTAACCGCTCGTCGCCAGTCTTAGGAGATTTCACACATGGCAGCACCCAAGGCGGCTACTCGCAAGCCGCGCCGCAAGGAGAAGAAGAACGTCGCCGTGGGCCAGGCCCACATCAAGTCGACGTTCAACAACACCATCGTGTCCATCACGGACACGACCGGTGCCGTGATCAGCTGGGCGTCCTCGGGCGGCGTCGGCTTCAAGGGCTCGCGCAAGTCGACCCCGTTCGCTGCGCAGCTCGCGGCCGAGTCGGCCGCGCGTCAGGCGCAGGAGCACGGCATGAAGAAGGTCGACGTCTTCGTCAAGGGTCCGGGCTCGGGCCGCGAGACCGCGATCCGCTCGCTCCAGGCCGCGGGCCTCGAGGTCGGCAGCATCACCGACGTGACGCCCCAGGCGCACAACGGCTGCCGTCCCCCGAAGCGCCGCCGCGTCTAGTTCTTCGAGCCGTCGGTCGGCGGGTCGCGCGTCGTGCGCGCCCGCCGGCCGGCGGAATCCCGTTCTCTCAACAACTCAAGATCCTCGAACTCGCAGGTGTCATATAGCGGACACCCTGCCGAAAGGAATCACACCGTGCTGATCGCACAGCGTCCGACGCTCACCGAAGAGAACATCTCGGAGTTCCGTTCGCGTTTCGTGATCGAGCCCCTCGAGCCGGGCTTCGGTTACACCCTGGGGAACTCGCTCCGTCGCACCCTCCTCTC
This sequence comes from Agromyces litoreus, assembly GCF_040496015.1. Lineage (NCBI taxonomy): Bacteria > Bacillati > Actinomycetota > Actinomycetes > Micrococcales > Microbacteriaceae > Agromyces > Agromyces litoreus. The sequence goes on from NZ_JBEPKA010000002.1 coordinate 165,146, forward strand.
CTCGATCCCCGGCGCCGCCGTGACGAGCATCCGCATCGACGGCGTGCTCCACGAGTTCTCGACCGTCCCGGGCGTGAAGGAGGATGTCACCGAGATCATCCTCAACATCAAGAACCTGGTCGTCTCCAGCGAGCACGACGAGCCCATCACCGCGTACCTGCGCAAGCAGGGCTCCGGTGAGGTCACCGCGGCCGACATCTCCGCCCCGGCGGGTGTCGAGGTGCACAACCCCGAGCTGGTCATCGCGACGCTCAACGACTCGGCGAAGTTCGAGCTCGAGCTCACGATCGAGCGCGGCCGCGGCTACGTCTCGGCCAGCCAGAACCGCAACGAGTACTCCGAGGCCGGCCAGATCCCGGTCGACTCGATCTACTCGCCGGTCCTGAAGGTCACGTACCGCGTCGACGCCACGCGTGCCGGCGAGCGCACCGACTTCGACCGCCTCGTGGTCGACGTCGAGACGAAGCAGGCGATCTCGCCGCGCGACGCGATCGCCTCCGCCGGTCGCACGCTCGTCGAGCTGTTCGGCCTCGCCCGCGAGCTCAACAGCGCCGCCGAGGGCATCGAGATCGGCCCCGCGCCGGTCGACGCCGTGCTCTCGAGCGAGCTGTCGATCCCGATCGAGGACCTCGACCTGTCGGTCCGCTCCTACAACTGCCTCAAGCGCGAGGGCATCAACACGGTGTCCGAGCTCGTGGCCCTGTCGGAGTCGCAGCTGATGAACATCCGCAACTTCGGCCAGAAGTCGGTCGACGAGGTCAAGGACAAGCTCACCGAGATGGGCCTCGCGCTGAAGGACTCGGTCCCCGGCTTCGACGGCGCCCACTTCTACACGGGCTTCGAGGACGAGAACTAACGCAGGCCACGGGCCTCACCAACCCCACACCACTGGAGATCAAGAACCATGCCGAAGCCCACGAAGGGACCCCGCCTCGGAGGCGGACCCGCGCACGAGCGCCTGCTGCTCGCGAACCTCGCCGCCGCGCTGTTCACGCACAAGAGCATCACGACGACCGAGACCAAGGCCAAGCGCCTGCGTCCGTTCGCCGAGCGCCTGATCACGTTCGCCAAGCGCGGCGACCTGCACGCGCGCCGTCGCGTGCTCGCCGTCATCGGCGACAAGTCGGTCGTCCACGAGCTGTTCGCGGTCATCGCGCCGCAGGTCGCCGACCGTGAGGGCGGCTACACGCGCATCACGAAGATCGGCAACCGCAAGGGCGACAACGCGCCCATGGCCGTGATCGAGCTCGTGCTCGAGCCCGTCCAGCCGAAGCAGCGCGCCGCGAAGCCCGCCGCCGAGGAGACGCCCGCCGCCGAGACCCCGGCCGAGGAGGTCACCGAGGCCGAGGCCGCGGTCGACGAGGCCGCCGGCGCCGAGGCGTCGGAGGAGTCGGCCGAGGCTCCCGCCGAGGAGACCGAGGCCGCCGAGGCGAAGTAGCCCCGCGCAGCACCACTCGACGCCCCCGCAGCCCGACGGCTGCGGGGGCGTCGCGCATGCCGGGGGGGGCGGCGCCGTAGGCTGTCGGCCATGGGAGCGAGCCGATGACGATGCGGATCCGCCTCGACCTCGCCTATCAGGGCACGTCCTTCGCGGGATGGAGCCGCCAGCCGGGCCTGCGCACGGTGCAGGGCGTGGTCGAGGCCGCGCTCGCGACCCTGTTCCGACGCGAGGGGATCGCGCCGCGGCTCGTCGTCGCGGGCCGCACCGACGCCGGCGTGCACGCCACCGGGCAGGTCGCCCACCTCGACGTCGACGCCGAGGCGTTCGAGGCGGTGACCCGGCCGCGCCGCGGCGCCGCCGATGCGGGCCCGGCCGCCGACCCGTTCGGCGTGCTCGTCCGTCGCGTCACGGGCATCCTGGGCAGCACCGACGACGATGTCGTGGTCCGTGCGGCACGACCCGCTCCCGAGGGCTTCGACGCCCGGTTCTCGGCGGTGTGGCGGCGCTACGCCTACCGGGTCGCCGACCTCTCCGCCGTCCACGACCCGTTGCAGCGGCACCGGACGGTCTGGTTCCCGCGCGCGCTGGACGTCGAGGCGATGGACGTGGCCGCGCAGACGCTCGTGGGGCTGGGGGACTTCGCGGCGTTCTGCAGGCCGCGCGAGGGGGCCACGACCATCCGGACGCTGCAGTCGTTCCGTTGGCGGCGGGACGACGACGGCGTGCTCGTGGCGTCGCTCCAGGCCGATGCGTTCTGCCACTCGATGGTGCGCGCGCTCGTCGGCGCCTGCGTGGCGGTCGGCGAGGGACGGCTCGAGGTCTCGGGGCCCTCCGAGCTCATGCGCGCGGGCGAACGCACCAGCGCGTTCAAGGTCCTCCCCGCCCGTGGCCTCACGCTGACCGAGGTCGGGTACCCGGCGGACGAGGAGCTCGCCGCCCGGGCGGAGCAGACGCGGGCGCGTCGCGAATTGCACGTGGACGGCGTCGTCGGCTAAGCTAACCCTTTGGTGCCGTCGACTGCGTCGGTACCCGATGTTGAGCCCTCCACCGGAGCGTTCCCCCGCATCGCGGGAGAACACCCACCGGAGTGGGATTCACGAACCCCTCACTCGATCAGAAAGCAGCACTATCGTGACGCGCACCTACACCCCGAAGGCGAACGAGATCCAGCGCGACTGGGTCGTCATCGACGCCACCGACATCGTGCTCGGCCGACTCGCCAGCCACGCCGCAGCGATCCTCCGCGGCAAGCACAAGGCGATCTTCGCCAACCACGTCGACACCGGTGACCACGTGATCATCGTCAACGCCGGCAAGGTGGCCCTCACCGGCCAGAAGCTCGAGCAGAAGAAGGCCTACCGCCACTCCGGCTACCCGGGCGGCCTCAAGGCCGTCGGCTACGCCGAGCTGCTCGAGAAGAACCCCGTCCGCGCCGTCGAGAAGGCGATCCGCGGCATGCTCCCGAAGAACTCGCTCGGGCGCGCCCAGATCAAGAAGCTGAAGGTCTACGCCGGCCCGGAGCACCCGCACGCCGCCCAGCAGCCGAAGCCGTACACCCTCACCCAGGTCGCCCAGTAAGCCCGGCGCCGAGCGAAAAGGACTCAGACACCACCATGGCGAAGATCGCAGACCAGATCGACCAGGCTCCCGAGAGCTACACCACCGAGTCGGCTCCGGCCGCCGCCCCCGCGGCGCGTCCCGTGCTGAACGTGTCGGGCGCGGCCGTCGGCCGCCGCAAGGAGGCCATCGCGCGCGTGCGCGTCGTGCCGGGCGCGGGCAACATCACGGTCAACGGCCGTGAGTTCGCGGACTACTTCCCGAACAAGCTCCACCAGCAGCTCATCACCGACCCCTTCACCGTCCTCGAGCTCGGCGGCTCGTACGACGTCGTCGCGCGCATCACCGGCGGCGGCCCCTCGGGCCAGGCCGGTGCGCTCCGCCTCGCCATCGCGCGTGCGCTGAACGAGATCGACCGCGAGAACAACCGCCCGACGCTGAAGAAGGCCGGCTTCCTCACCCGCGACGCCCGCGTCATCGAGCGCAAGAAGGCCGGTCTCAAGAAGGCCCGCAAGGCGCCGCAGTTCTCGAAGCGCTAGTCTTCGGACCTCTGGATGCCTCGGCTCTTCGGAACCGACGGGGTCCGGGGCCTGGCCAACCGTGAACTCACGGCTGACCTGGCCCTGGGCCTCGCCCAGGCGGCTGCCGCGGTCCTGACCCAGGGCCGCCACGCCGACGAACTCCGCGCCGCCGGTCGTCGACCGACGGCGATCGTCGCCCGCGACCCGCGCGTCTCGGGCGAGTTCCTCACCGCGGCCGTGTCGGCGGGGCTCGCCAGCTCCGGCGTCGACGTGCTCGATGCGGGCGTCGTGCCGACCCCCGCGACGGCGTTCCTCATCGACAGCATCGACGCCGACTTCGGCGTCATGATCTCGGCGTCGCACAATCCCGCACCCGACAACGGGATCAAGTTCTTCTCCTTCGGCGGCACCAAGCTGCCCGACGAGGTCGAGGACCGCATCGAGTCCTACCTCGGACGGCAGAAGCTCGCCCCGACCGGCGACGGCGTCGGTCGCATCCGGCGCTTCGCCGACGCGGAGGACCGCTACGTCGTCCACCTCCTCGGCACGCTCCCGAACCGCCTCGACGGACTGAAGGTCGTCATCGACTGCGCACACGGCGCCGCGGCGGGCGTGTCGCCCGAGACCTTCCGCGACGCCGGCGCCGAGGTGATCGTGATCGGCGCCGACCCCGACGGCACCAACATCAACGACGGCGTCGGCTCGACCCACCTCGAACCACTCCGCGCCGCCGTGCTCGAGCACGGCGCCGACCTCGGCATCGCCCACGACGGCGACGCCGACCGCTGCCTCGCGGTCGACGCGGCCGGCGAGGTGATCGACGGCGACCGCATCATGGCGATCCTCGCGGTCTCGATGCAGGAGCGCGGCACCCTGACGGACGACACGCTCGTCGTGACCGTCATGTCGAACCTCGGACTCAAGCTCGCCATGGCCGAGCGCGGCATCGACGTCGTCGAGACGAAGGTCGGCGACCGCTACGTGCTCGAGGCGCTCACCGCGGGCGGGTACGCCCTCGGCGGCGAGCAGTCCGGCCACGTCATCATGACGGAGTTCGCGACGACCGGCGACGGCGTGCTCACCGGGCTGCACCTGGCCGCCGAGATCGTGCGGACGGGCAAGTCCCTCGCCGAGCTCGCGCAGGTCATGACGGTGTACCCGCAGGTGCTCGTGAACGTGCGCGGCGTCGACCACCACGCACTCCACGACGACGACGGCATCGCCGCGGCGGTCCGCTCGGTCGAGGCCGAGCTCGGCACCACCGGGCGCGTCCTGCTGCGGCCCTCCGGGACCGAGCCCATGGTGCGCGTCATGGTGGAGGCCGCCGACCAGGCGGTCGCCGAGGCGCACGCCGAACAGCTCGCCGACGTCGTGCGCGAGCGACTCGCCCTCTGATCGGACGACGCCTCAGAGCTTGCGCAGCAGCACGCTCGAGACGGTGTGGTCCGCGTCCTTGCGGAGCACGAGCGAGGCGCGCGAACGGGTCGGCCGGATGTTCTGCAGCAGGTTCGGCTCGTTGATCGACTGCCAGATCGAGCGCGCCCGTGCCCGCGCCTCGTCCTCCGTGAGGCTCGCGTACCGGTGGAAGTAGGAGCGCGGGTTCGAGAACGCGCCGCGCTGCAGCTTCAGGAACCGCTCCTCGTACCACCGCGCGATGTCGCGCGTGCGCGCGTCGACGTAGATGGTGAAGTCGAACAGGTCGCTGACCGCGAGGCGGTGGCCCGGCCCCGGAGGCTGGAGCACGTTCAGGCCCTCGATGATGAGCACGTCGGGGCGCCGGACCGTGATCTGGGCGTCGGGCACGATGTCGTAGGCCAGGTGGGAGTAGAACGGGGCGCGCACCTCGGGCGCTCCCGACTTGACCTCGCTCACGAAGCGGAGCAGCGCCCGGCGGTCGTACGACTCCGGGAAGCCCTTCCTGGCCATCAGCCCTCGGCGCTCGAGCTCCGCGTTGGGGAACAGGAACCCGTCGGTCGTGACGAGCTCGACGCGGGGCGTGTGCTCCCAGCGGGCGAGCAGTTCGCGCAGCAGTCGCGCGATCGTCGACTTGCCGACCGCGACCGAGCCGGCGACGCCGATCACGAACGGCGTGGCCTCGAACCGTTCGCGCAGGAAGGTGCTGGTGACCTCGTGCAGCGACTTGGTCCCGCCGACGTAGAGGTTCAGCAGCCGACTGAGCGGGAGGTAGACCTCGGCGACCTCGCGAAGGTCCAGCGGCTCTCCGAGGCCGCGGAGCTGGACGATCTCGGTCTCGCGGAGGGGCGACGGCATGGACGGCGCGAGGGCCGCCCACGAGTCGCGGTCGAGTTCGACGAACGGGGAGGTCTGCGTGTGCGTCGACGGGCTCTGCGGATCGGGCACCGGGACAGTCTAGTGCCGACGGCGAGGGCAGCCGGGCGCGGCGGACGCCCAGCCGGCCGTCGATACAATCGAGCCCATGTGTGGAATCGTCGGATACGTCGGAGAGCGCAACAGCCTCGACGTCCTCCTGGGCGGCCTTCGCCGCCTCGAGTATCGCGGGTACGACTCGGCCGGGGTCGCGGTCGTCGACGGCGAGGGGGAGTTGGAGTTCGCCAAGCGCGCCGGAAAGCTCAAGGTGCTCTCCGACGAGCTCGAGCGCCACCCGATCGGCGAGGGCGGCACGGGCATCGGCCACACGCGCTGGGCGACGCACGGCGGCCCGACCGACCGCAACGCCCACCCGCACCTCGCCGACGAGGGGCGGCTGGCGCTCATCCACAACGGCATCATCGAGAACTTCTCCGAGCTGAAGGACGCGCTGCTGGCGGCCGGCTACGAGTTCGAGTCCGAGACGGACACCGAGGTGGCCGCGGTGCTCCTCGGCACGCACTACCGCGAGACCGGGGACCTGCGCGAGGCGTTCCGCCGCACCGTGTCCCAGCTCGACGGCGCGTTCACCCTCCTCGCGGTGCACCGCGACGAGCCGGGGGTCGTCGTCGGAGCCCGTCGCAACTCTCCGCTGGTGATCGGCCTGGGCGACGGCGAGAACTTCCTGGGCTCGGACGTCGCGGCCTTCGTCGAGTACACCAAGCGCGCCGTGGCGATCGGCCAGGACCAGATCGTCGCGATCACCGCCGACGGCGTGACCGTGACCGACTTCGACGGCGCTCCCGTCGAGGTCGAGCCGTTCGACGTCGCATGGGACGCCTCGGCGGCCGAGAAGGGCGGCTGGTCCTCCTTCATGCGCAAGGAGGTCTCCGAGCAGCCCGACGCGGTGGCGAACACCCTCCGCGGCCGCATCGTCGACGGCGTCGTCTCGATCCCGGAGCTGGAGTCGTTCGGCGAAGCGCTGCTCGACGTGCGCCGCATCACGATCGTCGCGTGCGGCACCGCCGCGTACGCGGGGATGGTCGCGAAGTACGCGATCGAGCAGTGGGCGCGGATCCCGGTCGAGGTGGAGCTCAGCCACGAGTTCCGCTACCGCGACCCGGTCATCGACGAGCACACGCTCGTCGTGTCCATCAGCCAGTCGGGCGAGACCATGGACACGCTGATGGCGGTCAAGTACGCGCGCGAGCAGGGTGCCAAGGCGATCTCGGTGTGCAACACCCAGGGCGCGACGATCCCGCGCGAGTCCGACGCCGTCGTGTACACGCATGCGGGGCCCGAGGTCGCGGTGGCCTCGACCAAGGCGTTCGTCGCGCAGATCACGGCGCTGTACGTGTTCGGGCTCCACCTCGCGCGCGTGCGCGGCACGATGACCGACGAGCAGCTCGCATCGCAGGTCGACGAACTGCTGGCGGTTCCCGAGAAGGTGGCGACCGTGCTCGAGCAGGCCGACCGGGTCGGCGAGCTCGCCCGGTGGATGTCGGACACCCGCTCCGTGCTCTTCCTCGGCCGTCACGTCGGGTACCCGATCGCCCTCGAGGGCGCGTTGAAGCTCAAGGAGCTCGCCTACATCCACGCCGAGGGCTTCGCCGCCGGCGAGCTCAAGCACGGCCCGATCGCGCTCATCGAGCCCGGCCAGCCGGTGTTCGTGGTGGTCCCGAGCCCGCGCGGTTCGGCGAGCCTGCACCCGAAGGTCGTCTCGAACATCCAGGAGATCCGCGCTCGCGGCGCGCGCGTGATCGCGATCGCCGAGGCGGGCGACGCCGCCGTGCTGCCCTTCGCCGACGAGGTCATCCGCATTCCGCTGGCCGGCCCGCTGTTCGAGCCGCTCCTCGCGGTCGTCCCGCTGCAGATCTTCGCGATGGAGCTCGCGCAGGCGAAGGGGCTCGACGTCGACCAGCCGCGCAACCTGGCGAAGTCGGTCACGGTCGAGTGAGTCCGGGCCGGCGACGGCCGCGAGGCCGTCCGTTCGGCGACCGGGTGCGGCAGACTCGAACCGTGGGCACGGGAGGAGCGACGTGATCGCCGGCATCGGGATCGACGTGGTCGACATCGCGCGGTTCGGGCGTTCGCTCGAGCGCACGCCCGGCCTGCGCGATCGCCTGTTCGCCGAGAGCGAACGCGAGCGGCCGGTCCGATCCCTCGCTGCGCGATTCGCGGCGAAGGAGGCGCTGATCAAGGCGCTCGGAGGGCACGCGGTCATCCGATGGCATGACATGCGGATCGTCCAGGACGCCGACGGCAACCCGGACTTCGCGCTCTCCGGGGCGCTCTCGGCGCACGTCGAGGCCCTCGGCATCGACCGCGTGCACCTGTCCATGAGCCACGACGCCGGCATCGCGAGCGCGTTCGTGGTGCTCGAGCGCGGGGTCGGGCGGGCGTCGAGCTCGCGCGAGGCCCTCGCCGCCCCCGACGAGGAGTCCCCGTGAACCCCCGGCACGCCCGATCACCCTTCCGCGAAGCGGTCGTCGACCTCGATGCGATCCGCCGGAACGTGGCGCACCTCGCCTCGCTCGTCGCGCCCGCGCAGGTCATGGCGGTCGTGAAGGCCGACGGCTACGGCCACGGCGCCGTGCCGGCCGCCCGCGCCGCGCTCGCCGGTGGCGCGTCGCGGCTCGGCGTCGCCGACCTGGACGAGGCGCTCGCGCTCCGCGACGCCGGGATCGATGCGCCCGTGCTCGCCTGGCTGCACGACCCCGAGGCCGGCTTCCACGCCGCGATCGGCCGGCGCATCGAACTCGGCGTCTCGTCGCTCGCCCAGCTCGAGGCGATGGCGGATGCCGCCGCCTCGGCGGGCGCCCCCGCCGAGGTGCACCTCAAGCTCGACACGGGCCTCAGCCGCAACGGCATCGCCCCCGCCGACTGGAGCGACGCCGTGGCACGTGCCGCCGAACTCGAGCGGGCGGAACGCATCCGCGTGCGCGGGGTGTTCAGCCACCTCGCGAACACCTCGCCCGAGGAGGATGCCGCCCAGCTCGCCGCGTTCCTCGACGGCGTCGCCGAGGCAGAGCGCGCCGGCCTCGCACCCGAGGTGCGGCACCTCGCAGCCACGGCTGGCGCGCTGCGCATGCCCGAGGCGCGGCTGGACCTCGTGCGCCTCGGCATCGGCATCTACGGCGTGCCGCCGTTCGGCGACGGCACCACGGCGGCCGACCTCGGACTGCGCCCGGCGATGACGCTGCGCGGCCGCGTGGCGGCCGTGCGCCGGGTCGAGCCCGGTACCGGCGCCTCGTACGGCTACGCGTGGCGCGCGCCGCAGCCGACCACCCTCGCGCTCGTGCCGCTCGGCTATGCCGACGGCGTGCCGCGCCAGGCCTCGGGCCGCGCCGAGGTCGCGATCGCGGGTGTCCGCCACCCGGTCGTCGGCCGCATCGCGATGGACCAGTTCCTCGTCGACGTCGGCGAGGCCGAGGTCGCCGTCGGCGACGAGGTCGTGCTCGTCGGCGACCCGGAGTCGGGCGCGCCCTCGGCCGACGACTGGGGCGACGCCGCCGACACCATCGCCTACGAGATCGTGACCCGGATCGGGCCGCGGGTGCCGCGCACGTACGTGGAGCGCGACTGATGCGCCGGGTCGTGCCCGACTCCGAGGCGATGGAGTCGCTGGGCCGCGAACTGGGCCACGAGCTGCGCGCCGGCGACCTCGTGGTGCTGACCGGGCCGCTCGGCGCCGGGAAGACCACGCTCACGCGAGGGATCGGCGAGGGCCTGGGGATCCGCGGACCCGTGCAGAGCCCGACCTTCGTGCTCGCCCGGACCCACCCGAGCCTCGTCGGCGGCGCACCGCTCGTGCACGTCGACGCCTACCGGCTCGGCACGGCCGCCGAGCTCGAGGACCTCGACCTCGACTTCTCGCGCTCGGTCGTCGTGGCCGAGTGGGGCGCGGGCCTGCTCGACGGCGTCAGCGACTCGTGGCTCGAGGTCGTCATCGTGCGGCGCCGGGGCAGCGAGCGGCCCGACCCGGCGGTCGACGGGATGGCGGAGACGGACCCGCACGACGAGGAGCTCGACGCCGACGAGCCCAGGACGGTCGAGCTGCGCGGGCACGGACCGCGCTGGGCCGGCACGCGCTTCGCGGTGCAGGGCGAGCTCCCGGACGGTCTCGGCTGAGCGCCGCGAGCGCTCACGGCGGACGCCCGGCCGCACGCCCCTAGGCTTGATGCCATGCTCCTCGCGATCGACACGTCCACCGGGACGAGCGTCGCCGTCGTCGACCGGGAGGCGGGGATCCTCGCCGAGGTCGGCACCGACGACACCATGCGGCACGCCGAGCTCATCGGCGACGGCATCCGCGACGTGCTCGCGACGGCGGGCGTCGCGCCGGGTCGCCTGTCGGGCGTGGCGGTCGGCATGGGACCCGGCCCGTTCACGGGCCTGCGCGTCGGCATCGCGGCCGCGCGGGCGTTCGCGCTCGGCATCTCGCGAGAGGTCGTGCCCGTCGTGAGCCACGATGCGATCGCGCGAGCCTGGTACCGGGCCGGCGGATCGGGCGCGCTGCAGGTCGTCACCGACGCCCGTCGCCGCGAGTCGGCCGTGACCGACTACGACGGCCTCGACGCCCATGGACTCCCGATCCGGCTCGACGCCCCGCGGCTCGAGCCGCGCGACGCCGTGCCGGCGCCCCGCGGCATCCGCCTCGACGCCGGCACCGTCTCGGCCGGGGCCCTCGGAATGCTCGCCGAGCTCGCGGTCGCGGCCGGTCGGCTCCCGATCGCCGACGACCAGCCGCTGTACCTGCGTGCTCCCGACGTGACGCTGTCGACCGCGAAGCGGGTGCTGCGATGAGCCTCATGCTCCGGCGAGCCGGCGGCGACGACCTCGATGCCCTCATGCGGCTCGAGCGCTCCACCTTCGCGACCGACGCCTGGCCCGAGTCGGCGATGCGGTCCGAGCTCTCGAGCGAGCACACGTACTACCTCGTCGCCGTCGACGACGCCGCGCCGCGCGAGCCGGTCGCCTACGCCGGCCTGCTCGCACCGCGCGGCTCGGGTCAGGGCGACATCCAGACCATCGCGGTCCACCCTGCGCATCGCGGCGCCGGGCTCGGGCGGGCGCTCATGCACGCCCTCATCGACGAGGCCCGACGTCGCGGCGCGTCCGAGCTGTTCCTCGAGGTCCGGGCCGACAACCCCGTCGCGCGGTCGCTCTACGTCTCGCTCGGCTTCGCCGAGATCGGCGTGCGACGCGGCTACTACCAGCCCGACGGCGTCGACGCGATCGCGATGCGCCTCGACGTGCCGCCCGCCGTCGCGCGCCCGGCGGACCGCGTCGGACCGGATGCCGCGACCGCGGGGCCGACCGTCCCGACCGCAGGAGGTCCGCAGTGAACCGCGATGCGCCCCTGGTCCTCGGCATCGAGACCTCGTGCGACGAGACCGGCGTCGGGATCGTGCGCGGGACCGAACTGCTCTCGAACGCGATCGCGTCCTCGATGGAGGAGCACGCGCGCTATGGCGGCGTCGTGCCCGAGGTCGCCGCACGCGCCCACCTCGAGGCGCTCGGCCCGACGATCCGCTCGGCGCTCGAGGAGGCGTCCGTGGAGCTCGCCGACCTCGACGCGGTCGCGGTCACCAGCGGCCCCGGCCTCGCCGGCGCGCTGATGGTGGGCGTCGGTGCCGCGAAGGCGCTCGCCCTGTCGCTCGAGAAGCCGGTCTACGCCGTCAACCATCTCGTCGGGCACGTCGGCGCCGACCTGCTCGGCGGCGCTCCGCTCGAGACGCCGAGCATCGCCCTGCTGGTCTCGGGCGGGCACACGTCGCTGCTGCTCGTGCGCGACCTCGACTCGGACGTCGAACTGCTCGGCGAGACCATCGACGACGCCGCCGGGGAGGCCTTCGACAAGGTCGCGCGGCTGCTCGGGCTGCCGTACCCCGGCGGCCCCGAGATCGACCGCGCCGCCATCGGCGGAGACCCGACCGCTATCCGCTTCCCGCGCGGGCTGACGCGGCCGAAGGACCTCGAGCGGCACCGATACGACTTCTCGTTCTCCGGGCTGAAGACCGCGGTCGCGCGCTGGGTCGAGCAGCGCGAGGCGGCCGGCGAGCCCGTGCCGCTCGCCGACGTCGCGGCGAGCTTCCGCGAGGCGGTGGTCGACGTGCTCGTCTCGAAGGCGATCGCCGCATGCACGGACCTCGGCGTGCCCCGGCTGCTGCTCGGCGGCGGCGTCGTGGCCAATCGCCGCCTGAGAGAGGTCGCGGAGGAGCGCGCGGCGGCGGCCGGCATCGCGCTGCGCATCCCGCCGCTCTCGCTGTGCACGGACAACGGCGCGATGATCGCCGCGCTGGCCGCCCGACTGATCATGGCCGGCCACGGGCCGTCCGGGCTCGACTTCGGCGCCGATTCCACCCTGCCCGCGACCGAGATCCGGACCTGATCCCACCGGGTCGTCGGTCCCACGTCGCCCCAGCGCCCGCGCGCTAGTCTGGGCGCGGGGACCCCCGCGAACGCGGGGTGCCGACGCGCACCGCGGATCGTTGACACGACCGTGCGGCGCTGCCAGCATTGCCGGGTCCACGCCTGCACGAGAGGGAGCAGCCACCATGACCGACCCCACCACGCCGGACGGCGCGCCGGACCAGAACGCGCAGAACGTCCCGCCGCCGCCCCCGCCGCCCGCACCGGCGGCCCAGCCCGCTCCGCCGGCCCCGCCGGCGCAGCCCGCACCGGCTTCGCAGCCCGCGCCGGCCTACGGCGGCGCGCCGTCGTACGCGACGCCGCCGGAGCAGAAGACCAACATCCTGGCCATCGTCTCGCTGGTCTCGGCGTTCTTCATCTCCCTCGTCGCGATCATCACCGGCCACATCGCGCTCAGCCAGATCAAGAAGACCGGCGAGCAGGGCCGCGGCCTCGCGATCGCCGGCCTCGTGATCGGTTACATCGGCCTCGTCGTCGGCCTCATCGTCGGCATCGTCTGGATCGCCGTGCTCGGCGCCGCGTTCAGCACCGGTTCGTTCGAGACCTACTGATCGGCATCGATCCGCACCACGGAAGGGGTTCGACGTGAGCGATCCCGGCACGCCCGGCGGCCCGACGGAGCCGGAGCAACCGGCCTCCGGCGCGACGTCGCCTCCGGGATCGCCCGTCGACCCGACCGTGGAGGCGGGAGCGGAACCGGCGACGCAGGTGCCGGCGCCACCCGCGCCGCCGGCACCGTCCGCGCCGCCGGCTCCGGCACCGCCCGCGCCGCCGGCTCCGGTCGGCGCGGTGCCGCCGGTCGGTCCGACCGCGGCTCCGCCGGTCGGCGGGCCGTTCGACAGGGCGCCCGGCGCGCCGGCACCGGGTGCGACCGCGTCCGGTCCTCCGGCCGGGGCGACGTCGGTGCTCAGCCTGATCTCCCTCATCGCCGGGGTCATCGGCGTGGTCGGGTCGCCGATCGCGATCATCCCGGTGGCCGGCGGCATCCTGCAGCTGCTCGTCCCCGCCGCCGCCGTCGTCCTGGGCTTCCTCGGGCGCAGTCGGGAGCCCGCCGCCCGCGGGATGTGGCTGACCGGCATCATCCTCGGATTCGTGGGCATCGGGATCGCGCTGCTCTCGTTCGTCCTGTGGGGCCTGGTCTTGGCGATCGGCGACTGGGCCGTGCGGGGCTACTGAGACGAGCGAGATGACCGACGGACCCGACCCCGAACGCGGCCGAGACGAGCCGGCACGGCCGGCCCCGGCCGCCGCGCCGCGCGTGCCCGCATCCGCTCCGCCGACCCTGCCGGCTGCGCCCGGGCCGGTCGCACCGCCCGGCCCCGCGACACCCGAGCGCGGCTACGAGGTCCCGTTCGACACGGCCGAACTGCACGGACTTCCCACGGGGCAGCTCCTCACCGTGCACCGCCCCGAGCCGGCGATGCCGATGGAGGACGCCGAGGAGGACGAGCAGCGTCGCGTCTACAGCCGCGTCGGTGCGGTGATCGGATCGATCGGGGCGATCGCCTCGTTGTTCGTCGGCTGGATGCTGCCGCTCTCGGTCGCGGCGATCGTCTTCGGCGTGCTGGGCCTGCGGCGGGAGGAGCACGGGCGCGTGCTGGCCTTCGTCGGCATCGGGACCGGCGTGACGGGCCTGGTCTTCTCCGGGGTCTGGCTCGGCTACTACGCGATCGTGTTCGAGGCGCTCCCGTCCTGAGCCTCGCCACCGGGGAGGCGCTCGACGAGCAGCGCCACGTGGCGTCCCTCCTCGCGGGTGAGGATGACGGTGGCCGATTCGGCGCCCTTGAGCTTCAGTCGCGTGCGCAATGCCGCAGGATCCACGTCGACTCCGCGCTTCTTGATCTCGAGGGTGCCGACCTGTCGGTCCTGCAGCGCGCGCCGGAGGTTGCGCTCGTCGGCCGGGAGGCGTTCGAGCACGCGGAAGCCGCGGGCGAACGGCGTCGCGACCTCCCGGTCGCCGGTCAGGTAGGCGATGCCGTCGCTGAGCATCCACGCGCCCATCGACCGGGCGAGGTCGCCGATGAGCCGGGCCCGGATGACCGCGCCGTCCGGCTCGTACACGTAGTCGCCGACGGGCCCGACGGGCGCATCCTCGGAGTCGGCGGGCGCGACCAGCTCGTGCGCGGCGTCGCCGCGGATGACGAGCGCGGCCCGGCCCACGCCGGCACGCGCCAGCGCGCCCGTCCAGACCGCCAGCTCGACGACGTCGCCGTCGACCGAGACCCACTGGGCCTCGGCGCCGTCGGGCGCGACGTCGCGGTCCGTGCCGGGGCCGAGCTTGACGCCCACCGGCATCCGGTCGGCGAGCCCGAACGCGAAGTCCAGCGACGGGGAGTAGTCGGCGGCGTCGGAGAGTCGCGTCGTCGTCCCGGCGGCGGTGGTCCGGCGCGCGGGATCGAGCCACGCCGCGTCGATGCCGCCGAGCGCGACGTCCTCCGCCCGCGCGTGCAGGACCCGGACCTTCGGGAACGGGGTGAGGTTGAATGCGGCGACCGCGGCGGTGACCTCGTCGGCCTCGGCCGCGGTGACCTCGAGGTCGACCGCCGCCATGGCCAGCGCGTCGCCGCCGATGCCGCACCCGAGGTCGGCCACGTGGCGGAGCCCCGCCCGCGCGAACCGGCCGGCGTGCAGCGCGGCGACCCGCAGGCGCGTCGCCTGCTCGAGGCCGGGCTCCGTGAAGAGCATCCGGTCGGCGAACTCCCCGAACTTCGCCCTGGCCCTCGTCCGCAGTCGCGACTGGCTGAGCACGGCGGCGACGAGCCCGGCGTCGTGGCCTCGGCTGCGGAGGTCGGAGACGACCTTCACGACATCCGCGCGGGAGGAGTAGGGCGGCAGCGAGTCGAGCAGCTCGAGGCCCTCGGGGGAGAGCAGCCGCACCAGCTCGTCGCGTTCCACGCGGCCACGCTAGCACCGGGCCGCGCGCTGGCACTCACGTTGCACGAGTGCCAGAACCGCCCTAGACTCGGGGTTAGCACTCTCGTCCAGAGGCTGCTAACCCCAGTCTTCGTCAAGAAAGAGGTCAACCGTGTCGGTTTCCATCAAGCCGCTCGAGGATCGCATCGTCATCAAGCAGGTCGAGGCCGAGCAGACCACCGCCTCCGGGCTGGTCATCCCCGACACCGCCAAGGAGAAGCCCCAGGAGGGCGAGGTCGTGGCGGTCGGCCCGGGCCGCATCGACGACAACGGCAACCGCGTGCCGCTCGACGTGGCCGTCGGCGACAAGGTGATCTACTCGAAGTACGGCGGCACCGAGGTGAAGTTCGGCGGCGAGGACTTCCTCGTGCTGTCGGCCCGCGACGTGCTCGCGGTCGTGGTCCGCTAGTCGACACCGACGCTTCCGCGGCCCGGATGCCACACGGCATCCGGGCCGCGTCGTCGTCTCGGCCGGAAGTCGACGATCCGCGGCAGCCGACGCCGGGTCGGATGCGCCGGCGCGCGCGTAGGCTGTCACGGTGCCAACCGCTCCGACCCCGACGGCGCCGGCGAGCGCCACGACCGCGGGCGTGAGCCGCGGCGGACTCGTCTACGCCGTGTCGGCGTACTCGCTCTGGGGCTTCCTGCCCGTCTACTTCCTCGCCCTCGCGCCGACCGGACCGGTCGAGATCGTCGCCTGGCGCATCCTGCTCTCGCTCGTGTTCTGCGCCGCGCTGATCGCCGTGACGCGATCCTGGCACGCGATCCGGGCGCTGCTGCGGGATCGCCGGGTCGTGCTCACCATGGGCGTCGCGGGCGCGTTGATCTTCGTGAACTGGCTGACCTACGTGTACGCCGCGATGAGCGGCCAGGTCGTCGAGGCCGCGCTCGGCTACTTCATCAATCCCATCGTGACGGTCTTCCTCGGCGTGCTCGTGCTGCGCGAGCGGCTCACCCCGCTGCAGTGGACCGCCGTGGGCATCTCCATCGTCGCGGTGGCGGTGCTCGCGTTCGGGTACGGCCGACTGCCGTGGATCGCGCTCGTGCTGGCGTTCAGCTTCGGCTTCTACGGCCTGATCAAGAAGCGGGTCGGTCCGCGGGTCGATGCGATCTCGGGGCTCACGCTCGAGACCGCCTGGCTCGCGCCCGCGGCCGCCGCGCTCCTCGTCGTGGTCGCCTCCACGGGCGGGCTCACGATGGGCACGGTGAGCGGGTGGCACACCACGCTGCTGCTCGCTGCCGGAGCCGTGACCGCGGTGCCGCTCCTGCTCTTCGCGGCCGCCTCGCGCCGGCTGCCGCTGACCTACATGGGCTTCATCCAGTACTTCGCCCCGTTCATCCAGTTCGTCGTGGGCGTCCTGGTGCTCCGCGAGCCGATGCCGCTCGAGCGGTGGATCGGATTCGCCCTGGTCTGGGTGGCGCTCGGCGTGCTCACGTTCGACCTGGTGCGCGGCGCCAGGGCGGCGCGTCGCGCGGCGTCGCTCGAGCCGGTCTGAGTCCCCCCGGACGGGGGTGGGGCGTGGGGCGGGCGTCGGCCGCGATCGTGCGCGAACATGCGCCTGAACGGCGGTTTCGTGCGCTCCCCGCGCGCCCGACGGGGCACAGGTAACGATTCCGTGTGCGTTACCGGGTTGTGACCGCGGCAATCTTGTGTCGCCTGTGGGCGGGCAATACGGTCGATACACCGGCGTCGTCAGGCGCTGATTGTGTACCGATCCTTCAGTCCCAAGGAGCATCATGAGCGTATTCGCGAGGGCCAATGCCTCGCGCTCGACTCGCGCGGCTTGGACGGGCGTCGCCATCGCTGGCGTCTCCGCCCTCCTCCTCACCGCGTGCAGCACGGGCGGCGACACCGAACCGGCCGAGTCGGAGGCGCCCGCGGCGTCCGGCGACGCGCAGTCGATCGAGGCGGGTGACCGCGATCTGACCCTGAAGGTCGGCACGATCCTGCCGCAGTCGGGTGCCCTGGCCTTCCTCGGCCCGCCTGAGGAGGCCGGCGTCGAGCTCGCCGCGCAGGACATCAACGACGCCGACATGGGCATGACGGTCGAGGTCGTCTACCGCGACTCGGGCGACACCACGACCGACACGGCGACCGTCTCGGTCACCGACCTCCTCTCGCAGGACGTGTCGGCGATCATCGGTGCGGCCTCGTCGGGCGTCTCGAAGACCGTCATCGACCAGATCGTCGCCGCCGGCGTCGTGCAGTTCTCGCCGGCGAACACCTCGGCGGACTTCACCGACTACGACGACAACAACCTGTACTGGCGCACGGCTCCGTCCGACGTGCTGCAGGGCGAGGTCCTCGGCAACCTGATCGCGGAGGACGGCAACGCCACCCTCGGCATGATCGTGCTGAACGACGCGTACGGCACCGGTCTCGCGCAGTTCACCAAGGACGCGTTCGAGGCCGCCGGCGGCGAGGTCGTCGCCGAGGCGCTCTTCAACGAGGGCGACTCGAGCTTCGACGCGCAGATCTCCGAGGTCACCGCGCAGAACCCGGACGCGATCGCGCTGATCACGTTCGATCAGGCGAAGATCATCACGCCGGCGCTCGTCGGCTCCGGCTACCCGGGTGACCAGCTGTACTTCGTCGACGGCAACCTGGCGGACTACAGCGCGGACTTCGCTCCGGGCCTGGTCACCGGTTCGAAGGGCACGCTGCCCGGTCTCGACGTCGGCACGCTCGGTGACTTCACCGACCGCCTGCTCGAGGTCGACTCGAGCCTGACCGACTACAGCTACGCGGCCGAGTCCTACGACGCGCTCATCCTGATCGCGCTCGCGGCCTACGCGGCGAACAGCACCGACGGTGCCGACATCGCGGCGTACCTGCAGCAGGTCTCCGGTGGTTCGGGCGAGGGCGAGACGGTCGACACCTTCTCGGCCGGTGCCGAGCTGCTCGCCGAGGGCCAGCAGATCGACTACGACGGCCCCTCCGGCCCGGTGACGTTCGACGAGAACGGCGACCCGACCGAGGCGACCATCGGCATCTACGAGTACAAGGACGACAACACCTACGAGCGCATCGGCGACGGCTGATCGTTCACCCCACGAAGGGCCCCGGCTTCGGCCGGGGCCCTTCGGCGTGCTCGGGGCGATCACGGACGCGGTCGTGGCCGGCCCGATCGCCCGATCACCCGATCGCCCGATCGCCTGATCGCCGGCCGCCCGGTCACCTGATCGCCGGCCGCCCGGTCACCTGATCGCCGGCCGCCCGGTCACCTGATCGCCCGGTTACGCCCAGTCGCTGCGACGTACGCACTCGGACTCGCGGCGTCATGGCGACTCGAGACCTGCGTCGCCGTTGCCCGCGTCGGCCCCCGGCAGACGGCCGGGACGCCGCGTCGCCGTTCTGGTGGCGCCTGCGCGACCTGGCGCCGCCTGACCGCCGCCTGACGCCGCCTGACGCCTTGGGGCGCCTTCTGATCACGCCGCACGCCAGGCCACCCGTGCCGGGCCGAGCGCCGGCCCCGCCTGCCCTGCCGTCCGCGCCGGCCGTCTGCGCTGCGCCGTCCGGCTGCGTCGCGGTCGCGGCGCACCCGCGGAGTCGCGGCGCCCGTGACCCGGGAGCGCCGGCGGCGTCGGGGCCGTCGCCGGCGAGCCGCCGCACCTGCGGTCGGTACCGTCGGCTCCATCCCGCCGGTGGGCACCGCCGAGCATCCGGCGCGCGCCCGTCCTGTCCTGGGCGGGTGCTTCTGGCATCGCACGACGTCGCGCCCCGGCACTCGGCCCTCCCGGGGGCCGCGGGAACGCTCGCGAACGTCGCACGCGCCGCACGAGAGGCCTCCGCGCACGAGAACGGGGGCGGGGATGCCTCGCATCCCCGCCCCCGTTGCCGGCGCCCTCGGAGGGCTACTCGTCCTGTCCGAGCGTGCCCAGGTAGAGCCCGATCACCTTCGGGTCGTTGAGCAGGTCGCGCCCAGTGCCGGTGTACGCGTCGCGGCCCTGGTCGAGCACGTAGCCGCGGTCGCAGATCTGCAGGCATCGACGCGCGTTCTGCTCGACCATGATGGTCGTGACGCCCGCGCGGTTGATCTCCTTGACGCGCAGGAACGCCTCGTCCTGGCGCACCGGCGAGAGGCCGGCGCTCGGCTCGTCGAGCAGCAGGACGTGCGGACCCATCATCAGGGCGCGCGACATGGCGACCATCTGGCGCTCACCGCCCGAGAGGGAGCCCGCCCGCTGCGCGAGTCGCTTCTTGAGATCCGGGAAGATCTCGGTCACGAACTCGAGGCGGTGCTTGAGGTCCTTGGGCTTCTGGAAGATGCCCATCTCGAGG
Organism: Agromyces litoreus; assembly: GCF_040496015.1. Lineage (NCBI taxonomy): Bacteria > Bacillati > Actinomycetota > Actinomycetes > Micrococcales > Microbacteriaceae > Agromyces > Agromyces litoreus. The sequence goes on from NZ_JBEPKA010000002.1 coordinate 184,623, forward strand.
TTCTCCTGGATGGTGAGCGACGGGAACACGTTGTTCGTCTGCGGGACGAACCCCACGCCCTTGGCGACCAGCTTGTTCGCCTTGAGGTTGGTGATCTCCTGGTCCTGCAGGAAGATCCCGCCCTCGCGCACCTTCACGAGGCCGAAGATCGCCTTGAGCAGCGTCGACTTGCCGGCGCCGTTCGGGCCGATGATGCCGATCAGCTCGCCCTGCCGGGCCGTGAGCGAGCATCCGTTCAGGATGTTGACGCCGGGCAGGTAGCCCGCCGTGACGTCGCGCACCTCGACGACCATGTCGCCTTCGGGCTCCATCACCGGAGTCGTCGTGGGTTCACTGTTCGTCATCGATGAGCTCCTTCAGCACCGTGACATGGCCCGTGTCGGTCGCGCCCAGGTCGGAGTCGTGGTGGGCTCCGAGATAGGCGTCGATCACGGCCGGATCCTGCATGACCTCGTGCGGGTCGCCCTCGGCGACGACCTTGCCCTCGGCCATGACGATGACCCAGTCGGCGATGTGCCGCACCATGTGCATGTCGTGCTCGACGAAGAGCACGGTCATGCCCTCCGCCTTGAGGTCGAGGATGTGGTCGAGCAGGGACTGGGTCAGCGCCGGGTTGACGCCGGCCATCGGCTCGTCGAGCATCACCAGCGTGGGGTCGCTCATGAGCGCCCGCGCCATCTCGAGCAGCTTCCGCTGCCCGCCGGAGAGGCTCGCGGCGTAGTCGTCCTTCTTCGCGTCGAGCTTGAACCGCGTGAGCAGGTCGTCGGCCTTGCCCTCGATCTCGTTCTCCTGCTTGCGCCAGAACGACGGGATGAGGCCGCGGAAGATGTTCTCGCCCGCCTGGTCCTTGGCGCCCAGCTTCATGTTGTCCATGACCGAGAGCAGGCCGAGGGATTTCGTGAGCTGGAAGGTGCGGATGAGGCCCATGCGGGCGACCTTGTACGCCGGGACGTGCGCGAGCGAACGGCCCTCGAACGACCAGGTTCCCGTGTCGGGCTTGTCGAACCCGGTCAGCAGGTTGAAGAAGGTCGTCTTGCCGGCACCGTTCGGCCCGATGAGCGCCGTGATGGCGTTCCGCGGGATCTCGACGTGCTCGACGTCGACCGCCGTGAGGCCGCCGAAGGTGCGCTTGACGCCGTCGGCCACGAGGATCGGGTCGACCTTCTTGACGCCCGGGGCGGGCTCGCCGACGTGGAGGCCGGTCGATTTCACCGGCTTGGCACTGGGAGTGTTCTCACTTGACAAAGGCCAACTCCTTCTTGTTGCCCAGGATGCCCTGTGGCATGAAGACCACGAGCAACATGATCGCCACGCCGACGAGGATGAACCGCAGCTGACCGGCCTGGACCTGTGTCATGAACGGCAGCCATCCCGCCTCGACCGCTCGGGCGACGAAGCCCGAGAAGAACGAGAGGAGCACCCAGAAGACGATGGAACCGAGGATCGGCCCCAGGATGGTCGCGGCCCCGCCCAGCAGCAGGATCGCGTAGATGAAGAACGTCAGCGTCGGCTGGAAGTAGCTCGGCACCACCGCGCGTGGCAGCACGAAGATGATGCCCGCGAGCGTTCCGAACAGGCCACCGAGGATGAGGCTCTGCATCTTGTACGAGTACACGTTCTTGCCCAGGGCGCGCACGGCGTCCTCGTCCTCGCGGATGCCCTTGATCACGCGGCCCCACGGGCTGCGCATCAGGAGCCACGTGAGGACCGCGGCGAGGATCACGACGATCCATCCGATGATTAGGAAGAACCAGGCGCGGTCGCTGAACACCCACGGACCGAACCCGTAGCGCCCGTCGGGCAGTGGGTTCAGCGTGAGCAGGTCGCGCTGGTACTCGGAGAGGCCGTTGGCCGAACCGGTCACCGGCTGGAACTCGTTCGTCGTGAACGTCAGCCTCAGCACTTCGGCTGCGGCGATGGTCACGATGGCGAGGTAGTCCGCCCGCAACCGCAGCGTCGGGATACCGAGGATGAGCGCGAAGATCACCGATGCCACGAGGGCGGACAGGATGCACGCCCACCACGGCCAGCCGAGCTTCAGTGCCGGGATGGCGTACCCGTAGGCGCCGAGCAGCATGAATCCCGCCTGACCGAAGTTCAGCAGGCCGGTGAAGCCGAAGTGGATCGCGAGACCCAGTGCGGCCAGGGCGTAGGCGGCGGTCGTCGGGCTGATCAGCTCGATCGCCGCGTTTCCGAAGATTGCTCCCCAGTCGATCATGTCGCGGGCCTCCTATCCGATTCTCTCTTGGCGGCCGAGGATTCCCTGGGGCCGGAACAGCAGCACGAGGATCAGGATGACCAGCGCACCGACGTACTTCATGTCGCTCGGGAGCCAGAGCGTCGACAGCTCGACGAACAGGCCCACGATGAGGGATCCGACGAGGGCGCCGAACGCGGTGCCCAGTCCGCCGAGGGTGACCGCCGCGAAGATGAGCAGCAGGATCTGGAAGCCCATGTCCCAGCTGACCCCGGGGCGGAAGTAGGCCCAGAGGATGCCGGAGAGACCCGCCAGCAGTGCGCCGAGCACCCAGACGATCCGGATGACGCGGTCGACGTCGATGCCGCTCGCCGCGGCGAGCGGTGCGTTGTCGGACACCGCGCGCGTCGCCTTGCCCGTGCGCGTGCGCAGCAGGAAGTACGCCACGCCGAGCAGCACCACGACGCTGACCGCCATGCTCACGACGTCGACCCAGGAGAGGGCGACCGGACCGAACCGGATGTCGGAGGGAAGCGTCGCTCCGGGCAGCTGCCTCGTCGACCCGCCGTAGAAGAACTGGTACGTGTACCGCATCGCGAGCGAGAGGCCGATGCTGACGATCATCAGCTGGATGACGCCGACGCCCCGGCGCCGGAGCGGCTTCCAGAGCCCGGCGTCCAGGGTCCATCCGAGCGCCGCGCTCAGCACGAGCGCCGCGATGATCGCGAGCCAGAGGGGCCACGCGAGATCGACTCCGAACGTCAGGACCATCAACGCACCGAACGTGATGAGCTCCGCGTGCGCGAAGTTCGACAGGCCGGTGGTGCCGAAGATGAGCGAGAGCCCGATCGCGGCGAGCGCGAGGAGCAGGCCGAAGTTGATGCCGTTCACCGTGCGCTCGATGATCTGGTCGAACAGGTTGACGGTGACCCGCTGGCCCTCGCCGAGGAAGAAGTTCACCGCCTTGCGGCTCGTGAGCCCGAACTCGGACGTGACCGTGGCCTGTCCGTCCTCGACGACGACGCCGTCGGGAAGGGTGTCCTCGTCGAGCGTGAGCTCGTACTCGGCCTTCTCGGGGACGCCGACCTGCCAGCGCCCGTCGGCGTCGGTCTCGGTCTCGGCCTCGAAGCCGCTGCCCTCGACCGTGATGCGCACGCCTTCGAGGGGGTCACCCTCGAATTGGACGTTGCCGGTGAAGAAGAACTCGAACTCCTCCGCGGTGGGCTCCGCGTCCGTACCCCCTTCGTCCGCCATCGCAGGGGACGCTGCGATGCCGGACAGAGTGAGTGCGGACAGTAGGAGTCCGAGGAGGAGGAGCCACCTCCCACGTGAGCGTGGGCGGACTGATTGCGTGGATTCCACTGAACCTCCAAAGGTCCCGGCATGGGGGTCGGCCGGGTTCGCCTTTCCTGCGACGACGTCGTCACAGTACGACCCGATTATGTCCCAGGTGTTTCGCAGCGGGGCACAAACGGCCCTCGATTGTTATCCGGGGAATGCCGCGCGCGCAAACTCGCTTAAACTTCCTGTACCGCGACGATGCGCCCGTGCCCGCGACCCGCGGACCGCGGGCGATCGAGCACGACTCGAAACGAAGGGGCGACATGGATCAGGCCGATCCGTTCGGATTCACTGGACTCACGTACGACGACGTCCTCCTGCTGCCGGGGCACACCGACGTGATCCCCAGCGAGGCCGACACCAGTTCGCGCCTGACCAAGCGCATCACCGTGGCCACGCCCCTGCTCTCCGCGGCGATGGACACCGTGACCGAGGCGCGCATGGCCATCGCCATGGCCCGCCAGGGCGGCATCGGCATCCTGCACCGCAACCTCTCGATCGCCGAGCAGGCCGACATGGTCGACCGCGTGAAGCGAAGCGAGTCGGGGATGGTCTCCAACCCGGTCACGACGACTCCGGATGCCAGCGTGGCCGAGGTCGACGAACTGTGCGCGACGTACCGCGTGAGCGGCCTTCCGGTGGTCGACGCCGACGGCGTGCTGGTCGGCATCATCACGAACCGCGACATGCGCTTCGTCTCCGACTTCGAGAAGCCGACCACGAAGGTCGCGGACGTGATGACGACGGCGCCGCTGATCACGGGCCGGGTCGGCATGGACCCGGACGAGGCGGTCGCGATCTTCGCGCAGCACAAGGTCGAGAAGCTGCCGCTGGTCGACGACGCGGGCCGACTCACCGGGCTGATCACCGTGAAGGACTTCGACAAGTCGGAGCAGTACCCGAACGCGACGAAGGACTCGGAGGGCCGACTCCGCGTCGGCGCCGCGATCGGCTTCTTCGGCGAGGCCTGGGAGCGCGCGGAGGCCGTGCGCGATGCCGGCGTCGACGTGATCGTGGTCGACACCGCCAACGGCGAGTCGGCCGGCGTGCTCGACATCATCCGCCGCCTGAAGGCCGACCCCACCTTCGCGCACATCGACGTGATCGGCGGCAACGTCGCCACCTACGAGGGCGCCAAGGCGCTCGTCGACGCGGGTGCCGATGCCGTCAAGGTGGGCGTGGGCCCCGGCTCGATCTGCACCACGCGCGTGGTCGCCGGAGTCGGCGTGCCGCAGGTCACCGCCGTCTACGAGGCGTCCAGGGCCACGAAGCCCGCGGGCGTGCCGCTCATCGCCGACGGCGGCCTGCAGTATTCGGGCGACATCGCGAAGGCCCTCGTCGCGGGCGCCGACACCGTCATGCTCGGCTCGCTCCTCGCGGGCACCGCCGAGAGCCCGGGCGAGCTGGTCTTCCAGAACGGCAAGCAGTTCAAGGCGTACCGGGGCATGGGCTCGCTGGGCGCCATGCAGACGCGCGGCAAGAAGACGTCGTACTCCAAGGACCGCTACTTCCAGGCCGACGTCCCGAGCGACGAGAAGCTCATCCCCGAGGGCATCGAGGGCCAGGTGCCCTATCGGGGCCCCGTCTCGGCGGTGGCCTACCAGCTCGTCGGCGGCCTGCGCCAGTCGATGTTCTACGTCGGCGCGCGCACGGTCGCGGAGCTGAAGACGAAGGGCCGCTTCGTGCGGATCACGCCCGCCGGCCTCAAGGAGTCGCACCCGCACGACGTGCAGTTCGTCGTCGAGGCGCCGAACTACACGCGCTGACCCCGGCCGCCCGGCCCGGCGACGGCCTCAGGCGTCGTGCGCGTCGGCGATCCGGGTGATCGCCTCCGAGAGGACCTCGGGCGAGCACGCGAGGTTCAGCCTCGCGTGCCCGCGCCCGACCTCGGCGCCGAAGTGCGGTCCGTTGGCCAGCGCGACACGGGCGCGCTCGAGCGCGACCGCGCCCGGGTCGTCGCCCCACCCGAGCGCGCTGAGGTCCAGCCAGGCGAGGTAGGTCGCCTCCGGCATCCGGTACCGCACCGTCGGCAGCTCGTCGGCCAGCAGGTCTGCGAGCAGCCGGCGGTTGTCGTCGATCGCGGCGATGACGCCGTCGAGCCAGGTCGCCCCGTGGCGGAAGGCGGCGATCGACGCGATCGCGCCGAAGTGCCCCATGCGCCACTCGACCTCGTACGGGAACGACTCGCGGACGGCGTCCCCGCGCGCGCTCGCCGTCACGACCATGGCGGCCTTGAGGCCGGCGAGGTTGAAGGCCTTGCTGGCGGCGGTCACCGCGAGCCCGTGCTCGCGCGCGGCATCCGAGACCGTCAGGAACGGCACGTACGGCGACTCGGGCTGCGCCAGCGGCCCGTGCACCTCGTCCGCGACGATCGTCGCGTCGAACCGGGCCGCGAGGTCGGCGAGCGCGGCGAGCTCGTCACGGGTCGGCACGAACCCGACCGGGTTGTGCGGGTTGCAGAGCACCATGGCGCGCGCGCCGCGCTCGAACGCGGCCCCGATGCCGTCGAGGTCGAGGCGCCACCCGGCGTCGATGCCGCCCGCGAGCGGCACGTCGACGACGCGCGCCCCCGCCTCGGTCACGAGGTCGAAGAACGGCGGGTAGATCGGCGGCGTGATCACGACCCCGGAACCGGCCGGCACGGCGCGGCGGAGGATCTCGACGATCCCCGCACTCACGTCGGAGACGCAGCCCACGCGCGCGGGGTCGATCTCCCAGCCGAGCCGGTCGGCGGCGAACGGCGCGAACGCCTCGGCCACCGGCCGGCTCCCGCAGTTGTACCCCGTGTCCGAGCGGCGGACGGCGGCGTGCAGCGCCTCGGCGATCGGTTCCGCGAGGGGGAAGTCCATCTCCGCGATCGGCAGCGGCAGCACGTCGGCGTCGTAGCTGCGCCACTTCGCGCTCGTGCGGGTGCGGAGCTGGTCGAGCGGATCGGCGGCGACGCGATGCATGGCCCCAGCCTGCCCCCGGGCGGCCCGGCCCGCCACCGGGATCGCCGCTGCTCGCGGCACGCAACCGGGCTGTGTAGTCTGGTCGGCTGCCCGTCGGGCGGTGCGGCTCGGCCGCGATCTCCAACAGAATCGGCGCACCATGGGCTTCGTGGACGTCAACGGCGTCTCCTTCTCCCTCCCCGACGGCAGGCCGCTGCTCTCCGACCTCGCGTTCCGCGTCGCGGAGGGTCGGAGGACGGCCCTCATCGGGCAGAACGGCGCGGGCAAGACCACGCTCCTGCGGATCATCCGCGGCGAGCTCCGGCCCGACGAGGGCAGCGTGCAGGTCGAGGGCGGCCTCGGCGTCATGGACCAGTTCGTGGGTCGGGGCGAGGTGGTCGACGGCGTCGACCGCACCGTGCACGGCCTGCTCGTGTCCGTCGCCCCCGCACGCGTCCGCGCGGCCGCGATCGAGCTCGAGGCGGCCGAGCAGGCGCTCATCGACGCCGACGACACGGCGACGCAGATGCGCTACGCGTCGGCGCTGGCCGAGTACGCCGAGGCGGGCGGGTACGACCAGGAGGTCGTCTGGGACCGCTGCACGGTCGCCGCGCTCGGCGTGCCGTTCGAACGCGCCAGGTGGCGCGAGCTGTCGACGCTCTCGGGCGGCGAGCAGAAGCGGCTGGCACTCGAGGCGCTCCTCCGCGGGCCGGAGCAGGTGCTCGTGCTCGACGAGCCGGACAACTCCCTCGACGTGCCGGGCAAGCGGTGGCTCGAGCAGCAGCTGAAGGCCACGCCGAAGACCGTGCTGCTCGTCTCGCACGACCGCGAGCTGCTCGCCCGGGCGGCCGATCGGATCGTCACGCTCGAGGTCGGCGCCGCCGGCAGCACGGCCTGGGTGCACGGCGGGAGCTTCCGGGGCTACCACGCCGCGCGCGATGCGCGGTTCGCGCGGCTCGACGAGCTGCGTCGCCGCTGGGACGAGCAGCACGCGCAACTGGAGCAGCTCGTCCGGACGCTGAAGGTCAAGGCCACGTACAACGACGGCATGGCCTCGCGCTACCAGGCCGCGCTCACGCGGCTGCGCCGGTTCGAGGAGGCCGGCCCGCCCGAGGAACGGCCCCCGGCGCAGGCCGTGTCGATGCGGCTGCGAGGATCGCGCACCGGCAAGCGGGCCGTGGTGTGCGAGGGACTCGAGCTCAGCGGACTGATGCGGCCGTTCGACCTCGAGGTCTGGTACGGCGACCGGGTCGCCGTGCTCGGCTCGAACGGGTCGGGGAAGTCGCACTTCCTCCGCCTGCTCGCGGCCGGCGGCACGGACCCCGATCCGGCCAAGGGCCACCGGACCGACGTCGGCGCGAGCCTCGCGGTCGTGCCGCACGAGGGTCGGGCCGTGCTCGGCGCCCGGGTCGTGCCCGGGTGGTTCGCGCAGGGCCACGAGCTGCCCGGCCTGCGCGGGCGCACCCTGCTCGACATCCTCCATCGCGGCGATGCGAACCGCGAGGGGATGGCGCGGGAGGCCGCGAGCTCGGCACTCGACCGGTACGGACTCGCGGGCGCCGCGCAGCAGCGAGTCGAGGCCCTCTCGGGCGGGCAGCAGGCGCGACTGCAGATCCTGCTGCTCGAGCTCTCGGGCGCGACGCTGCTGCTGCTCGACGAGCCGACCGACAACCTCGACCTGGTCTCCGCCGAAGCGCTCGAGGACGCGCTCGCCCGCTTCGACGGCACGGTGCTCGCCGTCACGCACGACCGGTGGTTCACGCGGGCGTTCGACCGGTACCTGGTCTTCCGCTCGGACGGCGAGGTCGTCGAGGCGGACGAGGCGGTGTTCGACGAGGCGCGCGTCGCACGGGCACGCTGAGACGCGGGCAGCCGACGAGGCATCCGTGTCGCTCGCCGGGGCCCTTCGGTAGGGTTGACGGGTGACCCAGGAGATCGAGATCGGCCGCTCCAAGCGGGGCCGTCGCGTCTACGCGTTCGACGACATCGCCATCGTGCCGAGCCGGCGCACCCGTGACCCGGAGGACGTCTCGGTCGGCTGGTCGATCGACGCGTACCAGTTCGACATCCCCTTCCTGGCGGCCCCGATGGACTCGGTGGTCTCGCCGCGCACGGCGATCATGATGGGCCAGCTCGGCGGCCTCGGCGTGCTCGACCTCGAGGGACTCTGGACCCGCTACGAGGACCCGGAGCCGGCGCTCGCCGAGATCCGGAACCTCCCCGACGAGCAGGCCACGGCGCGCATGCAGGAGCTCTACGCGGAGCCGATCAAGCCCGACCTCGTCACCGCCCGGCTGGCGGAGGTCCGCGCCGCCGGCGTCACCGTCGCCGGCGCGCTCTCGCCGCAGCGCACCCAGGAGCTCTACGAGACGGTCGTCGCGGCCGGCGTCGACCTCTTCGTCATCCGGGGCACGACCGTCTCGGCCGAGCACGTGTCGAAGAACCAGGAGCCGCTGAACCTCAAGAAGTTCATCTACGAGCTCGACGTGCCCGTGATCGTGGGCGGCGCGGCGACGTACACGGCGGCCCTGCACCTCATGCGCACGGGCGCGGCGGGCGTCCTCGTGGGCTTCGGCGGCGGCGCCGCGTCGACCACGCGCGCGACCCTCGGCATCCACGCCCCGATGGCCACCGCGGTGGCGGATGTCGCCGGCGCGCGCCGCGACTACCTCGACGAGTCCGGCGGCCGGTACGTGCACGTGATCGCCGACGGCGGCGTGGGCGCGGCGGGCGACATCGTCAAGGCCGTCGCGTGCGGGGCCGACGCGGTCATGCTCGGCGCGGCGCTCGCGCGCGCGACCGACGCCCCCGGCGGCGGATGGCACTGGGGCCAGGAGGCCCACCACGCGAAGCTGCCGCGCGGACAGCGCGTGCAGGTGGGCCAGGTGGCCCCGCTCGAGGAGATCCTGTACGGTCCGGCACCTGCGGCCGACGGCACCGCGAACCTCGTCGGGGCGCTCCGCAAGTCGATGGCCACGACCGGGTACTCCGACCTGAAGGAGTTCCAGCGCGTCGAGGTCGTCGTCGCCCCCTACCAGGCGGTGTAGTCGCCGGCTCGATACACCCGCGGGGGGTCCGTCGTCGACCCCGTCGCATCCCAGCAGATTCCATGGCACCGCGGCAGGGGGAGCGGGTAGCGTGGGGACGGACGGGCGGTGCCGCCGCGGTCCGCCCGGGGATGGGGAGCCACGATGGCGAGACTGAAGACGGTGACGCGTTCGAACAAGCTCGGACCGGAGGAGCGGGAGGCGGCGATCGCCCGCCTCAAGGAGAAGGAACTCGACGTCCTCGTGGTCGGCGGTGGGATCGTGGGCACGGGGGCCGCGCTCGACGCGGTGACCCGAGGGCTCTCGACGGGGCTGCTCGAGGCCAGGGACTGGGCGTCCGGCACGTCGAGCCGGTCCTCGAAGCTCGTGCACGGCGGCATCCGCTACCTCGAGCAGCTCGACTTCGGCCTCGTGCGCGAGGCGCTCATCGAACGCGGCCTGCTGCTGCAGCGGATCGCGCCGCACCTGGTCAAGCCCGTGCGATTCCTCTACCCGCTGCAGAAGCGGGTGTTCGAGCGGTTGTACGTCGGCGCGGGCATGCTGCTCTACGACGTCTTCAGCTACACGGGCGGCCGCCCGCCGGGCGTGCCGCACCACCGCCACCTCTCGAAGCGGCAGGTCATGCGGGCCATCCCGTCGCTGTCGAGCAACTCGATGGTCGGCGGGCTGACCTACTACGACGCGCAGGTCGACGACGCGCGGTACGTGGCCTCCCTCGCCCGGACGGCGTCGTTCTACGGCGCGCACGTGGCCAGCCGCGTCAAGGTCGAGGGGTTCGTGAAGGTCGGTGAGCGCGTGGTCGGCGTGAAGGCGCACGACCTGCAGACCGACGAGCACTTCGAGATCCGCGCCAAGCAGGTCGTCAACGCGACCGGCGTCTGGACCGACGACACGCAGCGGATGGTGGGCGAGCGCGGCACGTTCAAGGTGCGCGCCTCGAAGGGCATCCACCTCGTGGTGCCCCGCGACCGCATCCAGTCGGCGATGGGCATGATCTTCCGCACCGAGAAGAGCGTGCTGTTCGTCATCCCGTGGGGGCGCCACTGGCTCATCGGCACGACCGACACCGACTGGAACCTCGACAAGGCGCACCCCGCCGCGACCGCGGCCGACATCGACTACCTGCTCGAGCACGTCAACGCCGTGATGGCGATCCCGCTCTCGCGGGAGGACGTCGAGGGCGTGTTCGCGGGGCTGCGTCCGCTGCTCGCCGGCGAGAGCGAGTCGACCTCGAAGCTCTCGCGCGAGCACGTCGTGGCCCACACCGTGCCGGGCCTCGTCGTCGTCGCCGGCGGCAAGTGGACCACGTACCGGGTGATGGCGAAGGACGCGATCGACGCCGCCGCCGACGCGCTCGACGGGCGCGTGCCGAAGTCGACGACGCAGGACATCCCGCTGCTCGGCGCGGAGGGCTATCAGGCGGCGTGGAACAAGCGCGGGAAGATCGCCCGGGCGTTCGGCGTGCACAAGGTGCGCATCGAGCACCTGCTGAACCGGTACGGCACCATGACCGACGAACTGCTCGACCTGATCCGCGAGACGCCGGAGCTCGGCGAGCCACTGCCGGGCGCCGACGACTACCTCGGCGCCGAGATGGTGTACGCGGCCTCGCACGAGGGCGCGCTGCACCTGGACGACGTGCTCGCCCGGCGCACGCGCATCTCGATCGAGGCCTGGGACCGCGGCGTGTCCGCCGCGCCGGTCGCCGCGAAGCTCATGGCCGGCGTGCTCGGCTGGGACGCCGAGCGCGAGGCCCTCGAGGTCGAGCGGTACCTGCAGCGCGTCGCCGCCGAGCGCGCCTCGCAGGAGCAGCCCGACGACGAGTCGGCGGACCGGGTGCGGCTCGAGGCGCCCGACATCGTCTCGGTCGACTGACGAGGCGAGCGGATGCCGCGGGGCCGGCGCCCCGCGGCGTCCGCCGTCCGACCGCGCGGATCGCGGGCCGGCCGCTGGCAGGAACCGCGCATCCCGCCCGGCTAGAATCCGAGCGACATGCTCCGGATGATGCTGCGCCCGCGGTGGGTGCTCGCCCTGCTCGCCGCCCTCGGCGTCGCGGCGGGCTTCGCGCTCCTCGCGCAGTGGCAGGTCGACCGTGCGGTGGAGCAGGCCACCGTCGAGGAGCGTCCGACCGAGCAGGTGCGCCCGCTCGGCGAGGTGGTGCGGCCCGACGGGCCCACCGAGCAGGCGGCCACCGCCCAGCGCGTGAGCGTGCGCGGCACGATCGTGCCCGGCGACACCGTTCTCGTGCAGGGGCGCCTGAACGACGGCGTGGCCGGCTGGTGGGTCGTCGCGCACCTCGAGGTGACGGATGCCGCGGCCGGCGGGCTCCCCGTCGCACTCGGCTGGACCTCCGACGAGGAGTCCGCGCGCACGGCGCTCGCCGAGGTGGATCGCGCGGCCGCGGCGGACGGCGGCGAGGTCGAGGTCGTCGGCCGGTTCCTGCCCTCCGAGGCGCCCGTCGCGCCGGAGCCCGACCAGGATCCGCAGGCCATGACGACGGTCGCGGTCGCCCACCTCGTGAACGTGTGGGCCGGGTACGACGACCGCCCCGTGTACTTCGGGTACGTCACGGCGACCGATCCCGTCGCCGGGCTCGACGCGATCTCCTCGCCGCCCCCCGAGCAGGAGGCGGAGCTGAACTGGCTCAACGTCTTCTACGCCGTCGAGTGGGTCGTGTTCGCCGGCTTCGCGGTGTTCCTCTGGTACCGCCTGGTGCTCGATGCCGTGCAGCGCGAGCGCGAGCAGGCCGAACTCGACGCCGAGGCTGCCGACGCCGCGGAGGCGGCAGCCGCGGAGGAGCGCGCCGCCGCGCCTCGCGACTGACCGGTCGTTCCGCTCGCGGCGAACTCCGCCCGCACGGCCCCGGTACGGGGTGAGGATGCCGGTGTGAGCGATCTCGGGGGTCCGGGGGAGCGGCGCGGCGAGCACGCCGAGGAGCCGCTCGACGCGTACTCGCGCGTCGTCTCCGGCGTGGCCCGCGACCTCCTGCCGAGGATGGCGAGCCTCGCCGTGCGCTCGCGTCGCGGGGCGGGGACGGGGTCGGCGAGCGTCATCTCCGACGACGGCGTGCTGCTGACGAGCGCCCACGTCGTCGCGGGCGCCGACCGCGTCGAGGCGGCGTTCGGCGACGGCACGGCGGTGGAGGCCGACGTCGTCGGCCGGGACCCGCTCTCCGACCTCGCGGTGCTCCGCGCCGACGGACGCGTCCCGTCGCCCGTGCCGCTCGGCGACGCCCGCTCGCTGCGGGTCGGGCAGCTCGTCGTCGCCCTCGGAACGCCGCTCGGCCTCGCCGGAAGCGTGACGGCCGGCATCGTCTCGAACCTCGGCCGGTCGCTGCCGACGGCGGCCGGTCGGGTCGTCGACGAGGTCATCCAGACCGATGCGGCGCTGAACCCGGGCAACAGCGGCGGCGCGCTCGCCGACGGGCGGGGGCGGATGGTCGGGGTGAACACCGCCGTCGCGGGCGTGGGACTCGGGCTCGCCGTGCCGATCAACCCGGCGACGCGCGCCATCGTCGACGCGCTCGTGGCGCACGGCCGCGTGCGTCGCGCCTGGCTCGGCATCGCGGGCGCGCAGGTCCGCCTCGCGCCGGTCCTCGCCGAGCGGATCGGCTCGGTCACCGGACTGCAGGTCACCGCGGTGGTCGAGGGCAGCCCGGCCGGGGCCGCCGGCATCCGCCCCGGCGACATCGCCGTGACCCTCGACGGCACCGGGATCGTGACCGCGACCTCGATCCAGCGCCTCATGGTCGAGGACGCGATCGACCGGGAGGTCGAGATGACGCTCTGGCGCGGCGGCGCCCTCGTGGACGTGTTCGTGGTGCCGCGCGAGCTCGTCGGCTCGTAGCCGCGCGGCCGCCGTGCGCCGCCGCCGGGCGGCATCCGTCTCGGCCATCGCCCAGCCGGACGCCCCGTAGACTGGACGCCATGCCCCTCGAGCCCAAATCGGCTGATCTCCCGCGCGTCCGCGGGGCCCTGAAGTTCTACATGGTCGCCTCGAACATCACGGGCGTCATGCTCCTCCTGCTGTGCGCCGAGATGCTGCTGAAGTACGTCTGGCACCTCGAGCTCTTCGCGTTCGGCGCGAACGGGCTGCTCGCCTTCGAGCCGGTGATCGAGACGCCCGAGGGGCTCGAGTCGACCGCGACGGGCGTGAACCTGTCGACCGGCATCCTCATCGCGCACGGCTGGTTCTACGTCGTGTACCTCTTCAGCAACTTCCGCCTGTGGAGCCTGATGCGCTGGCCGTTCTGGCGCCTGCTCGTGCTCGCCTCGGGCGGCATCGTGCCCTTCCTCTCCTTCATCCTCGAGGCCCGCATCGGGCGCGAGGTCCGCGACTACCTCGCGGCGCGCGAGGCGGATGCCGCGGCCGCGCGCCCCGGGTCCGACGCCGATTCCGAGCCCGTGGAGGCCGCCCAGTGAGCGAGACCCAGCAGCGACCCGTCCTCGTCGTGGACTTCGGCGCGCAGTACGCGCAGCTGATCGCCCGGCGCGTGCGCGAGGCGTCCGTCTACTCCGAGATCGTGCCGCACACGATCACGGCCGAGGAGGTCCGTGCGAAGGACCCCGTCGGCATCGTGCTCTCGGGAGGGCCGTCGTCGGTGTACGAGCCCGGGGCGCCGTCGCTGGACCCCGGCATCCTCGAACTCGGCGTGCCCACGCTCGGCATCTGCTACGGCTTCCAGGTCATGGCGCGCCAGCTCGGCGGCGAGGTCGCCCACACCGGGCACCGCGAGTACGGCTCGACGCCCGCGACCGTGCGCGTCGACGACGGCAACCTGCTGCTCGGCGGGCAGCCCGACCACCAGACGGTGTGGATGAGCCATGGCGACTCGGTGGCCGTCGCGCCCGAGGGCTTCGAGGTGCTCGCCTCGACCGCGACCACCCCCGTCGCGGCCTTCGCGAGCGACGAGCAGGGCTTCTACGGCGTGCAGTGGCACCCCGAGGTCAAGCACTCGCCCTACGGGCAGGACGTCATCGAGAACTTCCTGCACAAGGCAGCACGGATCCCCGCGGACTGGAACCCCGACAACGTGATCGCCGAGCAGGTCGCGCGCATCCGCGAGCAGGTCGGCTCGGCGAGGGTCATCTCGGCGCTCTCGGGTGGCGTCGACTCGGCCGTCTCGACCGCGCTCGTGCACGAGGCCGTCGGCGACCAGCTCACCGCGGTGTTCGTCGACCACGGGCTGCTCCGCAAGGGCGAACGCGAGCAGGTGCAGGAGGACTACGTCGCGGCCACGGGCGTGCGCCTGGTGACGATCGACGCGGCCGACACCTTCCTCTCCGCGCTCGAGGGCGTCACCGACCCCGAGGAGAAGCGCAAGATCATCGGGCGCGAGTTCATCCGCGCCTTCGAGCAGGCCGAGCGCGACCTCATCGCCGAGGCCGCCGCCGAGGGCGAGGCCGTGAAGTTCCTCGTGCAGGGCACGCTCTACCCCGACGTCGTCGAGTCCGGCGGCGGAACGGGGACGGCGAACATCAAGAGCCACCACAACGTCGGCGGGCTGCCTGAGGACCTGGAGTTCGAGCTCGTCGAGCCGCTGCGCACCCTCTTCAAGGACGAGGTGCGCGCCATCGGCCGCGAGCTGGGACTGCCGGAGGCGATCGTCGGCCGCCAGCCGTTCCCCGGCCCGGGCCTCGGCATCCGCATCGTCGGCGAGGTCACCCGCGATCGCCTCGAGGTGCTGCGCGAGGCCGACGCCATCGCGCGCGCCGAGCTGACCGCCGCGGGCCTCGACGACCAGATCTGGCAGTGCCCGGTCGTGCTCCTCGCCGACGTGCGCTCGGTGGGCGTGCAGGGCGACGGTCGCACCTACGGCCACCCGATCGTGCTGCGCCCCGTCTCGTCGGAGGACGCGATGACCGCCGACTGGACCCGCCTGCCCTTCGACGTGCTCGCGCGGATCTCCAACCGGATCACGAACGAGGTGCGCGAGGTCAACCGCGTCGTGCTCGATGTCACGTCGAAGCCGCCGGGGACCATCGAGTGGGAGTGAGCCGCTAGCCTGAGCGGCATGGCGGTGATCGAGAACTCCAAGCTCAGTGTCATCGGCGCCGGCAGCGTCGGCGCGAGCCTGGTGTACGCCTCGCTCATCCGCGAGTCGGCCAACCAGGTCGCGCTGTACGACATCGCGCGCGAGAAGGTCGAGGCCGAGGTGCTCGATCTGGCGCACGGCACGCAGTTCACGCGCTCGAACGTCGTCGGCGGCGCCGACCTCGACGTCGTCGCGGACTCGCACGTCGTCGTGATCACCGCGGGCGCGAAGCAGCAGCCGGGCCAGAGCCGGATGGAGCTCGCCGGCACCAACGTCGGCATCCTCGAGCGCCTGCTCCCGGACCTGCTCGAGCGCGCGCCCGACGCGATCTACGTGCTCGTGACGAACCCGGTCGACGTGCTCACCGTCGCCGCTCAGCGCATCACCGGGCTGCCGCCCGAGCGCGTCATCGGCTCGGGCACGGTGCTCGACACCTCTCGCCTGCGCTGGCTGCTCGCCAGGCGCGCCGGGGTCATGACCGCGAGCGTGCACGCCGACATCGTCGGCGAGCACGGCGACACCGAGTTCCCGCTGTGGTCGAACGCGCGCATCGGGCCCGTGCCGATCCTCGACTGGGCGGGCGGCGAGCCGTTCACGCGCGACGAGCTCGACGGCATCGCGTCGGAGGTGCGCAACGCGGCGTACACCGTGATCCGCGGGAAGGGCGCGACGAACTACGCGATCGGCCTGTCCGGCGCGCGGATCGTCGAGGCGCTGCTCGACGACGAGCACGCCGTGCTCCCGGTCTCGACCGTGCACTCCGGTGCGTTCGGGCTCGACGGGGTCGCGCTGTCGATGCCCTCGGTCGTCGGCGGCGACGGGGCGTTCCCGATCGCGGAGACGCCGATGTCCGAGCACGAGGCCGGCCTGCTCGCGGCATCCGGTGACGCCATTCGGGCGACCATCCAGACCCTCGGCCTCTGATTCCGGCGGATGTCGGCGAAGGTGTCGATCGGGACGCTTCCCGTTCGACGTCGTCAGTGAGAGGGTCGAGACGCGACCCGGACACGCGAGGAGCCGACCACGATGCCGAAGTACATGCTGATCATGCGGGCCACCGACCAGGCGGTCGAGGCCTACCGGGACCTGCCGTTCGAGCAGGTCATCGAGGCGATGGGCCGCTACAACGAGGAGATGATGAAAGCGGGCGTGATGCTCGCCGGCGAGGGGCTCGCCGATGCGAGCGAGGGCTTCGTCGTCGACTTCTCGGCCGAGCCGCCGCTCATCACCGACGGCCCCTACGGCGAGACCAAGGAGCTCTTCAACGGGTTCTGGATCATCGACGTCGCGACCGGCGAGGAGGCCGCCGAATGGGCGAAGCGCTGCCCGCTCGGACCCGGATCCAAGCTCGAGGTGCGACGCGTGACGAGCGCCGAGGACTTCCCGCAGGACAACGAGTGGATCGAGAAGGAGGCGGGCTGGCGCGTCGAGCAGGCCGAGCGGGCCGCGGAGGACGCGCGGCGGGGGGCGCCGAGCGCGTGAGGCGCGCACCCCGCTTCCCGACCGGGAGGGGTGCCGACCCGACGTGACGCACCAGCCCCGACGCCCGACGGAGCCCGCGCAAGCCGCGACGGCGCGCCCCGCCGACCCCGAGCCGGCCCGGCGCGCCGTCGCCGCGGTGTGGCGCATCGAGTCGGCGCGGATCGTCGCGACGCTCACTCGCGCGGTCGGCGACTTCGCCCTCGCCGAGGACCTCGCGCAGGACGCGCTCGCGGAGGCCCTCGCGCGGTGGCCCGAATCGGGCGTCCCCGCGAATCCCGGCGCCTGGCTGACCGCGGTCGCCAAGCGTCGCGCCATCGACGGGTGGCGGCGCCGCGAACGCTACGACGAGCGGCTGGCCGCCATCGCGCACGACCTCGAGCGCGAGCAGGCCGAGGCGAGGGATGCCGCGGGCGACCTGCCGTACGACCCGGACGCGATCGACGACGACGTGCTCCGGCTCGTGTTCGTCTCGTGCCATCCGCTGCTCTCGCGCGAGGCGCGCGTCGCGCTCACGCTCCGCGTCGTCGGCGGACTCACGACCGAGGAGATCGCGCGGGCCTTCCTCGTGCCCGTCTCGACCGTGCAGCAGCGGATCGTGCGCGCGAAGAAGGCGCTGGGGGACGCAGGGGTCGCCTTCGAGGTCCCGCCCCGCGAGGAGTTCGCGCCGCGACTCGGGACGGTGCTCGGCGTGCCGTACCTGATCTTCAACGAGGGGCACTCGGCGTCGGCCGGCGCCGACCTGATGCGCCCCGAGCTCGGCCGCGAGGCCCTGCGCCTCGCGAGGGTGCTCGCGGCACTCGTGCCCCGTGAGCCCGAGGCGCACGGCCTCGTCGCGCTCATGGAGCTCACGTCAGCCCGGTTCCCCGCACGGATCGACGCGCACGGCGATCCGGTGCTGCTCGCCGACCAGGACCGTCGGCGCTGGGACGCGTCCGCGATCGCCCGCGGGCGCGCCGCGCTCGCCCGTGCGGATGCGCTCGGACGCGGCAGGGGCCCGTACGCCCTGCAGGCGGCGATCGCGGAGCGGCACGACGTGGCCGCCTCGGTCGACGACACCGACTGGGGCGGCATCGTCGCGCTCTACGACGCGCTGACGCGGATCGCGCCGTCGCCGGTGGTCGACCTCAATCGCGCGGTCGCGGTCTCGATGGCCGACGGGCCCGCCGCCGGCTTGGCGATCGTCGACGGGCTCGCCGCCGATCCGCGGCTCGCGCGGTACCACCCGCTGCAGGCCGTCCGGGCCGAGCTGCTCGAACGGCTCGGGCGCACCGATGACGCGCGCGACGCGTTCGCGGAGGCCGCGCGGCTCACCGCCAACGAGCGGGAGCGCGCCGTCCTGCTCGCGCGCGCATCGCGACCGTCCTGAGACGCGGAACGGGCCGCCCCGGTGGGGACGGCCCGTTCGCGTGCTGCGGTGCGGTCGATCGCTAGTCGCGCGCGATCGCGAGCATGCGCAGGATCTCGAGGTACAGCCAGATGACGGTGACCATGATGCCGAAGGCGCCCGTCCAGCCGTACTTGCGGGGAGCGCGATTGCGCACGCCCTGCTGGATGAAGTCGAAGTCGAGCACGAGCGAGTAGGCGCCCATGATCACGACGAGGACGCCGATGATCAGGCCGAGCGGGATGCCGGCGATCTCGGCGCCGCGGAGGCC
Source organism: Agromyces litoreus (assembly GCF_040496015.1). Taxonomy (NCBI): domain Bacteria; kingdom Bacillati; phylum Actinomycetota; class Actinomycetes; order Micrococcales; family Microbacteriaceae; genus Agromyces; species Agromyces litoreus. The sequence continues at coordinate 203,309 of NZ_JBEPKA010000002.1, forward strand.
CCACGGGTCGTCGGTCGCGCCGAAGAGGATGAGGCCCATGTTCACGAGCGAGAAGACGAGGTAGCCCACCATCGCGATCAGGAAGACCTTGGTGGCCTTTTTCGACGCGCGGATCTTGCCCGAGGCGAACAGCGCGAGCGTCACGCCGACGACGACGAGGGTCGCGATGACGGCCTGGGTCACGATGCCGTCGCCGAACGCGTACTCGTACCAGGCGGAGATGCCGCCCACGAACACGCCCTGCGCGGCCGCGTAGCCGAGGATGAGCGCCGGGGAGGGCTCCTTCTTGAAGATGTTGACGAGCGCCAGCACGAAGCCGACGATGCCGGCGCCGATCCAGAGGAACGGCACGGACTGGAAGGTGAGCCAGCCCACGGCGGCGCCCACGAGGAGCACGCCGAAGGTCGCGGCGGACTTGGCGATCGAGTCCTCGATCGTCATGACGTCGCGGTCGGGGAGCGTGGCGGGCTGGTTGTACATGTCCTGCAGCTGCTGGGCGGACATGTCCTGTGCGACAGCCACCGCCCCCTGGCCGGAGGTGAACGCCTCGTTGCGTGAGAAGGCGGGGTTGTTCAGAGCCATTGCTGTGGTTCCTCTGCTTTCGGCTTTCCGTCGTGTGGAGGGGAATCACGCGGCCGTCGTGGCCGCGTCGTCCCAATCTACCGGTTCCGTCCGTGTCAACGCCGTGAGTTCCGGCGGGATTCCGCGGGAGCATCGCCGACCGGGAATATTCTGAACCCATGTGGCGCGACCTGGCCGAGCGACCCCTCGTCATCGGGCATCGCGGCGCGCCCGGGTACCGGCCCGAGCACACCGAGGCCGGGTACCGGGTCGCGTTCGCCCTCGGCGCCGACGCCGTCGAGCCCGACCTCGTCGCCACGCGCGACGGCGTGCTCGTGCTCCGCCACGAGAACGAGATCTCGGGCACGACGGATGTCGCCGACCGGCCCGAGTTCGCCTCGCGCCGCACCACGCGCGAGGTGGACGGGAACCCGCTCACGGGGTGGTTCACGGAGGACTTCACCTGGGACGAGCTCGCGACGCTGCGCGCGACCGAGCGGCTCGGCGCCCTTCGGCAGCACAGCGCGAGCTTCGACGGCCGGTACCCGCTCCTGCGACTGCGCGACCTGCTCGACCTGATCGAGGCGGAGAGCGAGGAGGCGCGCCGGGTCATCCGCCTCGTCGCGGAGTTCAAGCACGCCACGCACTTCGCGGCCCTCGGGCTGCCGCTGGAGGAGCTCTTCGCGGCCGAGCTCGCCGCGGCGGGATGGGGGCACGGAGACGACCGGATCGTGTCGGAGTCCTTCGAACCGGGCCTGCTCGACCGGCTGGCCGCCGCGGGGATCCGCGGGCGGCGGGTGCTGCTCGTCGAGGACGTCGGAGCGCCCTACGACCTGGTCGCGGTCGACGGCTCGGCGGCGCGACGCTACGACAGCTTCGTGAGCGAGCGGGGCCTGCTCGGACTGGCCGGGCGCGTCGACGGGGTGAGCGTCGGCAAGCGCCGGCTCGTCGACGACGCGACCGGGTCGGAGGACGATGCACCCGTGCGCCGCGCGCGACGGGACGCCCCGCTGCGGGGCTCCGACCTGGTGGATGCGGCGCATGCCGCGGGGCTGTCGGTGCTCACCTGGACGCTGCGTCCCGAGAACCGGTTCCTCGCGCGGCCGTTCCGGCGGGGCACCGCGCGGGCCGCCTGGGGCGACTGGATGGGCGAGTTCACTCGGATCATGGACACCGGGCTCGACGGTGTCTTCGTCGACCATCCGGACCTCGGCGTCGAGGCCCGCCGCGCGCTGGCCGAGGGCTGACCGCCGGAGCCCCGGGCTGTCGCACGCCGCGCCTAGACTTGTCGGGACATGACGCTGATCCTCGACCCCGACGACCCCACCGGCTGGCGCGAGGCGCCCGGCGCGGCCGACCGCGAGCGCGCCGGCGGTGCGCGCGGCGCGGCATCCGATCGACTGACCGCGGGGCTCAACCCCCAGCAGCGCGAGGCGGTCGAGTACCGCGGCCAGGCGCTGCTGATCGTCGCCGGCGCGGGCTCGGGCAAGACGCGGGTGCTGACGCACCGGATCGCGAGCCTCATCGACGGGCGCGAGGCGTGGCCCAGCCAGATCCTCGCGATCACGTTCACGAACAAGGCCGCGGCCGAGATGCGCGAGCGCGTCGAGGCGCTGCTCGGCGAGGCCGCGGGCGGCATGTGGATCTCGACGTTCCACTCGGCGTGCGTGCGCATCCTCCGCCGCGAGGCCGAGTCGATCGGGCTGAGCTCGACGTTCACGATCTACGATTCGGCCGACCAGCGCACCATCCTGAAGCGCATCATCAAGGAGCTCGACGCCGACACGCTCGGCTTCACCCCCGCGAGTGCGTCGGCGAAGATCTCCAAGCTCAAGAACGAGCTCTCCGACGTCGAGTCGTACGCCCGGAACGTCAACACGAACGATCCGAACGACGTCATGTTCCTCGAGATCTTCCGCCAGTACACGCGGCGCCTGCGCGACGCGAGCGCGCTCGACTTCGACGACCTGATCAGCGAGACGGTCTACCTGTTCCGGGCCTTCCCGAAGGTCGCCGCGCTCTACCAGCGCCGCTTCCGGCACATCCTCGTCGACGAGTACCAGGACACGAACCACGCGCAGTACGCGCTGATCCGCGAGCTCACCCGCCCGGTCGACCCCGAGGTCGTCGCCGAGCTCGACCAGCACGGCGTGCTCGTTCGGGGCATGACGGATGCCACGGGCGCGATCCCGGGCGCGAGCCTCACCGTCGTCGGCGACTCCGACCAGTCGATCTACGCGTTCCGCGGTGCCGACATCCGCAACATCGTCGAGTTCGAGCGCGACTTCCCGGGCGCGAAGGTCGTGCTGCTCGAGCAGAACTACCGGTCGACGCAGAACATCCTGTCGGCCGCGAACGCGGTGATCTCGAACAACTTCGACCGCAAGGACAAGAAGCTCTGGACCGCCGACGGCGACGGCGACAAGATCACGGGCTACACGGGCTACTCGGCGCATGACGAGGCCCAGTTCGTCGCCGACGAGATCGAGTCGCTGCACCGGGCGGGCGTCGCGTACCGCGACATCGCCGTGTTCTACCGCACCAACGCGCAGACGCGTGCGCTGGAGGAGATCTTCGTGCGATCGGCGCTGCCGTACCGCGTCGTCGGCGGCACGAAGTTCTACGAGCGCGCCGAGATCAAGGACGCGATGGCGTACCTGATCGCCGTCGCGAACCCGCTCGACGAGCTGGCCATCCGCCGCATCCTGAACACGCCGAAGCGGGGCATCGGCCCGGCGACCGAGACCGCGATCGCGACCTTCGCCGAGCAGAACGACCTGTCGTTCCGGCAGGCGATGCGCGCGGCCGACGGCCTCGGGCTTGGCCCGAAGGTCACCACGGCGATCCTCGAGCTCGCCAGGCTGCTCGATGCCGCCGCGGCCATGCTGGTGCCGTCGCAGAAGGGCCTCGACGAGGGCACGAACGAGGGCGCCTCGAAGGTCTCCGACGTGCTCGCGTTCCTGATGGAGGGCTCGAAGCTCGTCGAGACCCTGCGCACCAGCCGCGACCCGCAGGACGAGACGCGCGCCGAGAACGTCGAGGAACTGCTCGCGCAGACCAAGGACTTCGACCGCGAGAACCCGGGCGCCGGCCTCGTCGACTTCCTCACCCAGGTCTCCCTGGTCGCGGCGGCCGACGAGCTCGACGACGCGTCGGGCACGGTCTCGCTGATGACCCTCCACACGGCGAAGGGCTTGGAGTACCACGCGGTGTTCCTCACCGGCCTCGAGGAGGGGCTCCTGCCGCACCAGATGTCGGCGTCCGAACCCGGCGGTCCGGCCGAGGAGCGGCGGCTCTTCTACGTGGGCATCACGCGCGCCCGCAAGCGCCTGTACCTCTCGCTCGCCATGAGTCGCGCCCAGTTCGGCGAGGTGTCGGTGGCGATGCCGAGCCGCTACCTTCAGGAGATCCCCGACGAGCTCGTCGACTGGAGGCAGTCGCCCGGCATGGCGAACAGCCGCGGCGGCAGCCAGCCGCGCGCCCTCAACGCACGGCGGGGCTTCGGCGCCGGCGGCGGAGGCGCGTGGGGCACGCGCGACCGCGACCTCGAGCGGTTCAGCGTGACGAAGTCCTCGGCCCCGAAGACCGAGTGGGCGAACCGGGTCACCGGCACCGTGCGCGACAACGGCGACCTCACGCTCGAGGCCGGGGACCGCATCCGCCACACCGACTTCGGCGAGGGCACGGTGCGCCAGGTGACCGGCGAGGGCACCAAGCGCATCGCGCACGTCGCGTTCGACTCGGCCGGGCAGAAGAAGCTCCTCATCAAGATCGCGCCGATCGAGAAGCTGTGACCTGGCCTGTCCGCGCGCAGCGCACCGTCTACGAGAACCGGTGGATCCGGGTGCTGGAAGACCAGGTCGTACGGCCCGACGGCGGTGAGGGCGTCTACGGCGTCGTCGAGGTGCGGAACGACGCGGTGTTCGTCGTGGCGATGACCGATGCCGACGAGGTGCTGCTCGTGACCGTCGACCGGCACACCGTCGGACGCTCGGTCGAGGTGCCCGCCGGCGGCACCGACGGCGAGGACCCGCTGGCGGCCGCGCAGCGCGAACTGCTCGAGGAGACCGGCTTCGAGGCCGCCGAGTGGCGTCGGATCGGGCGGATGGACGCCCTCAACGGCATCTGCCGGGCGCCCGAGACGGTGTGGCTGGCGACGGGGCTCCGTCGTGCCGCGACCGTCGAGCACCACCAGGCAGAGGAGGGCATCCACGAGGTGCGCACCGTGCCGTGGCCCGAGGCGATGCGGATGGTCCGCCGCGGCGAGATCGGCGACGGGGAGACGGTCGCGGCCCTCATGTACGCCGCCCTCGAGCTCGGTCGCGTCGGCTGAGGCGTTCACAGCGGCTCCACAGGCGACCCATCGGGGGGCGATAGACCCCGGGCGCACCATCTGGTCATGGCATTCCTGGTCCACGACGCTCGGCACCTCGAGCGACCCGCGCGCCCGTTCGGTGAGCCGGAGCGAGCGCGCGCCGGACGCCGGCTGTGGCGGGTCGACCTGCTGCAGGCGCTCGCCGTGGCCTCGGTCGCCGTCGCGGTCGCCCTCTTCCTCGCCGAGGGCGGGGCGACCCGATTCGGCGACCTCGGCTCGGCATTGACGTCCCTCGGCATCCTCGCGGGCCTCGCGGCCACCGACCTCGTGCTCGTGATGCTGCTGCTCGCCGCACGGGTGCCGCTCATCGAGCGGGCCGTCGGCCACGACGCCGCGATGGCGCTGCACGGGCGGCTCGGCAAGCCGGTCCTCTCCCTCCTCATCGGACACGGACTGCTCCTGCTGGGCGGGTACGCGATCGCCGACGGGGTCGACCTCGCCGCCGAGGCCGTCGCGATCTGGAACCTCCCCGACCTTCCGCTCGCCATCCTCGCCTTCGGGCTGTTCCTCGCGGTGGTCGTGAGCTCGCTCGTCGCGGTGCGACGGAAGCTGCGCTACGAGGCGTGGCACGTGATCCACCTGCTCGTCTACGGCGCCGTGCTCGCCGCGCTGCCGCACCAGTTCGGCGTCGGCGGCCTGTTCGCCGAGGGGACCTGGCAGCGCTGGTACTGGCTCGCGATCACGATCGGCACGTTCGCGGCCGTCGTCGCGTACCGGGCCGTCGCACCGCTCGCGACGACGCTGCGCCACGGCCTCGTCGTCGAGCGCATCGACCCGGTCGGCGACCCCCGCGACGGGGTCGTGTCGGTCACGATGCACGGTCGTCGGCTCGCGGCGCTCCGCGCGACCGGCGGGCAGTTCTTCATCTGGCGCTTCCTCGCCGCCGGCCAGTGGTGGCAGGCGCACCCGTACTCGCTGTCGGCGGCACCGCGCGGCGACCGACTCCGGATCACCGTGCGCGCCCTCGGCGACGGGTCGGCGAGCCTCGCCGGCATCCGGCCCGGCACGCGCGTGGCGCTGGAGGGGCCCTACGGCGTCTTCAGCGAGGCCGCCCGCAGCCGTCGCCGGCTCACGCTCGTCGGCGCCGGCATCGGCGTCACGCCGATCCGTTCGCTCCTGGAGTCGGCGACCTTCCGGCCCGGCGAGGCGGTGGTCGTGCTCCGCACCACCGGGCCGGACGACGGATGGCTCCTCGACGAGGTCCGCGAGCTCTGCCGGCGACGCGGCGCGACGCTGCTGACCGTGCCAGGTGGGCGCGGTCGCGGATGGCTCACGCACGACGCCGAGCGACAGGGGCTCGACCTCCGGGCGCTCGTGCCCGGGGTCGCCGACAGCGACCTGTACGTGTGCGGGCCGCGCGGCTGGGCCGAGGGGGTCATCGACGAGGCGCGTGCCGCGGGCCTCGCGCCCGAGCAGATCCATCACGAGAGGTTCGACTGGTGAGACGACGTGCGATGATCCTGGCCTCCGCGGCCTCCGCCGCGGCGATCCTCGGCGGGTGGCAGCTCGGCGATGCGGCGACGAGCTCGCCGACCGCGGACGCGGGCTCGACCACGCCGGACACGGGCGGCGCCTCGTCGGGGACGTCGGGCAGCGGCACCGCCGGGTCCGGCGGCGGCACCACCGGGTCCGCCGGCGACGCCGCCTCCGCCGCGGACGGCACCTACGCCGGGTCGACGGTCTCGACGCGGTTCGGCGACGTGCAGGTGCAGGTGACGATCTCGGGCGGCGCCATCACCGACGTCAGCGCGCTGCAGCTCACCGACCACGACGGGCGCTCCATCCAGATCAGCAACCGCGCCGAGCCGGTGCTGCGCAGCGAGGTGCTCCAGGCCCAGTCCGCCTCGGTCTCGATGATCAGCGGCGCGACGTACACGAGCGCGGCCTACCTGCAGTCGCTGCAGGCGGCGCTGGATGCGGCGGGGTTCTGACATGCGGCGCACCGCGCTGCCGCCCGGCGCGTTCGCGGCCATGGGCACGATCGTCAGCGTGCGCCCCGGGCTCGGCGCGGTCCGGCGCGGTCCGGCCGGTGCGGCGCCGGGCGGCGCGGACCCGGTCGAGCACGTGCGGGCCGTGTTCGCCCGCTGGGAGGCGAGGTGCAGCCTCTTCGACCCCGAGTCCGAGCTCAGCCGGGTGGGGCGCGGCGAACTCTCCCTCGTCGACGCCGGCGCGGAGGTCCGGCACGCGTACGCGCTCGCGCTGCAGTGGCGGGACGCGACCGGCGGGCGGTTCACGCCGCACCGAGGGGACGGGCTCGTCGACCTGAACGGCGTGGTGAAGGCGCTCGCGGTGCAGGAGGCGGGCGAGGAGCTCGACCACCTCGGCCGACCGGGCTGGGCCATCGACGCCGGCGGCGACCTGCTCGTCGCGGACGAGGCGCGCGTGGCGGTCGGGATCGTCGACCCCGCCGACCGGTCCGGGCTGCTCGGCCGCATCGACCTCGACGGCGTGCGTCGCCGCGCGGTGGCGACCTCGGGCAGCGCCGAGCGCGGCGACCACATCTGGACCGCGCCGGGCGTGGAGCGGACGCCGTTCGTGCAGGTCACGGTCGCCGCGGGCGACCTCCTGACCGCCGACGTGCTCGCCACCGCGATCGTCGCGGGCGGGCATCCGGCGCTCGACGAACTGGCCCGGCGCCACGACGTCGACGTCCTCGCGGTCGAGCACGACGGCGCGCTCCTCGCCACGCCCGGATGGCCGCGGGCGGCGGCCGCCGGAACCTCCTAGATCGCCCCGCCGAGCAGGGCGCCGATCACCCACGTCACCGCGAGGGCGAGCGCGCCGCCGACGACGACCCGCGAGATCGCGCGCAGCTTCGGCGCGCCGCCGATCCACGCCGAGAGCCATCCGGTGATCGCCAGCGCGACGACGACGGCGACGAAGGTCGTCAGCACGCGCCACTCCGGCGGCGGGAGCAGGATCGCGAGCATCGGCAGCACGGCGCCGATCAGGAACGAGGCGGCCGACGCCCACGCGGCGTGCCACGGGTTCACCACGTCCTCCTGCGAGATGTGGAGTTCGGCCTCGAGGTGCGCGGCGAGCGCGTCGTGCGCGGTGAGCTCCTCGGCCACGCGTCCGGCCGTCTCCTCCGACAGGCCCTTCGCGCGGTAGATCGCCGTGAGCTCGGCGAGCTCCTGCTCGGGCATCGTCCGGAGCTCGGCCTCCTCCTTCGCGATCAGCGCGTGCTCCGTGTCGCGCTGGCTCGAGACCGACACGTACTCGCCGAGGCCCATGGAGATCGCGCCCGCCGCCACGGAGGCGACTCCGGCGACCAGGATGGCGCCGACATCCGTCGTCGCGGCGGCGACGCCCACCACGAGGGCCGCGACCGAGACGATGCCGTCGTTCGCGCCGAGCACGCCCGCACGCAGCCAGTTGAGCTTCTCGTGCACCTTGCCGTCGTGCGGGTCGGTGCGGTGGACCGGTTCGGTCGGGGCATCCGTCATGCGGGCAGTCTCGCAGCGGCCGCGCGCCCCCGCCAGCATGGTGAGGCTCACCTGAGCGGCCGGCGGAGCCCGCCCTGCCGTCGCCGGCGGCCGCCCGCGTTCGGGCGCGCGTCGGCGGGGGAGTACCATGGTCCCGGCTCGACTTATCTCGACATCGAGGTATCTTGACGTCGAGACTCTCACAGCCGGGCCTCTCACCCACCCATCCCTGCGCGTCATCCGCGCGGAACGATAGGAAGCAGAGCGTGGATCTTTACGAGTACCAGGCCAGAGACCTCTTCGAGAAGTACGGAGTGCCGGTGCTCCCGGGCATCGTCGCCGACACCCCCGAGGCGGTGCGCGCGGCTGCCGAGCAGCTCGGCGGCGTCGTCGTGGTGAAGGCCCAGGTCAAGACCGGCGGCCGCGGCAAGGCCGGCGGCGTCAAGGTCGCCAAGAACGCCGACGAGGCGGAGGAGGCCGCGAAGGCGATCCTCGGCCTCGACATCAAGGGCCACGTCGTCAAGCGCGTCATGGTCGCCGGCGGCGCCCGCATCGCGCAGGAGTTCTACTTCTCCGTGCTGCTCGACCGCGCCAACCGCTCCTACCTCTCGCTCACGAGCGTCGAGGGCGGCATGGAGATCGAGCAGCTCGCCGTCGAGAAGCCCGAGGCGCTCGCACGCATCGAGGTCGACCCGGGCACCGGCATCACCCCGACGAAGGCCCGCGAGATCGCCGAGGCGGCGAACTTCCCGGCCGAGCTCGTCGACAAGGTCGCCGACGTCTTCGTCAAGCTCTACGACGTGTACCGGAGCGAGGACGCGACGCTCGTCGAGGTGAACCCGCTCATCCTCTCGGAGGAGGGCGACGTCATCGCCCTCGACGGCAAGGTCACGCTCGACGAGAACGCCGAGTTCCGTCACCAGGGCCACGCCCTCCTCGAGGACAAGGCCGCCACCGACCCGCTCGAGGCCAAGGCCAAGGAGCTCGACCTCAACTACGTCAAGCTCGACGGCGAGGTCGGCATCATCGGCAACGGCGCGGGCCTGGTCATGTCGACCCTCGACGTCGTCGCGTACGCCGGTGAGGCGCACGGCGACGTGAAGCCCGCGAACTTCCTCGACATCGGCGGCGGCGCGTCGGCGGAGGTCATGGCCAACGGCCTGTCGATCATCCTCGGCGACCCGCAGGTCAAGTCGGTCTTCGTGAACGTCTTCGGCGGCATCACCGCCTGCGACCAGGTCGCCAAGGGCATCGTCGGTGCGCTCGCCGAGCTCGGCCACGAGGCGAACAAGCCGCTGGTCGTCCGCCTCGACGGCAACAACGTGGCCGAGGGTCGTCGCATCCTCGAGGAGGCGGCGCACCCGCTCGTCACCCTCGCCGACAACATGGACCAGGGCGCCGCGAAGGCCGCCGAGCTGGCGAACGCCGCGTAGGCCGCCGAACGAGACAAGGACACCAACCGTGACCATCTTTCTGAACAAGGACTCCAAGGTCATCGTCCAGGGCATCACCGGCGGCGAGGGCACCAAGCACACCGCGCGCATGCTCGCGGCCGGCACCCAGGTCGTCGGCGGCGTCAACGCGCGCAAGGCCGGCACCACCGTCCTGCACAAGGACCGGGACGGCAACGACGTCGAGCTGCCCGTGTTCGCGTCGGTCGCCGAGGCGATCGAGGCCACCGGCGCCGACGTGTCGATCGCGTTCGTGCCGCCGGCCTTCACGAAGGACGCCGTGATCGAGGCCATCGACGCCGAGATCCCGCTGCTCGTGATCATCACCGAGGGCGTGCCCGTGCAGGACTCGGCCGAGTTCTGGGCCTACGCCAAGGAGAAGGGCGGCCAGACCCGCATCATCGGGCCGAACTGCCCCGGCATCATCAGCCCCGGTGAGTCGCTCGTCGGCATCACCCCGGCGAACATCACCGGCAAGGGCCCGATCGGCCTGGTCTCGAAGTCGGGCACGCTGACGTACCAGATGATGTACGAGCTCCGCGACCTCGGCTTCTCGACCGCGATCGGCATCGGCGGCGACCCGATCATCGGCACCACGCACATCGACGCGCTCGCCGCGTTCGAGGCCGACCCCGAGACCAAGGCGATCGTCATGATCGGCGAGATCGGCGGCGACGCCGAGGAGCGGGCCGCCGACTTCATCAAGGCGAACGTGACGAAGCCGGTCGTCGGCTACGTCGCGGGCTTCACCGCGCCCGAGGGCAAGACGATGGGCCACGCCGGCGCGATCGTGTCCGGCTCGGCCGGCACCGCGCAGGCGAAGAAGGAGGCCCTCGAGGCCGCCGGCGTGAAGGTCGGCAAGACGCCGTCCGAGACCGCCCGCCTGCTGCGCGAGGTCTACGAGGCGCTCGAAGCGTAACGGGACGGATGCCGCGGCCGGGCGCTCGACGCCCGGCCGCGTTACACGGAAGGGGCCCCGCCGGCGACGCCGGCGGGGCCCTGTCGTTCACTCGCCTCCTCGGCTCACGGGTCGATCACGATGGTGCAGACGACCGTCCGGGGCTGCAGGTCGGAGATCGTGATGCTCGGGTCGTCCATCATGTCGCCGAGCGACACGCTGTCCGATCCGGCCACGTCGCACTCGATGCTCGAGTACGTGCCGCCGTCGACCTGCGAGTCGACGCTCACCGTGAGGTTCGTGAGCGGCATGTTCGTGAAGGCCACCGGGGTCGCGGTGTCGCAGTCGGTGCCCTCGACGACGGTTCCGGTCTGCGGGTTCGCCGAGGTCACGGCGGATCCCTCGGGCACGGTCTCGGTCACCTCGTAGTCGCCCGACTGGATGCCGGCGATGCAGGCGACGCCGTCGGCGTCGGTCGTGACGACCTGACCGCCGACGGGAAGGTCGCCGCCGGTGACGGTGAAGTCCACGCCGCCGTGGGCCACCGTGCCGCCCTCCGACGCGAGCTTGGTGGTCTTCTCGATGCGCAGCGCGCCGCAGTTGTTGAACCCGGTCTCGATCGGGGCGATGTAGTCCTTCATCGCCGCGGTGAAGGAGTCGGACGAGCGGCTCTTCAGGTAGGCGTAGCCGAACGCGACGCATTCGTCGCCGACGAGTTCGCCGAAGTCGAGCGAGGCCTCGCCGAACGTCCGAGGCGAGATCGCGCCGAGCCCGTCAGCCTCACCTGCGGGGATGGCGGCCGTGTTGATCGATCCGGTGGCGTCGCCTCCCGCGCTGAAGTTCTCGCGCTCGCCCCAGCACGGCGTCTTGTTCGCCGCCTCGCACTGAGACTTCGGTCCGCTCTCGACCCAGCGCGAGACGAACAGCTCCGGCACGGTCCCGCCGTTGGCGAGGTCGTACTGGATGAGCAGGTCGTCCTGGCTGCGGACCGGGGTGACGCCGTTGGCCGAGATCGTCGTGGACTTGTTGAACTCGAAGTCCATGTTGGTCGTGCCCGACGGGTCCTGCACGCGATGCCAGAACAGGTGCAGGAACTCGCCCTGGGCGTTCTGCTCCAGGTAGAGGCCGAAGTTCTTGAGGTCGCTCTTGTTCGGGGGGATGCTGCCGGTGACCGGCGTGGGAACGAGGGTGTCCTCCTTGGATCCCTGGCCGAACGAGTCGTCGCCGCTGCCGCTGACGGCATCGGCCTGGCGGAGCTCGTCCACGTTCGCCCAGTCGAGCGAGGGGGGAGCGGCGTCGTCGACCTTGAGGTTCGCGCCGCCGGCGGTGGTCGGGTCCTCGATCTCGAAGTCGCTGCCGGTGAGGCTCACCTCGGGATGCGCGGCCTGTGCGGGCCCGCCGATGAGCGCGGCGCCGACGAGGCCGAGCGCGCCCGCAAGGGCGAGCAGCTTCGCGGCGCGGGTGCGGGCGAACCCGCTGTCGGTCGTGCGGTTTCGGGTTGTGTGGGGCATCATCGCCTCCGGGTGTCGCAGCTTCGACCGGTCCGGGCGGGTCGGTCGATCCTCTGCGGGCGAACGGCGGGGCTTGCCGATCCGCGCCGCTGCGCCGTCCGGCGGGTGGGGGCTCGTCGATCGGCGTACATCGCGCCGTAGGGGTCTCTCACGCCTTGCGCCGCACGTTACGCCGACCGATGCATCACCGGAAGAGAAAGTGAGGAATCCTCGTGTACCCAGTCTGGGGGGCGGACGACGCCGACGCGATGCGGCCCCGTCGACGAGTCGACGGGGCCGCATCGATCAGTCACGGATGTGACGTGACCTCCTCTCGGATCACGGGTCGATCACGATGGTGCACACCACGGTGCGCGGCGTGAGGTCGGTGATCGTGATGCTGGGGTCATCCATCTCATCGGCGATCGCCACGGAGTCGGAGCCGGCCACGTCGCACTCGATGCTCGAGTACGTGCCGCCGTCCACCTGCGAGTCCACGCTGACGGTGATGTTCGTGAGCGGGATGTTGGTGAACTCCTTGATCGCGCCGAGGTTGGTGTCGGCGCAGTCGGGGTCGGACGCCTCGGCGACATTCGCCGTCTGCGAGCCCGGCACCTCCATCACGTACCCGCCTGGCACCGTCTCCGTGACGGTGTAGTTGTTGACCAGGTCGCTCACGACGAGGCCGGTGTAGCAGGCGACGCCGCTCGCGTCGGTCGTGACCGTCACGCCCCCGGCCGGGAGCTCGCCACCGGTGATGGTGAAGTCCACGCCCTCGTGCGGGTGGTTCACGCCGAGACCGTCGGCCGCGTGCTTGCGGTCCTTGACGATCTTGATCGAGCCGAGCTGGCGCGAGTTCACGAACGTGCACGTGACCGTCTCACCTGCGCTGAGCCCGATCGCACTCGGGTCCGAGCCGTCATCGCACGTCGAGCTGTCGAGGTTCCATCCGGTCGGAAGGGTCTCGGCGACGTCGTACGTGCCCGGCGTCAGGTCGGAGAAGGTGTCCGCGTCCTTGCCCGCGTCGCCCTCGCCGCTCGTCGTCAGGGTGAACGCCGGCGGGTCGAGCGTGTTCGAGGTGAAGTCGAACGCGCCGACGCCGTTGCTCGTGACCTTCTCGACGACGATCGTGCCCGACGCACGGTTGGTGTACGTGCAGTCGAGGATGTCATCGGCGTCGTCGATCTCGAACGTGACGACCTCGTCGAGCGTGCTGTAGCTCACGTCCGTGCTCGCGCTGCAGTCGAGGCTGATGAACTCCCAGCCGCTCGGCAGCGCACCCTCGGTCACGGTCAGGCCGGAGCCGAAGAGCACGTTCAGGTACGTCGCGTTCTCCCCGTCCTTCAACTGCCACGTCGGGTCCGATGTCCCGTCGAGCGTCGAGAACGACGAGGAGTAGTCGAACAGCGTGTCGCTGGCGTCGGGGCTCGGGTCGGTCACCTTGCGAATGATCACCGTACCGCCGGTCTGGTTGCCATAGGTGCAGTCCAGGACGTCGCTGGCATCGTCGATGTCGAACGTCACCGTCGCGCCGGAGATGACCGGGGTCACACCCGAGCTCGCGCTGCAGTCCAGGCTCTCGAACGACCAGCCTGAGGGCAGCGAGTCCTCCGTGATCGTGTACCCGGTCCCGAGCAGCACGTCATCGTAGGTCTGGCTGTCGCCGTCGCCGAGGCTGAACGACGGGTTCGACGCTCCGCTGAGCGTCTCGAGGACGGTGGAGTACCCGAAGCTCGCATCGCTCGGATCGGGACTCGGATCCGTCACCTTGCGCACGATCACCGTGCCGCCGGTCTCGTTGTAGTACGTGCAGTCGAGCACGTCGGAGGCGCTGTCGAGGTCGAAGGTGACCATCGTGCCGCTGATGCTCGGGCTCACACCCGTGCTCGCGCTGCAGTCGACGCTGTCGAACTTCCAGCCGCTCGGGAGCGTGTCCTCGTCGACCGTGAGGCCGGTGCCGAAGAACACGTTGTTGAACGTCTGCACGCCGTCATCCGTCAGGCTGAAGGTGTTCGACGTGGCGGGCGACGTGGTGAACGCCTTGGTGTACCCGAACGAGGCGGTCGCACCATCCGGGTCGGTCTGCTTCCGGATGATCACCGACGCGCAGTTGGTGATGTTCACCGGCACCGGGGCGATGTAGTCCTTGAGTGCCGCCGTGAACGAGTCGGAGGAACGGCTCTTCAGGTAGGCACTGCCGAACGAGGTGCAGCCCTCGGTGCCGAGCAGCTGCGTGAAGTCGATCGACGCCTCGCCGAACGTCCGTGCCGAGAGGGCGCCGAGTCCGTCGGAGTTGGCCGCCAGGATCGCGGACGTATTGATCGCTCCGGTCGCGAGACCGCCGCTGGTCAGGTCGGTCCGCAGGCCCCAGCACGGGAAGGAGTTCGCCGACGTGCAGTCGTTCTTCGAAACCGTCTCGGTGGTGTACGGCGGGTTGAAGTCGGCATCGGTCAGCCAGAACGCGACCCACAGCACGGGACTGGTGCCGCCTTTGGCGAGGTCGTACTGGATGAGCAGGTCGCCCTCGGTCCGCTCCGGCGTCACGCCGTTGCCCGAATCGTTCTCCGACTGGTTGAACTCGAAGTCCATGTTCGTGGTGCCGTTGGGCTCTTGGACACGGGTCCAGAACAGGTGGATGAAGTCCTTCGATCCCGTCTGCTCGCGATAGACGCCGAACGTCTTCAGGTCGCTCTTGTTGTTCGGGATGCTTCCGAACTCAGGGACCGGGACCGCGGTGTCCTCCTTGGTGCCCTGGGTGAACGAGTCATCCCCTGCACCGGTCGGGAGGTCGTTCTGGCGGGTCTCGTTGACGTTCGCCCAGTCGAGCGACGGCGGGCCTGCGTCGACCACGAGGTTGGCGTTCGGCTCGATCTCGAACTCGCTCCCCGGAAGGCTCAGCGGTCCAGCGGCGACGGCCGGACCGGCGAGGAACGCCGTGCCGACGAGGCCGGCGAGCCCGGCTGCGGCGGCGAGCCTCAGACATCGTCTCGCGAAGTTCGTCCGCACGCCGGACGTTCGGGTTTCGGGTGTGTGGGGCATCATCGCCTCCGTGTTCGCAACGTCGTCCGACTCGTCTGGGTCGGACGTCCTCTGCGGGCGAACGGGCGGGATCTTCGGGGAACCCGCCCGCGGCGCGTCCGCCGGCGGTCTCTGGGCCGTCGCGGGCGTGTCGCGCCGTAGGGGCTTGGGAAAGCTTGGGTACGCCAGTCCGCACGATACTCCGGGCCGCGGGTGGGCCGTAACCGTTAATGAGCAATGCTCATGTCCCCAAAAAGGGGGACCGAGCCGGGGCTCCGTGGCACGATGGGCGGATGACGGATCGCCCCACCTCGCCGCGGCAGCGGGAGTCCGCCGCGAGCGTGCTCCGCGCGAGCTTCGTGACCGAGGAGTCGGTCTACGGCGTCATCCTCGTCTCCGGCATGATCGTGGTCGGCGGCGGGCACGGCGACAGCTCGTGGCGGGTGTTCTGGACGGTGGTGATCACGGTCCTCGTCTTCTGGGCCGCGCACGTCTACGCCGGCACCGTCGCGCACCACGGCTTCGACGAGCACCGCATGGTCAGCCTGCGCGAGGCCTTCCGCGGGTCGCTGCGCCGTTCGCTCGGCATGCTCCTCGCGGCGCTGGTGCCCGCGGCGATCCTGCTCCTCGGCGCGACGCGCGCGGTGCCCGACGACCTGGCGAACTGGACGGCGCTCTGGGTCGGCGTCGGCGTGCTCGCGGTGCTCGGCTTCATCGCCTTCCGGCGCCGCCGCGCCTCGCCGATCATGCAGGTGGTCGGCGCGCTCGGCACCGCCGCGTTCGGCATCGCCATGATCGTGCTGAAGGCGATCGTCCACTAGCGCCGCGCGGGTGCGGCGTGTCGCGGGACCATCGACCCGTCCGGCCCGGGGGCCCTCGATATCGTCGGCAGGAAGCCGACCGGGGGAGTGGATGGCACATGGCCGACGTGACCGAGCCCGACGACCAGCTGCGCGCCCGCATCGCCCAGCTCGAAGCCGAGAACGCGCGCCTGCGCGCGGATGCCGAGACCCGGGACCTGTCGTCGGATGTCGCGGCGGCATCCGCACCGACCGAGCGAGCGAAGCGCCGGCGCGGCCGGACCGTCGGCGCGGTCGTCATGATCGTCCTCGGACTGCTGCTCGCGCCGGTCGCCGTGATCAGCGCCTGGGCCCGTGCCGAGCTCGTCGACACCGACCGGTTCGTCGCGACCTTCGGACCGCTCGCCGACGACCCCGAGGTGCAGGCGTTCATCGCCGACGAGGTCACGGTCGCGATCGAGGACCAGGTCGACATCCCGCAGCTCACCTCCGACGTGTTCGACGGGATCCGCGCGCTCGACCTCCCGCCCCGCGCGGAGGACGCACTCGGCCTGCTCGAGGTGCCCGCGGCGCAGGGCCTGCAGTCGCTGCTCTCCTCCACCGTCGACCGCGTCATCGCGTCGGACGCGTTCGCCGACATCTGGCGCGCGTCGCTCACGGCGACGCACCGGCAGTTCACCGCGGCCCTGCAGGGCGACCCGGACGCCGCGCTCGAGATCGGCGGCGACGGCACCCTCTCCATCCAGCTCGGCCCGATCATCGAAGCGGTCAAGCAGCGACTGGGCGACCAGGGCATCGGATTCGCCGCCGCGATCCCGACGATCGACCGGAGCGTCCAGATCGCCCAGGCCGACTCGCTCGTGCTGGTCCAGACGATCTACGCCCTCGCCGTGGCCGTCGGGACCTGGCTGCCCGTGCTCGTCCTCGTCCTCCTCGCGGGCGGCGTGGTCGTCGCGAAGCGACGCAGCGTCGCCCTCGTCTGGGCGGCGGGCGGGCTCGCGGCCGTGATGCTCCTGACCCTCGCGGGGTTCGGCACGGGTCGGCTCTTCTTCGTCGGCACCGTCAGCCCGTCGATCATGCCGAGGGGCGCGGCCGAATCGCTCTTCGGCGGCCTCACCGAGCTCATGGTCTCGACCATCGCCGCGCTCACCGTGCTCGCCCTCGCGGTGGCGATCATCGCGTGGCTCTCCGGCGGCTCGTCGCCCGCGCGGCGACTCCGGGGCTTCGCCGACGACGGCTTCGGCGCCGTCCGCGGGAGCGCCGCCGCCCACGGCATCACGACCGGGCGCTTCGGCGCGGGCCTGCACCGCTGGCGGGTCGCGGCGTATGCGGCGATCGCGGTCATCGCGGCGCTCGTGCTGCTCGCGAGCCGTCCGCTCACGGTCTCCACCGTCGTGTGGACCGTCGTGCTCGCACTGCTCGCCGTGCTCGTGGTCGAGCTCCTGCGGCGCCCCGACGAGGTCGCCGACCCGGCGGCCGGCGAACCGGCGGCCGCCGCCTCCGCACGTCCTGCCGACTGAGCGCCGCGAGCCGGGTTAGGCTCGCGTGCGATGAGACGCACGACGATCGCCCTGCTGGCCGCGCTCGAGGCCACGGTCGCGGTACTCGTCGGCTACGGGATCGCGGTCGTGCCGCTCATGCTGCTCTGGGCCGTGCAGTTCGGCCTCGCGGTCCCGGTCGACGCGTTCTTCCGCGGCGCCGCCGACGGCTGGCTGCTCGGTCACGGCGTCGACATCGTGGTCCGGCTCGATCCGACGACCGCCGCCGGCATCGGCATCGAGGGCGCCGACGAGCCGTTCACCCTCGGCATCGCCCTGCTCGGCTTCGCCGCGCTCACGTTCCTCTTCGGCCTGCGCATCGGCCGGCGCGCCACCGCGAGCGGCACGCCGATCGTCGGCGCCGCCTCGGCGGTCGTCGTGACCGCCGCGCTCGGCGGGCTCACGGCGGTGCTCGCCGACGCCCCCGAGGCGCGGCCGGTGGTCTGGCAGGCCGTGGTGCTGCCCGGAGCCGTCATGGCCGCCGGCGTGCTCGCGGGCGTCATGGTCTCGTTCGGTCGCCGCGGGTGGGCGACGGACGCCACGACGAGCGCCGTGCGGCGGCGGATGGACGCCTTCCCGCTCGTCGCGATCGCCGGCGCGCGCACGGCCGTCCGCGTCGGCGTCGGCTCCGCCGTGGGCGTCGTCGCGGTCGCCGCGGCCATCGTGGCCGTGCGCATCGTGCTCGACCACGCGACGATCATCGGCCTCTACCAGGCGCTCGGCGCGGGAGTGGGCGGCGGGATCACCATCACCCTGGTCGAACTGCTCCTGCTGCCCAACGTGGTGATCTGGACCGCCTCCTGGATGATGGGCCCCGGCTTCGCGCTCGGCACCGGCACGATCGTCTCGCCCAACGTGACCCTCCTCGGCCCGGTGCCCGGGCTCCCGCTGCTCGGCGGCCTGCCGGCGGAGGGCGCCCCGCTCGGCGTGCTGTGGCTCGGACTTCCCGTCCTCCTCGGCTTCGCCGGCGCCGTCCTCGTCGCGCGGACCAAGCCGGAGCGGGCCGACGAGCCCTGGTGGGCGACGCTCGCGGTCGGGGCCGCGTCGGGTCTCGTCGCAGGCCTCGTGCTCGGTGCGCTCGCGTGGGCGTCCGGCGGCGCAGCCGGCCCCGGCCGGCTCGCGGACGTCGGTCCGGACGCACTGCTCGTCGGCGGGGCCGCCGCGGCCGCCGTCGGCGTCGGGGCCATCGCGGGCGCCTTCGCGGCGCGCAGCCGCGGACGTCACGGCCACGCCGACCCGGACGGGATCGACCCGTGGGCCCGCGCCGACGCCGGGGACGACGGGTCCGACCAGCTCGATGATCGGCGCGGCGACCGTCCGTCGGCGACGGATGCCGACTCCGAGGCGACGCTCGAGCTGCCGATCCGCCGGGGTTCCGACCGCTGACCCAGGCGCGCTCCGCTGAGCGGGCGGGCGCGTGTCATCCGCTCGTCTGCGCGCCGGGTACCCTCGTAGGGTGCTCAAGCTCGTCGTGCTGATCTCCGGCACGGGATCGAACCTCCGCGCGCTGCTCGAGGCGTCGGAGGACGCCGAGTTCCCCGCCCGCGTCGTCGCCATCGGCGCCGACCGCGACTGCGAGGGACTGGCGCTCGGCGAGGCGTTCGGGATCCCGGCCTTCACCGTGCCCTTCACCGCCTACGACTCCCGAGAGGAGTGGGGCGAGGCCCTCATCGCGCAGGTCCGGGCCTGGCAGCCCGACCTCGTCATCCTCTCCGGCCTCATGCGCCTCGTCCCGCCCGCCGTGGTCGACGCGTTCAGCCCGTTCCTCGTCAACACCCACCCGGCCTACCTGCCCGAGTTCCCCGGCGCGCACGGGGTGCGCGACGCCCTCGCCGCCGGCGTCGACGAGACCGGGGCGAGCCTCATCGTCGTCGACAACTCCGTCGACGGCGGCCCGATCATCGCCCAGGAGCGCGTGCCCGTGCTGCCCGGCGACACCGAGACCACGTTGCACGACCGCATCAAGCCCGTCGAGCGTCGCCTGCTCATCCAGGCCGTCATCGACATCGCCAACTCGCACCTCGACCTGAAGGAGCTCGCCGCATCATGAGCGGAGCCAGCATCGACCCGCGTCTCTACCGCGAGCGCGACCTCGTCGCCGTCCGCCGCGCGCTCATCGCGGTCAGCGACAAGACCGGGCTCGTCGAGCTCGCCTCCGCGCTCGTCGACGCCGGGGTCGAGATCGTCTCGACCGGCGGGACCTCGAAGGCGATCTCCGACGCCGGGCTGCCCGTGACGCAGGTCGCGGAGGTCACCGGCTACCCGGAGCACCTCGACGGGCGCGTGCGCACCCTGCACCCGGGGGTGCACTCGGGCCTGCTCGCCGACCTGCGTCTGGAGCACCACGAGCGCGAGCTCGCGGCGCTCGCGATCGCGCCGTTCGAGCTCGTGGTGGTGAACCTCTACCCCTTCGTCGAGACCGTCGCGTCGGGCGCCGAGCCCGACCAGATCGTGGAGCAGATCGACATTGGAGGCCCCGCGATGGTGCGGGCGTCGGCCAAGAACCACGCGAACGTCGCCGTCGTCGTCTCGCCCGGGCGCTACGAGGAGGTCGTCTCCGCCGTGCGCGCGGGCGGCACGACGCTCGCCCAGCGCCGCACGCTCGCGCGCGAGGCGTTCCGGCACACGGCGACCTACGACATCGCGGTGGCGTCCTGGATCGGCAACGCGCTCGTGCCCGACCAGGCGACCGAGGAGTCGCCCTTCCCGGCCTGGGTGGGCGCCGCGTGGACGAAGGACGCCGACCTGCGCTACGGCGAGAACTCGCACCAGTCGGCGGCACGGTACTCGTCCGTCGGCGGCCGGCCCGGCATCGCGCAGGCGCGGCAGCTGCACGGCAAGGAGATGTCGTACAACAACTACGTCGACGCCGATGCCGCCGTGCGCGCCGCGTACGACTTCGCCGACCCGGCCGTCGCCATCATCAAGCACGCCAACCCGTGCGGCATCGCGGTCGCCGCCGCCGGCGCGTCCGACCCGATCGCCGACGCCCACCGCCGCGCCCACGAGTGCGATCCGGTGTCCGCCTTCGGCGGGGTCATCGCGGCGAACCGCACCGTGACCCGCGAGATGGCCGAGACCGTGTCGGGCATCTTCACCGAGGTGCTCGTGGCGCCGGGGTTCGAGCCCGAGGCCGTCGAGCTCCTCACGCAGAAGAAGAACCTCCGCCTGCTCGAGCTGCCCGAGGGCTTCGAACCGCCCGCCGTCGAGATCCGCCAGGTCTCCGGCGGACTGCTGATGCAGCAGGCGGACCGCGCCTTCGCCTCCTCGTCGGAATGGACGCTCGCCGCCGGCGAGCCCGTCGACGACGCGACGCTCGCCGACCTCGAGTTCGCGTGGCGCGCCTGCCGCGCGGTGAAGTCGAACGGCATCCTGCTCGCCGCGGACGGCGCCTCGGTCGGCGTGGGCATGGGGCAGGTCAACCGGGTCGACTCGTGCCGGCTCGCCGTGGAGCGCGCCGGCGATCGCGCGAGCGGCGCGGTCGCGGCATCCGACGCCTTCTTCCCCTTCGCCGACGGGCTGCAGATCCTGCTCGACGCCGGGGTCACGGCCGTCGTGCAGCCGGGCGGCTCGGTGCGCGACGAGGAGGTCGTCGCCGCGGCGAAGGCTGCCGGTGCGACCATGTACTTCACCGGGGAGCGGCACTTCTTCCACTGATCCGATCCCGCCCCGAGCGGGCGCCCCGAGGCCGGCCACCGGGGGGCGCGCGCGGCGGTACCCTTGGAGTGAGGGCGCCCACGAAGCGCCCGCACAGCCGCGCCCACAAGGCGATGAACAAGGAGAACCGATCGATGTCGATCACCCACGCCCCGGCCCCCTCCCCGTCCCACGGGGTCCACGCCGCACTGCCCGTCGAGGCGCCCGACCACGAGCGCGTGCTCATCACGCGCGGTCCCCGCTCCGGGCTCACGATCATCGTCGCCGTGCACTCCACGGCGCTCGGCCAGGCCCTCGGCGGCGCCCGGGTGTGGCACTACGAGCACTGGACCGACGCGCTCGCCGACGCCCTCCGCCTCTCGCAGGCGATGACGCTGAAGAACGCCGCGGCCGGGCTCGCGCGCGGCGGCGGCAAGTCGGTCGTCTGCATCCCCGCCGGCGAGACCCTCGACGAGGCCCGTCGCCATGACGCCATGCTCGACCTCGGCGACGCCGTCGAGTCGCTCGGCGGCGCCTACATGACCGCCGAGGACGTCGGCACGAGCGCCGAGCTCATGTCCGTCGTGCACTCGCGCACCGAGCACGTCTGCGGCCTCCCGGCCGACGAGGGCGGCGTGGGCGAGCCCGCGGACGCCACGGCGGCGGGCGTGCACGCTGGCATCCTCGCGACGCTCGAGCACGTCTACGGCACGCGCGACGTCTCGGGCCGCCACTTCGTCGTGGCCGGGCTCGGCCAGGTGGGCGGGCGCCTCGCGCGCGCCCTCGCGGCGGGCGGCGCCCGCCTCACGGTCGCCGACGTCCACGAGGGCAAGCGCGCGCTCGCCGACGAGCTCGGCGCCGAGTGGGTCTCCCCGGCCGATGCGCACCGCGTCGAGGCCGACGTGTTCGTGCCCTGCGGCCTCGGCGGCGTCCTGACGCCCGAGGTCGTCGGCGAGCTCCGCGTGCGGGCCGTCGTGGGCGCCGCGAACAACCAGCTCGCCGAGCGCGACGTCGCGCGCCTGCTGCGCCAGCGCGGCATCGTGTGGGCGCCCGACTTCGTCGTGAACGCCGGCGGCGTGGTCTACCTCGACCTCGCGGCCACGCCCGGCATCGGGCAGGACGAGCTCGACCAGCGCATCGCCGGCATCGGCGACGTCGTGTACGCGGTCCTCCGCGACGCCGACGCGGCCGGCATCACGACGCTCGAGGCGGCCGAGCGGCTCGCCGCGGCGCGCCTGGACGCCGCGCGCTAGGTCCACCGGTCACGGGACGGCGGCGGGTCGCCGCCGTCCCGTGACCGCATCTCCGCCGCGCGCGGCGCTCGCGTCGGCCGCGCAACCGGCCATCGCACGGCCGATAGGCTCGTGCGCATGACGCCGCCCCCTGCGACCCAGCCCCCTGCCGTGCCCGTCCCGAGCCCCGCGCAGGCCACGGTCGCGCGCCGCTCGATCGCGGCGCTGGCCTCGGCCGGGTCGGTCGCGCTCCTCGCCTTCGGCGCCGGGGTCCTGGCGAACCTCATCGCCCGGGAGCAGAACCCCGCGGTGATCGGCCAAGTCGCGCCCTACTTCGCGCTGGCCGCAGTGGTGCTCTGGGGGCTGCTCTCGATCGGCAACGCGGTCGGCGCGCTGCGCGCGTGGTTCCTCGCGCTGCCGGTCGGACTGACCTCGGCGGTGCTCGCCGCCCTCATGGCCGCGAGCGCCAACATCGCCTCGAGCGGCGTGCCGGTGACCGCCCAGGTGTTCTCGCTCGTGCTCTCGAGCCTGCTCGGGCTCAACCTCGCGTTCATCCTCGCGGCAGTGCTCGGCGAGATGTTCCTCGCGCCGCGCGTGGCGCGATGGGTGTTCCGGCACCGCGCGCGACGGAGCACGCGCCACCTCGCACTCGTGCGCATCCCGGCGTCGAACCTCGACGAGGCCGAGCTCACGCACCTCGAGCGCCGTGCGGTCGACCAGGCGAAGGCCGACGAGCAGTGGGACGACTACTGCGCCGCGCTCGTGGCCGAGGGGTGGGAGACCCTCGAGGTCGACGCCGCCCCCGAACTGCCCGATTCGGTGTTCATCGAGGACACGGTCGTGTTCTTCGGCGGGACCGCCGTGCTGACGAACCCCGGCGCCGAGTCCCGCGCCACCGAGGTCGACGCCGTCGAGCGGACGGTGCGCGCGCTTCCCGGCGTCTCCGTGGCGCGCATCGCGGCGCCCGGCACGCTCGACGGCGGCGACGTGCTGAAGGTCGGTTCGACCGCGTACGTCGGGGCGTCCTCCCGCACGAACGCCGAGGGCATCCGACAGCTGCGCGGCATCCTCGCCCCGCTCGGGTACACGGTCGTGGCGGTGCCGATGACGCGGGCGCTGCACCTGAAGAGCGCCGCGACGGCGCTGCCCGACGGCACCGTGATCGGGTACCCGGACCTGCTCGAGACGACGACGCTGTTCCCGCGCTTCCTCGCGGTGCCCGAGCCCGAGGGCGTCGCCGTCGTGATCCTCTCGGACGAGACGCTGCTCATGTCGGCCGCCGCGCCCCGGACGGCGGAGCTGCTCTCCGGACTCGGGTACCGGGTGGTCACGGTCGACATCAGCGAGTTCGAGAAGCTCGAGGGGTGCGTCACCTGCATGTCGGTGCGGGTGCGCTGACCCGACCGCGGGCGCGCGGTCGCGACGCCGTCGCGTCGGCGTCGAGATTCCCTCTTGTGCCCCGAGTGCCCGTGGGCATAGCCTGAAGGGCTGGCCGCTGGGGACCCATCCGACGGCCATGAGTTCGTGATCGCGACGCAGGAGGACGACATGAAGTACACCGGCATTCCCGCCCGCTCGGTCGCGGCGTTCGGTGCATTCGTCCCGACGCCTGCCCTCCCCGTCACGGTCGCCGGGCACTAGCTCCGACACCGTCCGCCGGCGGGAGCCGGCCGTTTCCGCGGAGCTCCGCGCTCCGCCGTCCGCGCGCGATCCTGCGCGCCGCACTCGTGAGTCCGCTCGACGACGTCGCCCCGACGCGACCGCTCGCGCATTCCCGGAAGGACCCGGCGTGACCGCCACCGATCCCACCCTCCACCCTCCCCGCGCGCCGCGCGCGGGGACCGTCCGCGCGCTCGCGCGCCTGCGCACCTACATCGGACGGGCGATGATCGCCATCGTCGCGAGCACGATCGCCTACCTCGTGGCGCAGTTGATCGCCCTGACCATCCCGCAGGTGCTGCAGTCGATCGTCGACGGCCCGCTCGCGGACGGCGATCGCGCCGCAGTCCTGCCGCTCGCCCTCCTGGTGCTCGCCCTCGGCAC
This sequence comes from Agromyces litoreus, assembly GCF_040496015.1. Lineage (NCBI taxonomy): Bacteria > Bacillati > Actinomycetota > Actinomycetes > Micrococcales > Microbacteriaceae > Agromyces > Agromyces litoreus. The sequence goes on from NZ_JBEPKA010000002.1 coordinate 227,776, forward strand.
GGCCGAGGCGGCGATGTTCGCCGTGCGCCGCTGGCTCGTGATCGGGCCGACGACGCGCGTCGAGGCCCGCATGCGCGATGCGCTCTACGCGAAGCTGCAGGACCTGCCGGTGAGCTTCCACGACCGCTGGCCGAGCGGCCAGCTGCTCTCCCGCGCCGTGAGCGACCTCGGCCTCATCCGTCGCTGGCTCGCCTTCGGGTTCGTGCTGCTCGTCGGCAACCTGCTGGTCATCGTGGTCGGCGCGATCGTCCTGATCTCGATGAACTGGATGCTCGGCCTGGTCTTCCTGGCCTGCTCGATCCCGCTCTGGATCGTCGGCTACCGGTTCGAGGGCCGCTACTCCGAGGTCTCGCGCCGCAGCCAGGACCAGTCGGGCGACCTCGCGACCGCGGTCGAGGAGTCGGTGCATGGCATCCGCGTGCTGAAGGCCTTCGGCCGGGGCAAGCACGCCCTCAGCTCGTTCCGCGCCCGGGCCGAGCAGCTTCGCACCACCGAGATCGAGAAGGCCCGGCTCGAGTCCGACATCTGGGCGTGGATCCTCGTCGTGCCGGCGGTCGCGCTCGCGATCTGCCTCGTGCTCGGGGTGTGGCTCGCCGCGCGCGGCGAGGTCACCGTCGGCGAGCTCGTCGCGTTCTTCGCGACGGCCGCCGTGCTCATGTGGCCGATCGAGTCGATCGGCTTCCTCCTCGCCTTCACGCTCGACGCGCGGACCGCGACGGACCGGTACTTCGACATCATGGACACCGAGAACGAGGTCACCGACCCGGTGGCGCCGTCCCGCGTCGACCGCCCACGGGGCGAGCTCGCGTTCCGCGACGTCCGGTTCCGCTACCAGGATGCCCCGGCCCGCGAACGCGACCTCCTCGACGGCGTCGACCTCGTGCTCGAGCCCGGCGAGACCATGGCGCTCGTCGGGCTCACCGGGAGCGGCAAGACCACGGTGACCGCGCTGGCCGCACGCCTCTACGACGTGAGCTCGGGGTCGGTGACCCTGGACGGCGTCGACATCCGGGCCCTGACCCGCGACGAGCTGCGCCGCCACGTCGCGATGGCCTTCGAGGACGCGACGCTGTTCTCGGCGTCGGTGCGCGAGAACGTCATGCTCGGACGCCCGGAGCTGGCGGACGGGGCGGCGTCCGACCCGGCCGTGGCCGCGGAGGCCGCACGCGTGCTCGCCGAGGCGCTGCGGATCGCGCAGGCCGACTTCGTCCACGGGCTGCCGGACGGCGTCGAGACGAAGGTCGGCGAGGAGGGGATGAGCCTCTCGGGTGGCCAGCGCCAGCGGCTGGCGCTCGCCCGTGCGGTGGCGGCCGATCCGGCCGTGCTCGTGCTCGACGACCCGCTGTCGGCGCTCGACGTCGCGACCGAGGCGCGCGTGGAAGCCGAACTGCGCACCGTGCTCGCCTCGACCACGGCCCTGATCGTCGCGCACCGGCCGTCGACCGTGATGCTCGCCGATCGCGTGGCGCTCCTCGAGGACGGACGCATCACGGCGGTCGGCACCCACTCGGAGCTCCTCCGCGAGTCCGAGCACTACCGATTCGTCATCTCGAGCCTCGAGGACGAGCAGCGGCGCGCCGATGCGGAGGCGTCGGGCCTGATCGCCGGCGACCTCGCGGCCGACCAGCAGAAGGAGGCGATCCGATGAACACCGTCACGGGAGTGCGCGGCGAGGAGCGCGACGAGTACACCAGGGCGGAGTCCCGCTCGCTCCGCGCGCGGAGCCTGCGGCTGCTCGGCTCGCTGCTGCGGCCGCTGCGCCCGCAGCTGTGGCTCACGATCACGGTCGTCGTGGTCTCCACCGCCGCCCAGGTCGCGGGGCCGGCCGTCATCGCCTTCGGCATCGACCAGGGCCTTCCCGCGCTCATGCGCCAGGACTGGATGCCGATCGGCCTCGCCGGCCTCGCCTACCTCCTGACCGGGACGGTCGGCGCCTTCCTCGTCGCCTGGTACATCCGGCTGTCGGCGCGGATCAGCCAGGCGGTGCTCATCGACCTGCGCACGCGCGTGTTCCTGCACACGCAGAAGCTCTCGCTCGAGTTCCACGAGTCGTACACCTCGGGCCGGATCATCTCGCGCCAGACCAGCGACCTCGATGCGATCCGCGAGCTCATGGACGAGGGCATCAACCAGCTCGTGCTCGGCGTGCTCTACATGACGTTCACGGCGATCGCGCTGCTCTGGCTCGACTGGCAGTCGGGTCTGGTCCTGCTCGCCGCGCTCGTGCCGCTGGTGCTGCTCACGCGGTGGTTCCAGGTGCGCTCGCAGCGCGTGTTCCGCCGGTCGCGCGTCGCGAGCGCCTCGCTGATCGTCCGGTTCGTCGAGACGATGACCGGCATCCGAGCGGTGCAGGCGTTCCGTGCCCAGCGCCGCAACGAGCGCGTCTTCGGCGAACTCGTCGAGGACTACCGGGACGTCAACGCGCGGGCCCTGGGGCTCTTCGCCGTCTACAACCCGGCCCTGTCGTTCATCGGCTACGTCGCGGTCGCGGCGGTGCTGCTGGTCGGCGGATTCCGGGTGGTCGACGGCGCGCTCGAAGTCGGCGTGCTGCTCGCGACCGTGCTGTACACGAAGCGCTTCTTCGACCCGATGGAGGAGCTCGCGATGTTCTACAACTCCTACCAGTCGGCGGCCTCGGCGCTCGAGAAGATCTCGGGGGTCCTCGAGGAGGAGCCGAGCGTGCCCGACCCCGCACACCCCGTCGACCTCTGGACGGCCGAGGGGCGCGTGCGCTTCGAGGGCGTGGAGTTCGCCTACACGCCCGAGCGGATCGTGCTGCCGCGGTTCGACCTCGACGTCCCCGCGGGCCAGACGATCGCGCTCGTGGGGTCCACCGGCGCCGGCAAGTCGACGCTCGCGAAGCTGATCTCGCGGTTCTACGACCCGAGCGACGGCGTCGTGGAACTCGACGGGGTGGACCTCCGCCGGATGCATCCGAAGGACCTGCGCCGCGCGATCGTCATGGTCACGCAGGAGGCGTACCTGTTCTCGGGTTCGGTCGCCGACAACATCGCACTCGGCCGGCCCGACGCGACCCCGGACGAGATCGTGGGGGCGGCGAAGGCGGTCGGCGCCCACGAGTTCATCGAGGGTCTGCCGAACGGCTACGACACCGACGTGAACAAGCGCGGCGGGCGCGTGTCGGCGGGGCAGCGGCAGCTGATCTCGTTCGCGCGCGCCTTCCTGGCCGACCCGGCGGTGCTCATCCTCGACGAGGCGACGAGCTCGCTCGACATCCCGAGCGAGCGGCTCGTGCAGCGGGGCCTGCAGACCCTGCTGGCCGACCGCACCGCGGTGATCATCGCGCACCGTCTCTCCACGGTCGCGATCGCCGACCGGGTGCTCGTCATGGAGCACGGCCGCATCGTCGAGGACGGCACGCCCGAGGAGCTGATCGCGGGCACCGGTCGATTCGCGGCGCTGCACGCCGCGTGGCGCGACTCCCTGGTCTAGCGACCGGATCGACGGGATGCCGTGGGCGCGAGCCCGCGGCATCCCGGGCCGGACGGCGCCCGCCCGCCTCAGTCGAGCGGGGCGCGCTCGACCCGGTCCGCGGTCCCGGGCAGGCGCGTGAGCGCGTCGGGGACCCACCAGAGCACGTTCGCCCAGGCGACCGTGAACGCGCCGGCGGCGATCGCGTCCGCGATGACCGAGGCGACGCCGTCCGTGAGGACGGACGCGACCCACCACGCCCCGAGGCCGGCCGCGGTCGCGGCGAGCGTCACCGTGATCCAGTTCACGAGGTTCACCCGCCGGTGCCAGGCGATGCGGGGACGGCGCCCGCCCTCGAGCGGCGGCGCGTAGACGACCCGGAGCCAGTCGACGGTGAGCGTGACGCCCACGGCGACCGCGCCGGCCGCGAGCACGATCCAGTTCGCCTCGCGCGGCACCTCGAGCCAGGTCGGGAGCGGGTCGCCCGCGATGAGCTCGACGAGCAGCTGCGTGGCCGGAAGGAGCCCGCCGAAGACGGCGAACACCGACATCATCGCGATCGCCCGCGGTTCGCGGCCGGGCACCGGCGCTCGCGTCGCCGTGGTGGCCAGGCGTGCAGCGATCCCGCCGAGCACGACGATCACGCCGAGGCAGAGGAAGAACAGCAGGACGTTGCCCGAGAGGAGCGCGATCGAGAAGGGGACGACCGCGGCGACCGCGACCCAGGCCATGAACCACGCCCGCCGGCTCGCGCGGTCGAGTGCCGCCCGTGCGCGGCTCCGCTCGGGGCCGGCGAGCTCGTCGACGATGGCCGCCCATCGTCGCAGTCGCACGACCACGGCCGCGAGCACCGCGACGATCGCCGCCGCGGCGGACACGCCGGCGACGACGAACCAGCCAGGCGAGCCGAGCTCGACGTCGTCCCACGTGAGCAGCCAGGCGACGGCCGCGACGAAGCCGGACACGAGCGCGAGGCGCGGCGGGTCGAACAGGGTGGGGACGACGACGAGCAGCGGCCGGAGGAGTGCGAGACCCGCCTGCGCGAGCACCGTGGTCACGCGGTTCGTCGGCTGGACGACGACCCGGTCGAGCAGCCGCACCGTCCGGGACGCGATCGAGAACCGGTACGAGGGGGAGAGGTCGAACAGCGTGTCCGTGCCGGCGCGCATGCGCGCCCGGCGCGCGATGGCCTCGCGATCGGCGTCCGCGTCGGTCCCGCCTTCCGCGCCGGACCGCGGGCCGTCGGAGCGGGGCTCCTCCAGCGGGGAGAGGTCGGCGGCGCGCACGGCGGGTTCGTCGGCCTCGGCGAGCACCGCGTCCTGCAGGCGGTGCACGGCGAGGTCGGTGCGGACCCTGCCCGGCGCGAGGGACGTCAGGAACCGGGCGACGCCGGCGGCGCCGTCGAGCCGGCCCCACCACCAGTCGTTCACGCGCCAGTCGCGGGCCAGGAAGCCGAGGAAGTTCCCGAACCCGTATCCGGCGAGCTTGGACGCTCGGTCGAGTGCGGGCGTCGCGGCCGCGGCCTCGAGCACCTCCGCGGCTTCGGCCGGCGCGAGCGCGGGCGAGCGCACGACCCTGCCGAGCGCCGCGTACCAGCGGTCCTCGACGAGCGAGGAGAACTCGCCGGGCGCCGCCGGCGCCTCGTCGACGCTGATCGGCCAGTAGCGCACGTCGGAGAGCGCCGGCGGGATCCCGGCCGAATGGAACAGCGGGGGCAGGTCGCCGGCCGACATCTGGGGCGAGGTCGACAGCGGCCGCCAGGCCGAGGTCTCCCATTCGGGCGTCAGCGTGCGGCGCTTCGAGACCGCATCGCGTTCGACGCCCTTCGCGGTCACGCGGAGCCGCGCCACCGCCTGGTCGAGGGCGAGCCAGTGCTCGCCGGTCCGGAGGCGCCGGCTCGCGGCGACCCAGCGCTCGATCCACGCGTCGAGCTCCTCCGGCCCGGGCTCCCCGCCGCCGGATCGCGCGAACGCGTCGGTCAGTTCGAGCACGCCGGCCGTGAGCTCGTCGCGCCACGCGGTGGCCGCGGTCAGGGCGGCGTACGCGGCCGCGCGCACCTCCGGCAGCACGAGACCGTGCCGCGAGCCCTCCTCCGCGGGCAGCGCCTCGAGCGCCCGCACCCACCCGAGCGTGCAGTTCGCCGCGTCGGCCAGGGCGAGCGGGGAGGCGAGCATCGATCGACGCTCGGCGCTCGTGAGCGCCTGGAAGCGCCTGGATGCGGCATCCGCGAGCCCGGTCAGGCGGATCAGCGGCACGGGCCGGTACCGCCGGCGCGACGGCAGCTCGGTGTGCAGCTGCCAGATCGAGGGGCCCGAGATCGTCTCGGCGAGGTGGTCGGCGAGTTCGACGGCGAGGCCCCGCAGGTAGGCCGTGCGGCGGTCCTCGATCGCCGCCGCGGTCCACGGCACGCTCGCGACGAGGGGCGCGGCGCTGTGGAATCGCGCGGTGGCCACCTGCTGCGCCGCGTTGAACCGCTCGAGCTCGGCGACCTCGCGCGAGACCGACTCGCTGCGGAACTGCCGTTGCAGCATCGCGCCGATCGCGCGGAAGAACCGCGACGCGTCCGGGTCCCATGCGGTGGTCCCGCCGACGGGAGGGTCGGGCTCGGGGTCGAGGAAGATCATCGCGCGGTCGGCGCGGCGGTCGGAGACGCGGGAGCGCGCCGCGCGCAGCGCGCGCTCGATCGGCACGTTGTCGAAGACGGCGCCGTCGACGACCCGGTAGGGCGCGTCGTCCGCTTCCCGGTGCGCGGCGAAGGCGAAGCGCATGCCGGCGGCGGCGGACGTCGTGGGCTCGTCGTCGTCGAGCTCCGATGCGGCGGGTCCCGCGGTCGAGTCCACCAGTGCCGGCTCGAACCCGCCGGGCAGCGACGACGTCGACCTGGCGGCCAGCGCGAGGCGCGAGAGGTTCTCGAGGTCGTCGGCCCGCTCGTCGGGATCGCCGGTGCGGCTCGGGATCCGGTTGTCGAGTCGATGTCTCGCGCTGCCGACGAACCGGAAGTGCCCGCGGCCCTCGTTCGCGTCCTCCTCGAACTCGTCGGCGGCGTCGATCACCGTGGCCGACAGGTCGACCGAGGTGTAGTCGGCGACGAGGTCGGGATGCCGGTCGTCGCTCGCGTAGATCTCGGTGAGGGCCCGGAAGGTCTGCGCGCGGAAGTAGTCCTCGCCCTGCATGAGCGCGAGGATGCGCCGGGCGCCCGGCGGATGCAGCAGCCCCCAGAAGCCGCCCACCCGCCCCCACGTGTGCAGCAGGCGATCGAGTCCCGTGCCCGCGCGCTGGGCGACGGAGTAGACCACCGCGTTCAGGCCGCCCGCGCTGGCCCCGGCGAGCAGGTCGAACTCGACGCGGTCGTACCCGGCGGCGTCGAGCATCTCGGCGTACGCCTGCAGGCGCGCGCGCACGGCGTCGGTGAGCGGCCGCTCGGCCGTCTCGGGCACCAGCGCGAGCGTCTCGTCCCGGTGGTCGACGAGGCGGATGCGGCGGAGCAGGTCGAGCTCGGCGACCGTGCCGCCGATCCACACCGCCAGGCTCACCCCGCCGCGCATCGCGAGCGCGACGCGAAGGGTGCGGTTGAACGACGGCGTCGCGCCGGGGAGCCGGCGCAGCACGTCGGCGACCCGTTCGTCGGCGCCGACGACGACGACTCGGACGGGGCGGCCGGTCGTGGTGACCGGTTCGACGGGGGCGGATGCCACGGGCGATCCGGTTCGGATCATGACGCTCCTCGGGACGACGGCGCGGGCGCGCGCCACGGGACCGCAGGATGCAGGGACGCGGCCTGCGTACAGCGTGGCACGTCCGGCCGACGGAGCGCACGACCGTGTCCCCACAACGGGGCTGCCATGGAGCCGACCGGCGCGATACCCTCACGGTAGGCGGCGCATGGACGTCGGGGGCTGACGCACGCCTTCGATCGGAGGTGCCTGATGGGCGAGCGCACGGAAGACCGGCCGCTGCGGGTGGCCATCGCGGATGACGCGATGCTGCTCCGCGAGGGCATCGCGAAGGTCCTCGAGGACGGCGGGCTGGAGGTCGTCTCCTCGGTGGGCACGGCGGACGAGCTCCTCGCGACCCTCCCGGACGTCGCGCCCGACGTCGCCGTGCTCGACATCCGGATGCCGCCCACGTTCCGCGACGAGGGCATCGTCGCCCTCGAGCGCATCCGGGAGCGCGGCGACGAGATGGGCGTCCTCCTGCTGTCGATGTACGCGACGCCCGAGTACGCGCTCCGGGTCATGGGCGCCGGAAGCGGGACGGGATACCTGCTCAAGGAGCGCGTCTCCGAGCCGCAGACGCTCGTGCGCGCGGTGCAGACCGTGGCCTCCGGCGGATCGGTCGTCGACCCGGAGGTCGTGGAGCAGCTCGTGCAGCGCACGCGCGCCGACGACCCGCTCGCGCGCCTCACCGAGCGCGAGCGATCGGTGCTCGAGCTCATGGCGCAGGGCTACTCGAACGGCGGCATCGCGCAGACGCTGTTCCTCGGGCTGAAGACCGTGGAGACGCACGTGCGCAGCATCCTGCAGAAGCTCGACCTCGAGGAGTCCCCCGAGCATCACCGACGCGTGCTCGCGGTGCTGACGCTCCTCGGCCAGCGGTAGGGGGCGGACCGTGGCGGAGCACGGGTACCGACGCCGCGTGGCCTGGCGCAGCGCGACCATCGCGGGCGTCGTGGCGCTGAGCCTGTTCATGGAGATCTCCGGGTACCTGATGGCGCCCCCGTCGGATCGGCCCGAGATCTCGTACACGACCCTCCACGCGATCGTCCCGCTGGTGTTCGCGGCCTGTGCGGCCGTGGCATGGGCCATCGGCCCGAACCCGATTCCCGCGCGGCTGATGATCCTGTTCGTCGTGCTCTGGATCCCCGAGACGTTCTTCTACTTCGTCGTCGGGCAGTTCGGATGGGTCTGGCCCATCGTGCGCGGCGTGCACCTCGGATGGGCCGTGGTCGCGGGCATCCTCGTGCTCGTGTACCCCCGTGGCTGGCTCGCGGACCGGTTCGACCGGGTCGTGGCCATGATCGCGCTCGCGATCTCGGTGGTCTACCTGGTCGGGACGGTCGCGCTCGCGGGGCCGGAGTCGATCCCCGAGTGCGTGTGCGCGCCGAACCCCTACCGGATCGCAGAGGCCCCGGACCTGCTGCGCACGATCGACGTGGGCTACCGCGCGGTCGGCGCAGGGCTGATGGTGCTGATCGCCATCCGACTGCTCGTGCGCTGGGTGCGCGGCAGCGTCCCGGCGCGGGCGGTGGCGTTCGTGATGCCCATCGCGCTGATCTCGTGGGCGTCGATGGCCGTCGTGCAGGCGGCCGCGTACGCCGCGTCGACGACGCCCGGGCAGGTGCTCCGCACGGTCGCGCTGATCGCGATGGCCGCGGTGCCGGTGAGCTTCGTGGCCGGCCTCGCGCACGTGCGCAACATGCGCGCCAGGGTCGCCGACCTGATGAAGGTCACCCGTGAGGGCGCGGATCGCGGCCTCTGGGCGGAGTCGCTCGCCCGGGCGCTCCGCGACGACAGCGTGCGCGTGTACTGGTGGGAGGAGGATCGCGGCCGGTACGTGGACGCCTCGGGCCAGCCGATGGACTCCGCGGACGCGGGCCGCGGGCACAGCATCCTGCCCGTGGCCTCGCCGACCGGGCTGCCGATCGCGCTGATCGTGCACGACCGGGCGCTCACCGACAACATGCGGCTGCTCGACGGGGTGTCGAGCGCGCTCCGGCTCTCCGTCGACAACGGCAGGCTCCGCTCCGATCTCGAGCGCACCCTCGACCAGGTCCGGCAGTCCCGCCAGCGCATCGTCGAGGCGGGGGACGAGGCGCGCCGTCGCATCGAGCGCGACCTGCACGACGGCGCCCAGCAGCAGCTCGTCTCGCTCGGAATGAACCTGCGCCTCGCGGCGAACACGGCGCGGCAACAGGGGCAGGAGGACCTGGCCGCCGAGCTGGAGCGCTCGATCGGCACGCTGAACGAGGGGCTGAAGGAGCTGCGCGAGCTCGCGCACGGCATCCACCCGACCCTGCTCTCGCAGGGCGGGCTCGCGCTCGCGATCCCCGAGCTGGCCGGGCGCTGCCCGGTCCCCGTCGACGTCGGGGTGCAGGCCGAGGGCCGGCTCCCGGAGCTGATCGAGTCCACCGCCTACTTCGCGGTCGCCGAGACGCTCGCGAACGTCGCGAAGCACTCGCAGGCGACCCGGGCCTGGGTGCGCGCATACGTCGAGGGGGACGACCTCGTGCTCGTGGTGCGCGACAACGGCGTCGGCGGCGCCTCGCTTGATCGGGGCACGGGCATGCTCGGCATCGTCGACCGCGTCGACGCCGTCGGCGGGTCGATCGAGCTCACGAGCCCGCGCGGCGCGGGGACCACCGTGACCGTGCGGATGCCGGCCGCGCTGGAGGCGTCGACGGACCTGCCGGGGTCGGGAGCGGGCCTGCTCGTGGCCGCGGGGCCGGAGGCGGCGGCACCCGACGCGGTCACGGAGCCCGGGCCGACTCGTGCGGTGGCGCCGGGGGTCATCGGATCTCCGGTCGAGCATTGACGGCGCGCTCGGTCCGTGGTCGAGCCACCGTGCTCGGAGCGGGTCAGGGCCGGAAGCGACAGGCCGCGAGCTCGATCCGGTAGCCGTCCTCGTCGTCGACGGGACGCAGCGGCACGCCCTCGGACTCGTAGTGGGCTCGCGCGGCCTCGGCGTGCCCTGCGGGCGGCCTCCCGCCGGCGCGCACGACGCGCCACCACGGCACGCCGCCGCCGTACCTGGCCATCACCCCGCCGACCGCGCGGGCGCCGCGCGACCCGAGCACCGCGGCGACGTCGCCGTAGGTCATGACGCTGCCCGGCGGGATGTCGGCGACGACGGCGAGCACCGCCTCGACGAAGCCGCCGGTCGGTCGCGACATCCGCTGGTGCCGGTCCTGGTCGCTAGCTCGTGAGCTCGAGCGCCCCGATGACGTCGCCGTACTGGGTCTCGCCGATGTCGCGGAAGCCGATGCGGTGGAAGAACTCGCCGGGGCCGCCCTCGCCCGGCTCCCAGAGCACGGTGATGCGGTCGAAGCCGCGGCGCTCGGCCTCCTCGGCCAGCGCGTGCGCGAGGAACCGGCCGACGCCCTTGCCCTGCGCCTCGGCGTCGACGTTGATGCGCCAGATGCAGGCCCGGAACTCCTCGTGCTCGTTCTCGGGGTCGAAGTTGCCGTGGATGAAGCCGACCACTCGGTCGTCGCTGAGCGCGACGCGCTGCCACGCGGTGGCCGGGTTCACGACCGTGGACTCGGCCGCGTAGGTGACCGGTGCGATGAACTGCTCCTGGCCGGGCTTCAGCGACAGGGTGTTCGCGGCGACGATGTTCGTCGCGTTCAGTTCTTCGAGTCGCAGATCAGCCATGCACGGCAGCCTAACCGGAGGAGGTGGAGCGCGGGTAACCCCATGCATCCGGATGCGCTCGGGTCGCGCCGCGCGGCGACGCCGATCACGCGGGGCCGATCTCTCGATGTCGAGATATTCCGGGGACGCGGTAAGCTGGTCGACGGCGTGTTCGGACACCCCCGAGACTTCCTCGCTTCCCAAGCAATCCCACGAGATCCCAAGGAGACCGCCCCTTGTCGAAGATCAAGGTCGAAGGCACCGTCGTCGAACTCGACGGCGACGAGATGACTCGCATCATCTGGCAGGCCATCAAGGACCAGCTCATCCACCCGTACCTCGACGTCAACCTCGAGTACTACGACCTCTCCATCCAGAAGCGCGACGAGACCGACGACCAGATCACGGTCGACGCGGCGAACGCGATCAAGCAGCACGGCGTCGGCGTCAAGTGCGCGACGATCACCCCCGACGAGGCGCGCGTCGAGGAGTTCGGCCTGAAGAAGATGTGGCGCTCGCCCAACGGCACCATCCGCAACATCCTCGGCGGGGTCATCTTCCGCGAGCCGATCATCATCTCGAACATCCCGCGACTCGTGCCCGGCTGGAACAAGCCGATCATCGTCGGTCGCCACGCCTTCGGCGACCAGTACCGCGCCACCGACTTCAAGTTCGACGGCCCCGGCACGCTCACGATGACCTTCACGCCGCAGGACGGCTCCGAGCCGCAGCAGTTCGAGGTCTTCCAGGCCCCGGGCTCGGGCATCGCGATGGGCATGTACAACCTCGACGCGTCGATCCGCGACTTCGCCCGCGCGTCGCTGAACTACGGCCTCGACCGCAACTACCCGGTCTACCTCTCGACGAAGAACACGATCCTGAAGGCCTACGACGGTCGCTTCAAGGACATCTTCCAGGAGGTCTTCGACACCGAGTTCAAGGAGAAGTTCGACGCCGCCGGCATCACCTACGAGCACCGCCTCATCGACGACATGGTCGCGGCGTCGCTCAAGTGGGAGGGCGGCTACGTCTGGGCCTGCAAGAACTACGACGGCGACGTCCAGTCCGACACCGTCGCGCAGGGCTTCGGCTCGCTCGGCCTCATGACCTCGGTGCTCACGACGCCCGACGGCAGCATCGTCGAGGCCGAGGCGGCGCACGGCACGGTCACGCGCCACTACCGCCAGCACCAGCAGGGCAAGCCCACCTCGACCAACCCGATCGCTTCGATCTTCGCCTGGACGCGCGGCCTCGCGCACCGCGGCAAGCTCGACGGCAACCAGGAGCTGATCGACTTCTCGCACACGCTCGAGGACGTCATCATCACGACCGTCGAGTCGGGCGCGATGACCAAGGACCTCGCACTCCTCGTCGGTCCCGAGCAGGAGTGGCAGACGACCGAGCAGTTCCTCGACACGATCGACGCGAACCTCAAGGCGCGCCTCGGCGCCTGAGCCGCGCGCTCGCAGCGGGCCCTGACCCGCGGTCCTCGAAGGGCCGGATGCCTCGAGCATCCGGCCCTTCGCCGTCTCCGCTCGGTCGGCGTCCGCCCCTATCGGCGAGGATGGAGGCATGGCCCGCGGCATCCGTCTCATCCGGCGCTACCCGGTCGTCGCGCTCACGCTCGCGATCGGCCTCGCGGGCATCGTGCTGGGCCTGGCCGGGCTGGGCTGGCTCGTCGCCTGGATGTTCAGCGGGTACGCGCTCGCGATCGCCGCGTGGCAGGCGATCGGCATGGTGCGCGACATCCTGCGCGGGCACTGGGGACTCGACATCCTCGCGGTCACGGCCATCGTCGCGACGGTCGCGGTGGGGGAGTACGTCGCCGCCCTCATCGTCGTGCTCATGCTCACCGGCGGCGAGGCCCTCGAGGACTACGCGAACCGCCGCGCCAAGCGCGAGCTCGACGCCCTCCTGACCCGGGCGCCGCAGCACGCGCACCGCGTCGTGGACGACCACTTCGTGGACGTGCCGGTCGACGAGGTCCGGCCCGGCGACGTGCTGCTCGTGCGGCCGAGCGAGATCGTCCCGGTCGATGCGGCGCTCCGCTCCGACGAGGCCTCGGTCGACGAGTCGTCGATCACGGGCGAGAGCGTGCCCGTGGACAAGCGGGCCGGCGACCAGCTGCTCTCGGGGTCGGTGAACGGTCCCGCCGCCGTCGAGGTCACCGCCACGGCGCGCGCGGCCGACAGCCAGTACCAGCAGATCGTCGCGCTCGTGGCGGAGGCCGCCGCGAGCAAGGCGCCCGTGGTCCGGCTCGCCGACCGGTACGCCGTGCCGTTCACGGTCTTCTCGCTGCTGCTCGCCGGCATCGCCTGGTGGGTGTCGGGCGATCCCGTGCGCTTCGCCGAGGTGCTCGTGCTCGCGACGCCCTGTCCGCTGCTCATCGCGGCGCCGGTCGCCTTCATCGGCGGCATGAGCCGGGCCGCGCGCAACGGCGTGATCGTCAAGGGCGGCGGGGTGCTCGAGCAGCTGGCGCGCGCCCGTACGGCGGTGTTCGACAAGACCGGCACGCTGACCCACGGTTCGCCCGAGCTCGTGGCGGTGCGGCCGGAGGCGGGATTCGGCGAGGACGAGCTGCTCGGACTCGTCGCCTCGGCCGAGCAGTACTCGTCGCACGTGCTCGCGGCATCGATGATCGATGCCGCGGGCGACCGCGGCATCCCGCTGGCCGAGGCGAGCACTGCCCGCGAGGCCGCGACGAACGGCGTCGTCGCCCGCATCGACGGGCGCGAGGTCGTCGTCGGCAAGTTCGCGTTCGTGGCCGAGCACGCGCCTGCCGCCCGTCGCACCGGGATCGACCCCGGTGAGCTCGCGATCTACGTCGCCGTCGACGGTGCGTACGCCGGTGCGCTGCTCGCCCGCGACCGGCTGCGCGACGATGCGGCGGCGACGCTCGCCCGGCTCGACGAGCTCGGCGTGCACCACACCATGATGCTCACCGGCGACGCGCAGGCCACCGCCGACCACATCGCGGCCGAGCTGGGCATCGAGCGCGTCCGCGCCGAGTGCCTGCCCGCGGACAAGGTGCACGAGGTGGCCGAGGTCGCCGAGCGGCCGGTGATCATGGTCGGCGACGGCGTGAACGACGCGCCGGTGCTCGCGGCGGCCGATGTCGGCATCGCCATGGGGGCGCGGGGTGCGACGGCGGCGAGCGAGTCGGCGGGGGCGGTGATCCTCGTCGACGACATCTCGCGGACCGCGAAGGCGGTCGAGATCGGCCGCGACACCGTGCGGATCGCGCTCCAGTCGATCTGGCTCGGCATCATCGTGAGCGTCGGGCTCATGCTCGTCGCGGCCTTCGGCCTCATCCCCGCGACCGCGGGCGCCCTGCTGCAGGAGGTCGTGGACCTCGCGACGATCCTGGCTGCGCTCCGCGCGATCGGCGGGCGTCGTGATGCGCGCGCGCCCGGACCCGGTGGGGCGGCCGGCGTGAAGGCGGGCGCGGCATCGTCGGGGGCGGCGCGGCGCTGAACCGCGGCCGACGCGGCCCGGACACGCGGCCCGGACGTCCGGCCCGGTCGTCGTCCGGCGCCCCCGCGCGCCCGAACGCGGAAGGTCACGGGTTTGTAAAGAACATGAACGAATTTCATCCGAAGGGTTGCGCGAGGGTTTGTTCGTAAGGTGTACTAACAAACGTGACGGCAACGGATGCAGCACCAGGTCAGGGTCCCGCACCCACCGCGAACGGCCACGGCCGCTCGGCGAACGGGGGCGCGGCCGGCAACGGCGAGACGCTCGCCGCCGCCGCGATCGCCGACCCGCTCTTCGCGGGACGAGCCCTGCGCACGTCGGCGAAGGTGCTCCCCGAGCACGCGCGCCGGAACAACCGCTCGCTCGTCCTCCAGACGCTCTACACCCTCGGCCCCCAGAGCCGCGCCGACGTCGCGCGCCAGACCGGCCTCACCCGGGTCACCGTCTCCGACCTCGTCGCCGAGCTGATCGGCGAGGGCCTGGTCCGCGAGCTCGGCCAGCGCGAGGACGCGCGGCCCGGCAAGCCCGCCACGCTCATCGACGTCGACCGCGGCGGGCACCACGTCGTCGCGCTCGACCTCTCCGAGCACACGCGCTTCCGCGGCGCCGTCCTCGACCTCGACGGAGCCGTCGTCGCCCGCGCCGAGGTGGCCCTCGACGGTGCGACCGGCGAACGCGCCGTCGACCTGGTGGTCGAACTCCTCGACGGCCTGCTCGCGCTCACGACCGCCCAGGTGCTCGGCATCGGCGTCGGCTCGCCGGGCGTCGTCGAGCCCAACGGCGTCGTCCGCTCCGCTCCGAACCTCGGATGGATCGACCTGCCGCTGCAGGACCGCCTGCACGAGCTCTTCCACCTGCCGGTGCACGTCGCGAACGACGCGAACGTCGCCGTGCTCGCCGAGCACGCCGGTGCACCCGGCGACCTCGTGCTCGTGAAGGTCGGCCACGGCGTCGGCGCCGGCGTCATCGTCGGCGGCCGGCCGGTGCTCGGCGCGGGCAGCGCCGCCGGCGAGATCGGCCACGTCGTCGTCGGCACCGACGGCGGCCCGCACTGCGCGTGCGGCAAGGACGGATGCCTCGAGGCCTGGCTCGCCGTGCCCCGACTCACCGCCGAGCTCGAGCGGCTCGACCAGGCGGGCGCCCCGGCATCCGCTCGTGAAGAGACCCTGCGGGAAGCGGGCCGGCGCCTCGGCATCGTGCTCGCCCCCGTCGTCGGTGCGCTGAACCTCTCCGAGGTCGTGCTCAGCGGACCGACGGAACTGCTTGACGGCCCGCTGCTCCAGGCGACCGTCGAGACGGTCCGGAACCGGACGATGACGGAACACCACCGGGAACTGAGGCTCCGGATGACCGCGCATGGGCAGGACATCGTCCTGCGCGGGGCGGCCGTCATGGTCCTCTCCGGCCAACTCGGGGTCTCCTAGGCCCCACCCCCTGCACCACGGGTGGCAGCGCCCCGCTCCCACCTTCCCCCTACGAAAGGAAACCACGCAATGAGGAACCTCGGCATCGTGGCGCTCGGCGCCGCGGCGGCGCTGACCCTCGCCGGGTGCGCGACCAGCGGAGGCGACGCTGCCTCCAGCGACGAGAACGCGGAGATCCGCGTCTGGCTGGTCGGCACCGACACCCCCGACGCGGCCCGCGAGCTGCTCGTCGAGACCTTCGAGGAGGAGCACCCCGGCTCCACGCTCGTCATCGAGGAGCAGTCCTGGGACGGACTCGTCGACCGCCTGACCACGAGCCTCTCGGGCTCCGACAGCCCCGACATCGTCGAGGTCGGCAACACCCAGGCCTCGGCGTTCACCTCGGCCGGCGCGTTCATGGACCTCACCGACCACTACGACGAGCTCGGCGGCGACGACCTGCTCCCCGGCTTCGTCGAGGCCGGCTCGTACGACGAGAAGTTCTACGCCGCGCCGCTCTACTCGGGCTCGCGCCTCGTCTTCTACAAGAAGGACGCGCTCGCCGCGTCCGGCCTCGATGTGCCCGCCACGCTCGACGAGTACGTGGACCAGGGCGTCCAGCTCGCCGCCGACAACGACGGCGCCTCGGGCATCTGGTGGCCCGGCCAGGACTGGTACAACGCCCTGCCCTACATCTGGGAGAACGGCGGCGAGGTCGCCGTGCCGGACGGTGAGAACTGGGACGCGCAGCTCTCCAGCCCCGAGTCGATCGCCGGCCTCGAGCAGGTCCAGCAGGTCATGACCGAGGCGTCGCGCGCGCCGAAGGACGGCAACGAGACGAACCCGCAGGTCGGCTTCTGCGACGGCACCACGCTGCAGCTGTCGGCCCCGAGCTGGGTCAAGTGGTCGATCCTCGCCCCCGAGGACGCCGAGACCCCCGGCTGCCCCGACCAGGAGGAGAACCTCGGCGTCTACGCGCTGCCGGGCAAGGACGGCGGCGCCGCGCAGGTCTTCGCCGGCGGCTCGAACATCGCCGTCTCGGCGAAGTCGGCCCACCCCGAGCTCGCCCTCGACGCCCTGAAGATCATCCTCTCGGACGAGTTCCAGACCGTGTACGGCGAGAACGGCCTCGTCCCGGCGAAGCTCTCGCTCGCCGACACCCTCGGCACCGACGAGGTCGCGCAGGCGATCTCCTCGGCCGCCGGCAACGCCAAGCTCACCCCGGCGTCTCCGAAGTGGGCGGACGTCGAGGCCGCGGGCATCCTGCAGGACCTCTTCGTCAACATCGCGCAGGGCGGCGACGTCGCGTCGCTCGCCGCCGAGGCGGACCAGCAGATCGAGGACATCCTCAACGGCTAGTCCTTCCTCGCGGTGCGGCCGCGCTGCACACTCGTCATGTGCGGCCGCACCGATCCTCACCAGGGCCCCGGGCCGGCAGCGCCCCACACACGCTGCCGGCCCGGCACCATGAGCGGGCCCGGCCCGCGGCATCCGTCACCCGCCGTCAGACGCAGGAGCCCCACATGACCACCACCGACACCGGCCTCTCACCGGCCGTGAGCTCGGTCGAGGACGAGCGCATCGTCGCGCCGAACCCCGACCGACCCCGTCGGCGCCGTCCCAGCCGGCGCACCGGCGGCCTCACCCCCTACGCCCTGCTGATCCCCGCCTCGATCGTGCTCGCCGCGATCGTGGGCTGGCCCCTGATCCAGCTGCTGATCACCTCGATGCAGGAGTTCGGCCGCGCACAGGTCTTCGGCGCCCCGCCCGAGTGGGTGTGGTTCCAGAACTACGTCGACGTCCTCACCGACGCCACCTTCTACGAAGTGCTCGGCCGCAGCCTCGTCTTCGCCGCCGCGTGCGTGGTCACCACGATGGTGCTCGGCACCCTCGTCGCCCTCCTCCTGCAGCGCCTGCCCAAGGGCTTCCGGCTCCTGCTCTCGGTGGGCATGCTGCTCGCCTGGGCGATGCCGCCGCTCTCGGCGACCGTCGTGTGGGGGTGGATGTTCGACACCGACTACGGCGTCGTGAACTCGGTGCTCGTCAACGCGTTCGGGCTCGAGCAGTTCAGCCAGCACTCGTGGCTGATCGACCCGCTGAGCTTCTTCTTCGTCGCGGGCGTCATCATCGTCTGGGGGGCGATCCCGTTCGTCGGATTCACCCTGTACGCCGGCCTCACGCAGGTGCCCGACGAGGTGCTCGAGGCGGCCCAGCTCGACGGCGCGGGCGGCTTCTCGCGGTTCCGGCTGATCGTGTTCCCCTACCTGAAGCCGATCTTCCTCATCACCACGATCCTGCAGATCATCTGGGACCTGAAGGTGTTCACCCAGATCTTCGCGCTGCAGGACATCGGGGGCATCCGCGCCCTCACCAACACGCTCGGCGTGTACATCTACCAGGTCTCGATCGCGGGCGGGGACTTCGGCACCGGTGGTGCGATCGCCGTCATCACGGCCATCATCCTGATGACCGTCTCGCTCTACTACGTCCGCCAGGTCATCAAGGAGGAGGAGCTGTGAGCGCCGCCACCGCCATCGCGCCCCGTACCGCGGGCGCCCCGGCCCCGAAGACCGCCCCCGCGCGCCGGTCCCGCGGCCGAAAGCGCCTCTCGACCGCGCTCTGGAGCGCGCTCTCGGTCGCCCTCTTCGCGCTGTTCTCCTTCCCCGTCTACTGGATGGTGAACACCTCGCTGCAGCCCAACAACGAGATCCGCGGCTCCGAGATCCACTTCTGGCCCGACAACTTCACGCTCCGCAACTACGCGACGGTGCTCTTCGACCCGGGCCGCACGCCCTTCGCGCCGGCCGCGGTGAACTCGCTCATCGTGACCCTCACGACCGTGCTCGTCGCACTCGTGTTCGCGTTCCTCGCGGCCGTCGCCGTCACCCGGTTCCGGTTCCGGAGCCGTCGCGGGTTCATCGTGATGATCCTCGTGATCCAGATGATCCCCGGCGAGGCGATGATCGTGTCGATCTTCCGGGTCATCGACGGATGGCAGTTGCTGAACACGCTGATCGGCCTCACGATCGTGTACGTGGCGACCGTGCTGCCGTTCACGATCTGGACCCTGAGGGGATTCGTCAACGGCGTCCCCGCCGACCTCGAGGAGGCGGCGATGATCGACGGCTGCTCGCGCGCCGGGGCGTTCTGGCGGGTCACCTTCCCGCTGCTCGCGCCGGGCCTGGTCGCCACGGGCGTGTTCGGCTTCATCCAGGCCTGGAACGAGTTCGTCATCGCGCTGGTGCTGAACGCCCGGCCCGAGATGATGACGCTTCCCGTGTGGCTGCGCACGTTCCTCGTCGCCAACGGCACCACGAACTGGGCCGCGATCATGGCGGGTTCCACGCTCATGGCGATCCCGGTCGTGATCTTCTTCCTCATCGTGCAGGGCCGGATGACCAGCGGCCTCGTGAGCGGGGCGGTCAAGGGATGAGCGGGGCGACCGCGGACCGCGTGACGCCGGAGCTGCGCCGCGACGTCCTGACGACCCTGCTGCCCGGCTTCGCAGGCCCGGAGGCGCCCGAGTGGCTGCTGCGGCTGCTGCGAGAGGGACTCGGCGGCGTGTGCGTGTTCGCCACGAACGTGCACTCGTCCGAGCAGCTCGCCGGCCTCACGGCCGCGCTGCGCGCGGCGAACCCGCACGCGGTCGTCGCGATCGACGAGGAGGGCGGTGACGTCACGCGGCTCTTCGCCGACCGCGGCGCGCCCTACCCCGGCAACGCGGTGCTCGGCCGCATCGACGACGTCGAGCTCACCCGCGCGGTCGGCCGCGCCGTCGGCGAGGCGATCGCGGCCACCGGCTGCACGATGACCTTCGGACCCGACGCCGACATCAACTCGAACGCGCAGAACCCGGTGATCGGCGTCCGCAGCTTCGGCGCCGAGCCCGGCCCGGTCGCTCGGCACACCGCGGCGTGGGTGCAGGGGGTGCAGTCGGCCGGCGTCGACGCGAGCGCGAAGCACTTCCCCGGCCACGGCGACACCGCCACCGACTCGCACCTCGCGCTGCCGGTCGTCGACCTGCCGCTCGAGCAGCTGCACGAGCGCGAGCTCGAGCCGTTCCGCGCCGCGATCGCGGCGGGGACGCGCTCGATCATGACGAGCCACATCCTGCTCCCGCAGCTCGACGCGGAGCATCCCGCCACCCTGTCTCGCCGCATCCTGCACGGCCTGCTCCGCGGCGAGCTGGGGTTCGAGGGCGTCATCGTCTCCGATGCGCTCGACATGGCCGGGGCGAGCGGCGGGCGCGGCATCCCTGAGGCTGCCGTGCTCGCGCTCGCCGCCGGCTGCGACCTCCTCTGCATCGGCACCGACAACTCCGGGGCGCAGATGGAGGAGATCGCGCAGGCGATCCTCGACGCGGTCGCCGCGGGCCGGCTCCCCGCCGAACGCGTGGCCGAGGCGGCCGCGCGCGTGCGCGGGCTCGCCGTCGCCCACGGGGCGTCGAGGGACGCCGCTGCCCGGGCGGAGTCCCCGGCCCGGCTGCCCGCGGACCTCGACGCGCGGGTGCGCGCCGCCTTCGACGTCGGACCCGCCGCCCGCGCGCGCCTCGGGTCGAGTCGCGCGGTCGGGACCGTCGTCCGGGTCGAGACCGTCGCGAACATCGCGGTCGGTGCCGTGCCCTGGGGGCCGTTCGCGCTCACCGCCGTGCCCGATGCCGACCGGCCGGCGCCGGACTGGCTGGCGGATGCCGCCGAGGTCGTGCTCGACGCCTCCGCGCCGCTGCCCGACCCCGCCACGCTCGCCGGGCCGGTGCTCGTCATCGGCAAGGACCTGCATCGCCACGCGTTCGCCGTCGAGGCGATCGATCGGCTCCGGGCCACGCGCGACGACGTCGTGACGGTCGACATGGGCTGGCCGAGCGAGGACCGGGCGTACGCGGACCTCGCGACCTTCGGCGCGTCCCGTGGCGTCGCGGCGACGTTCGCCGACCTCGTCGCCGAGGGCCTGACGGAACCGTCGGAGGTCTCGTGAGGCTCGGGATCGACATCGGCGGCACGAAGACCGCCGCCGTCGCGATCGGCGAGGACGGCGAGCTCAGCGACCAGGTGCGCATGCCGACCGGGTTCGGCGCCGAGGCGGTCGTCGCGACCGCACTGCGGACAGTCGAGCGGATGTCCGAACTCGCCGGCGTCGACGCCGCCGAGTTCCAGTCGATCGGCATCGGCATCCCCGGATCGGTCGACGGCACGAGCGGGCGGGTGACCCACGCCGTGAACCTGGGCCTCGAGGGACTCGACCTCGGCCCACGGCTCTCCGACCGGCTCGGCGTCGAGGTGCGCATCGAGAACGACGTGAAGGCCGCGGCGCTCGGCGCCCACCACCTCCTCGGCGTCGCCGACGGGTTCCGGGCGCACTCGATGGCCTACCTCAACCTCGGCACCGGGCTCGCCGCCGGGATCGTGCTCGACGGGCACCTGCTCCGCGGCGGACGCGGCGTCGCCGGCGAGATCGGGCACATCCCCGTCGACCCCGCCGGCGAGCGATGCGCCTGCGGGCAGCGCGGCTGCCTCGAGACGCTCGCGTCGGGCTCCGCCCTGGCCACGCTCTGGCCGACCGGCCACCGGCACCCCGCGGTCGACCTCTTCGACCGGGCCGACGCGGGGGAGCCCGCGGCGGTCGCCGTCCGCGAGCGGTTCCTCACCGGCGTGGCCGCGGCCGTCCGGCTCCTCGCGCTTACCACCGACGTCGACGACATCGTCATCGGCGGCGGGCTGGCGGCCCTCGGCGAACGCCTGCTCGCCGGCACCCGCGGCGTGCTCGCCGCGTGGGCGCAGGAGTCCGCGTTCCTCGCCTCGCTCGACCTGCCCAGACGCGTGCAGGTCATCCCGCGCGGTTTCCCCGCGGCTGCCGTCGGCGCCGCGCTCATCGGAGAGGACCAGGAGGCGCCGGCATGGCAGAGATCGTGATCGTCCGCGACGAGCAGGAGGCGGGCGAGCTCGCCGCGTCGGCGATCACGGAGCTCGTCGGCTCCCGTCCCGACGCCGTGCTCGGACTCGCGACCGGGTCGACCCCGCTCTCGACCTACCGCGCGCTCGCACGACGCATCGCCGACGAGGCCCTCGACGTCTCGGGCGTGCGCGGCTTCGCGCTCGACGAGTACGTGGGCCTGCCCGCGGGACATCCCGAGGGCTACCGCCAGGTCATCACGCGCGAGGTCGTCGAGCCGCTCGGGCTGACACCCGAGCTCGTGCGCGTGCCGAACGGCGATCCCGCCGGCATCCGCACGGCCGCCGAGGACTACGACGCGGCCATCCTCGACGCCGGCGGCGTCGACCTGCAGATCCTCGGCATCGGGCGCACCGGGCACATCGGCTTCAACGAGCCCGGCTCGTCGCTCGCCTCGCGAACGCGGGTGAAGACGCTCACCGAGCCCACCCGCATCGACAACGCGCGCTTCTTCGACTCGATCGACGACGTCCCGATGCACTGCATCACGCAGGGCATCGGGACCATCCTCGAGGCACGGCACCTCGTGCTGCTCGCCTTCGGGGAGGCCAAGGCCGAGGCGCTCGCCGCGGCCGTCGAGGGCCCGGTCTCGGCGAGCCAGCCCGGCTCGGCGATCCAGCTGCACCCGCACGCGACGGTGATCGCCGACGAGGCCGCGGCCGCGCGGCTCGCGCACGCCGACTACTACCGGTACGCGTGGGCGAACAAGCCGGAGTGGCAGGGGATCTGAGCGCGCGCCTCCCGGGCGCCGGTCAGTGGGCGAGCGCCTCGCCGAGCGCGGCGAGGTAGCTCGCCTCGTCGAAGTCGTCGAGCAGGGCGCGCTGGAGGACGAAGCCGGGCGCCGCCGAGAGGATCACGGGCGTCACGCGCTCGGCCCAGGCGTCCGGGTCTCCGTCGACGCGATCGGGTCGGGTCCGCGCCCAGTCGGCGAGCTGCGAGCTGATCGCGGCCCGCAGCCGCAGGAACACCCCCTGCACGAGTTCGCGGATCTCCCGGTCGACGATCGCCTCGGCCCAGAGCTGGGGGAGGAGGTCGCTGAACGGCTCGGTCCGGATGCCCGCGAGCAGCGTCGCGACGACCTCGCCGGGAGCGAGCGGACCCTCGCCGCGGCGGCGCCGGTCGAGTTCGATCCGGCGCGATTCGAGCACGCGGGCGGCCGCCGCCGCGAAGAGCTCCTTCTTGCCGTCGGGGAAGTTGCCGTAGATCGCACCCGCGGAGAGTCCCGAGGCCTCGACGAGGTCGGCGATCGACGTCTTGGCGTAGCCGCGTTCGGCGAAGCACTTGAGCGCCACGTCGAGGATCTCCTCGCGCCGCGCCGCGCGGTACTGCTCGCTCACCTTGGGCATCGGCATCCTCCCGTCGCTTGACGATCCTACGTCGCAGGTCCATTATAAAGAACGAGCATTCGTTTTTTATGAAGGAGCCGCCCATGTCCTCCCACACCACGCAACGGACGCCGATGGCTCGCGCCGTCGGCATCGGCGCCGTGCTCTCGCTCGTCGTCGGCGTCATCCTGCTCGCCTTCGCCTGGCCGTCCGTCACCGCCGATCCGAAGGACCTGCCGGTGGGCGTGGTCGGCGCCGACGACGCGGTGAGTCAGGTCGAGGAGCGCATCGCCGACGAGGCCGACGGAGCCATCGCGCTCGAGCGCTACGACGACCGCGACGCCGCCGTCGCCGCGATCGAGCAGCGCGAGGTCTACGGGGCCGTCGTGCTCGGCGACTCGCCCAGCCAGGCGCCCGAGGTGCTGATCGCCACCGCGGCGAATTCCGCCGTGGCGCAGCAGCTCACCGGCTTCGCCCAGCAGCTGCAGGCGGGCATCGACGAGCAGGTGCGGGCCGCCCTGCCCGAGCAGCTCCAGCAGGTGATCGAGGCGGCCGTGACGGCCGCGGTCGCCCAGGCGACCGGACAGGCGGGCGGCGGCGAGGCCCCGGCCGCACCGTCGGCGCCCGAGCTCCCGCAGGTCACGGTGACGGTGACCGACGTCGTCCCGCTCGCCGACACCGACCCGCGGGGCACCGGCCTCGCGGTGGCGATGTTCCCGCTCGTGCTCGGTGGCATGCTCGGCGGCATCGCGATCTCGCTGGCTGTGATCGGCGCCATGCGCAGGGTCGCCGCCGTGGTCGCCTACGCCGTCGCCGCGGGGCTCGTCCTCGCCGGCATCCTCCAGGGCTGGTTCGGCGCGCTGCAGGGCGACTACTGGGTCAATGCCGGCGCCATCGCGCTCGCCGTGGCGGCGATCGCCGCGCCCATCACGGGGCTCGTCGCGATCATGGGTCGCGCGGGCATCGGCGTCGGCGCCGTGCTGTTCATCCTCGTGGCGAACCCGATCTCGGCTGCCACGGTGCCAATGGAGTTCCTGGTCGCGCCGTGGGGCGCGATCGGCCAGTGGTTCCCGCCCGGGGCGGCCGCGACGCTCCTGCGCGACCTGTCCTACTTCCCGGACGCGCCCATGGCATTCCCGTGGCTCGTCCTCGCGGGCTGGGCGCTCGCCGGCATCCTGCTCTCGCTCGTCGGCCACTTCCGCACCGCGGGCGGCGCCGAGTCCGACGAGGAGGCCGCCCACGCCGACGAGGAGCTCGCGGCCGAGGGCGAGGCCGACGCGGAGCGGACGCACGCGGGCTCGCCCGCCGCGCCGGAGCGCGACACGACCGCCGTCGGCTGACACCCGGGCGAGCGCAGCTCGCCGCACCCGCCTCGCGCCGCGGCATCCCACGACGGATGCCGCGGCGCGACCGCGCGGCGGGCGCGGTTAGGCTTGAACCTCGTGAACGACGCCACGCCCGAGCCGACCCCGACGGTCGGCGCCAACGACCTGCTGCGCTTCCTCCTCGAGATCTTCGCGATCGTCACGCTCGCGATCTTCGGGTTCACCGCGTTCGAGCTCCCGTGGCCGGGCGTGCTCCTCGGCATCGGGCTCCCGCTGCTCGCCATCCTGCTGTGGGGGCTGTTCCGCTCGCCGAAGGCGGTGTTCCACGTCGACCCGTTCGTGAAGGCCCTCGTCGAGATCGCCGTCTTCTCGACCGCGGCCATCGCCTGGTGGATCATGGGGCAGCCGGTGATCGCGGTCGTCTTCGCGGTCGTCGCCGCCGTCAGCGGCATCATCAACGGTCGTCGCGAGCTCCGCGCCTGACCCGCGGCGGGGCGGCTCGATCGCGACGCGCCGGCACCGTCCTCAGCGGAAGATGACGGTGCGCTGCCCGTCGAGCAGCACGCGCCGCTCCGCGAACCACTTCACGGCCTGCGAGAGGGTCCGGCTCTCCTCGTCCTGTCCGATCGCCACGAGTTCGGCGACCGACCGGGTGTGATCGACTCGCACGACGTTCTGCTCGATGATCGGCCCCTCGTCGAGGTCGCTCGTGACGAAGTGCGCGGTCGCACCGATGAGCTTGACGCCGCGGGCGTGGGCCTGCCGGTAGGGGTTCGCACCCTTGAAGCCCGGCAGGAACGAGTGGTGGATGTTGATGCACCGGCCGGCGAGCGCGTCGCACAGCTCGGGCGAGAGGATCTGCATGTACCGCGCGAGCACCACGAGCTCGATGTCGTGCTCCTCGACCGCCTCGAGGATCCGCCGCTCGAACTCGGCCTTCGTCTCCGGCGAGGTGACCGGGGCCGACTCGAACGGCACGCCGTAGAAGTCGACGAGGTCGCGGAGCGTGCCGTGGTTCGAGCGGACGAGCGGGATCTCGATCGGCAGCTGGCCCGCGTGCTGGCGGAACAGGAGGTCGTTCACGCAGTGGCCCGCCGTGGAGGCGAGCACCAGGGTGCGCAGCGGGCGGCCCACCTCGTCGACGTGCAGCTCCATGCCCCAGCGCTCGGCGACCGGCGCGAGCGCGGCCTCGAGCTCGGCACGGTCCGCCGGCGACTCGACCTGCACGCGCATGAAGAAGCGCCCGGTGTCGTGGCTGGCGAACTGCTGGCTCTCGGTGATGTTGCCGCGCGCGGAGACGATCGCCCCGCTGACCGCGTGCACGATCCCCGGTCCGTCGGTGCAGCTCAGCGTGATCACCCAGTGGTACAGGTGCGGGCTGTGCGGCTCGGACTCCGTGGTCATCCGCACAGCGTACCGTCCGGCATCCGCTCAGGCGGAGCCGGGTACACTGGCTCGCGGTCGACGGACTCCGCCGGCCCCGGGCGCGCACGTGAGCGCGTAGTCGACCCGCCGCAGGCCAGGCCGCGAGCGGGGAACGCCGTCGGATGAACTCTCATGCCGATCACCGAATCGTCGCGCCCCGGCGCGACCACCATGCCCTGGCGGGCGCTCGTCGCCCTCGCCTCGGCCGTCTTCCTGTCCATCACCATCGAGATGCTCCCGACGGGCCTCCTGCCCGAGATGAGCGCCGAGCTGGGCGTGGGCGCCCCGCTCGTGGGACTGCTCGTCTCGGTCTTCGCGTTCGCGGTGGTCGTGTCCTCGGCGCCGCTGACGGCGCTGCTGCGCCGCGTGCCGCGGCGCACCCTGATGACCGTCGTGCTCGTCGTGCTCGGCCTCACGACCGCCGCGTCGGCGCTCGTGCCGGAGTACTGGATGCTCGTCTCCGTGCGCGTCGCGGGCGGCGTCGCGCACGGCCTGTTCTGGGCGCTCGTCGGCGCCTACCCGGCCCGCCTCGTCGGCGAGGCGCACCTCGGCCGCGCGGTGTCCGTCGTCCTCGGCGGCGGCACGATCGCGCTCATCGCGGGCGTTCCGCTCGCGACCGCGCTCGGTCAGGCCCTCGGATGGCGCTGGGCGTTCGGCGTCGTCGCGCTGCTGACGCTCGCGGGCGCGGTCCTCGTGCGACTCGTGCTGCCGGCGGACGGCGCGACGCGCGCGGTCTCCACCGCCACCGGCTCGGTCGTCGCGACCGGTGCCGTTCCGGCGGTGGGCCGCACGTCGATGCGCGCCGTGCTCGCGGTCTGCGTCGTCACCGCGATCGTCATGATCGGGCAGTACGCCGCGCTCACCTACGTCGCACCGCTGCTCACCGACGTGGTCGGCGTCTCGCCCGCCGCGGTCGCGCCCCTGCTGTTCGCCTCGGGCCTCGCCGGCGCGGCGGGCCTCATGGTGGCGGGCAGCGCGATCGCCAGGGACAGCGCGCGGGCGCTGGTCGTCGCGATGACGCTGCTCGCCGTGGCGCTCGTCGCGATCGCCGCGGAGCCGGGCCTCTGGGCGGGGATCATCGCCTACACCGCGTGGGGCTTCGCCTTCGGCGCGATCCCGCCGCTGCTGCAGACGCGCCTGCTCCAGGCCGCGCCGCCGGAGCGTCGCGACGCCGCGAGCGCCTTCTACACCACGGCCTTCAACGTGGGGATCGGCGGCGGCGCGCTCGTCGGGTCGCTCCTCTATGGCGCATTCGGCGTGGGCTCGGTGCCCGTCGCCTACGCGGCCCTGCTCGTGGTCGCCATGGTCGTCGTGGTCGCGTCGGCGCGTGCCGCGCGCGCCCGCGCGGCCGTCGCGGCCGGCGCGTAGCACCGCCGGCTCAGGCGTAGCGCGCGCTCGCCGTCCACTTGTGGTTGGCCGGCGCGAGCAGCTCGAGCCGGGTCGTGCCCGTGGCGTCGATCGTGACGGTCGCGAACGGCACGCCGTCGGCGAGCAGCTCGACGACGGATCCGGGCTCGCCCGTGACGGTCAGCGTGAGGGCGGACCCGTGGGCGTCGGCGACGAGTCCGGGCGCGGCCGGCTCCGGCTCGGGTGCGGGCTCCGGCTCGGGTGCGGGCTCCGGTGCGGGCTTCGGGAGTGCCTCCGCGGCGAGCGGCGCGGGAGCCGGCACCACCGGCTCCGGTGCGGCCGGTTCCGGCGCGGGCGGTGCCGGCTGCGGCGCCGGGGGCGCCGGGTCGACGATCGGCTCCACCGTCGCCTCCTCCGTGGCGACGACGTCCACGACGTGGACCGGCGGCCCCAGCGCCGTGCGCGACTCCGCCGCGGCGGCCGGGGGCTCGACGAGCTCGGAATCGGTCGACAGCAGCGGCAGCACGAGCAGCGCCGCGGTGGTCGCCGCGACGAGCGCCGCGCCGCCGACGCCGGCGCCGACCGCGAGCGAGCCGCCCGCCGCCCCGCCCGCGGACGACGCGACGGCCGACGTCGTCGCGCCGGCGCCCGCCGTCCCGCCGAGCGCCCCAGCGCCGGACGCCCCGGATCCCATCGTCGCCGCGGCTCCAGCCGCGGCCGATGCCGTGACGGTCGTCGTCGTCGCGAGCCAGGCGCCGTAGGCGGTCGCTGCGGCCGTGCCCGCGGCCAGCGGGAGCATCACGACCATGAGGCGCGATCCGACCTCCCGGGCCTCCGCGGCGACGACCGTGCACCGCGCGCAGCCGTCGAGGTGCGCCTCGAGCCTCGCCGTGTCGCGTGCGCGGAGCCGTCCGCGCAGGTACGGCCCGAGCCGGTCGACGCTCCACCCGCACTCGGGTTCGAGGTGCGCATCGGCGAGGTGGGCTCGGATCCACTCCTGGCGCAGGCCCTCGCGGGCCCGGTAGGCGAGCGCGGCGGTCGCGTTCGCGGTCATGCCGAGCAGTGGCGCGATGCGCGCGGGCGACATCCGCTCGACCTCGGCGTACCAGAGCACCTCCTGCCAGCGCGCGGGCAGCGCCCGGAACGCCTTCGCCGTCGTGGAGCGGTCGAACTCCTCGAGCGCCGCGGCGTCGGCCGTGGCGGGGTCGGCGACCTCGTCGAGCGTGTCGAGCGCCTGCTCGCGCGCGGCGCGCGCCCAACTCGTCGCGGTGTTCCGGATCGTCGTGAACAGGTAGGGGCGGAACGCCGAGGTCGGCCCGTCGCCCGCGCCGATGGCCTCGAAGATGCGCGCGAAGGCCTCGGCGACCAGGTCGTCGGCGTCGAGCGTCGTGTACGAGCGGGCGACGGTCCGGGCGGACGCCTCGTGGCGGCGCCACAGTTGCCCGTACGCGTCGCGGTCGCCGGCCCGGGTCGCGTCGATGAGTTCCGCGTCCGCGCGGCCGTGGCGTGCTGGGGACACGGGCCCTCCTCTCGTCCGGGCGCGCGGGCGCGCCGATCCGGCGCGGGTGCCGTCGGGTGCCGGTGGGTGCCGGCCGGTCGCGCGCGTCGCGATCATTCCACCAGATCGCGTCGGTCGTCCGTGGCACGATCCGCTCACGATCGCCGGATCGGCCCGGATCACGCCGCCTCGCGTCATGATTCCGCGGCGCGTGCGTCTCTCAGGTGAGCGACCGCATCGGGAAAGGGGCCGGCCGGTCGCTCCGACCGTCGTCGCGCGGGCCGAGACCGCGTGCGCCACCCGGGCCGGATGGCGCACCCGTCCGGGCGACGGCGGTCGGGGGTGGCGCCCGGACCGCGTCGGGGGCGGCGCGGACCGGCGACCGGGACGGGTGCGGAGGCGAGGGCGACGGGCCTCCGCCCCTCCCGTGACCGGGTCGCGACAGCTCCGCGACGGGCGCCGTCGGTCCGGACTCGGCGGCGGGTCAGGCGATCCGCTCGCCCGCGCCCCAGACCGCGTCGACGGCGAGGTCGGCGTCGAGCAGCACCGCGTCGGCCGCGAATCCCACGTCGAGCCGGCCGAGGTCGCCCGCGCGCCCGATCGCCGACGCCGGGGTCACGGTCAGCGCGTCGACGACCTCGTGCAGCGGCACCCCCGCGTCGACGACCGCGCGGCGCAGCGCCTCGTCCTGCGTGAGCGTCGATCCGGCGATCGCGCCCGACTCGGTTAGCCGCGCGACGCCGTCGCGCACCGTGACCGCGAGGGATCCGAGCACGTAGTCGCCGTCGGCGGCGCCGGCGGCCGCCATCGCGTCCGTCACCAGCGCGACCCGCCCGTGTGCGCCGTCGAAGGCGAGCCGCACCACGTCCGGATGCACGTGCACCCCGTCGTCGATGACCTCGAGGGTCACGTGGTCGGCGCGCATCGCGGCGACGACCGGGCCCGGGGCCCGGTGGTGGATGCCGCGCATGCCGTTGAACGCATGCGTGAGGATCGATGCGCCCGCGTCGAAGGCCCGCAGCGCCGTGTCGAAGTCCGCGCCCGTGTGGCCGACCGCGACGGCGACGCCGGCCTCGACGAACCTCGTGATCGCGTCATCGGCGCCGTCGTGCTCGGGGGCGATCGTGACCTGCCGCAGCGTGCCGCCGGCGGCGTCGAGCAGCCGGTCGACCGCGATCGCGTCCGCCTGGCGCAGCATGACCGGGTCGTGCGCGCCGCGGAAGTCGTGGTCGAGGAACGGGCCCTCCAGGTGGGCGCCGAGCACGCGCTGGTCGGACGCCGCGACGCGGGCGATCGCCGCCAGGCGGTCGGCGAGCACCTCGACCGGCGCCGTCACGAGCGAGCACACCGTCCGCGTGGTGCCGTGCGCGCGATGCACCTCGAGCGCCTGAGCGATCGCCGCCTCGCCGTCGTCGAAGGCCGCTCCGCCGCCGCCGTGGCAGTGGATGTCGACGAATCCGGGAGTGAGCCAGCGGCCGGCGGCATCCGTCACCTGCGCGGCCGGCCGGGACCGCAGCTCCGGTGCGTCGCGCCAGGTGTCGCCCAGGCCGCGCGCCGCGATGCGGTCGCCGTCGAACGCGACCCACGCGTCCTGCACCGTGTCGCCGCCGGAGACGAGCCGGGCGGAGTGGATGACGGTGGTCGGCGCGCTGCTCATCGGGCCACGATATCGCCGTGGGCGTCCCGGCGGACGGCGTGCGGCCCGCCCGCCGGACGCGTGCCGACACGTGGGCGTGGCCCCCGGCATCCGTTGGTATGCTGGGCCGCGTCGCGACTGGCGTTGAGATGGGTGACCATCGGGGAGCGACTGGCACGGACCGACCGCACGCCTGGGCCGGTACGCGAGGCCTCGTGGCGCGAGTCGCGCGAGGCGTATTCCGCAGGTCCGCATGTCATCTTCGAAGGAGCCAGTCTTGGCCGAGTCCCTCACCACCGACGCCCCCGCCGACGCCGTCGCGGGCGCCGCGTCCGTCTTCAACCAGCCCCTCGCCGAGGTGGACCCCGAGATCGCCGAGGTCCTCGAGCAGGAGCTGAACCGCCAGCGCACCACGCTCGAGATGATCGCGAGCGAGAACTTCGTGCCCGTCTCGGTGCTGCAGTCGCAGGGCTCGGTACTCACCAACAAGTACGCCGAGGGCTACCCCGGCCGTCGCTACTACGGCGGGTGCGAGTTCGTCGACGTCGCCGAGAACCTCGCGATCCAGCGCGCGAAGAGCCTCTTCGGCGCCGAGTACGCGAACGTCCAGCCGCACTCGGGCGCCACGGCGAACGCCGCCGTGCTCTCCGCCATCGCCACGCCGGGCGACACGATCCTCGGCCTCGAGCTCGCGCACGGCGGTCACCTGACCCACGGCATGAAGCTGAACTTCTCGGGCAAGCTCTACAACGCCGTCGCCTACGGCGTCGATCCCGAGACCTTCGAGGTCGACATGGACGTCGTGCGCGAGAAGGCGCACGAGCACAAGCCGCAGGTCATCATCGCCGGCTGGTCGGCCTACCCCCGCCAGCTCGACTTCGCCGCGTTCCGCGAGATCGCCGACGAGGTCGGTGCGAAGCTCTGGGTCGACATGGCGCACTTCGCCGGCCTCGTGGCCGCGGGCCTGCACCCGAACCCGGTGCCGCACGCCGACGTGGTCTCCTCGACCGTGCACAAGACGATCGGCGGCCCCCGCTCGGGCTTCATCCTCTCGCGCGACATGGAGCTGGCGAAGAAGCTCAACTCGAACGTGTTCCCCGGCCAGCAGGGCGGCCCGCTCATGCACGTGATCGCGGCCAAGGCCACCGCGTTCAAGATCGCGGCCTCGGCGGAGTTCAAGGACCGCCAGGAGCGGACGGTGCGCGGCGCCCGGATCCTCGCCGAGCGCCTGGTCGCCGAGGACTCCCGCGCCGCGGGCGTCGACGTGCTCACCGGCGGCACCGACGTGCACCTCGTGCTCGCCGACCTGCGCACCTCCGAGCTCGACGGCCAGCAGGCCGAGGACCGCCTGCACGAGGTCGGCATCACCGTGAACCGCAACGCAGTGCCGTTCGACCCCCGCCCGCCGATGGTCACCTCGGGCCTGCGCATCGGCACGCCGGCGCTGGCCACCCGCGGCTTCGGCGACGCCGAGTTCACCGAGGTCGCCGACGTCATCGCGCTCGCGCTCCAGTCGGACCCGGATGTCGCGGCGCTCGGCGCGCGCGTCGAGGCCCTGACCGACGCGTTCCCGCTCTACCCGGGCCTGCAGCAGTAGCCCGATCCGTCCGGCCCGGGGCGCGCCCCGGGCCGGACGCCACCCTGCACCGCCATCCGCTCGGAAGAGGTACCCGAATGACCGCCATCACCCTCGACGGCGTCGCGACCGCGGCGGCCGTGAAGTCCGAGCTGACCTCGCGCATCGACGACCTGCGCTCGAACGGCATCGTGCCGGGCCTCGGCACCCTGCTCGTCGGCGACGACCCGGCTTCGCGCTCGTACGTCGCCGGCAAGCACCGCGACTGCGCCGAGGTCGGCATCGAGTCGATCCGCGTCGACCTGCCCTCCTCCGCCACGACCGCCGACGTGCGCGCCGCGATCCGCGACCTCAACTCGGCCCGCGAGGTGACCGGCTACATCGTGCAGCTGCCGCTGCCCGCCGGGCACGACGAGAACGCGATGCTCGAGCTCATCGACCCCGACAAGGACGCCGACGGACTGCACCCGACGAACCTCGGCCGCCTCGTGCTCGGCATCGAGGGCGAGCTGCGCTCGCCGCTGCCCTGCACCCCCGCCGGCATCGTCGAGATGCTCCAGCGCTACGACGTCCCGATCCGCGGACGCCACGTCGCCGTGATCGGCCGCGGACTCACGGTCGGCCGCCCGCTCGGCCTGCTCTTCACCCGCAAGGGGCTCGACGCGACCGTGACGCTCACGCACTCGCGCACCGTCGACCTGGCCGAGGAGGTGCGCCGCGCCGACATCGTCGTGGCCGCCGTCGGCGTGCCGCACATGGTCAAGCCCGACTGGATCAAGCCGGGCGCCGCCGTGCTCGACGTCGGCATCACCCGCGTCGCCGACGAGGAGACCGGCAGGGGCCGGCTCACCGGCGACGTCGACCCCGGCGTCGCCGAGGTCGCGGGCCACCTCTCGCCGAATCCCGGCGGTGTGGGCCCGATGACCCGCGCCATGCTGCTCGCCAACGTCGTGAAGGCCGCCGAGGTCAAGCTGCACGGGCGCTGACCCGCCGGGGTGCGGCATCCACCGGCCGCCTGAGCGTCGACGCCCGTTCACCCGGCGTGCACCCGGTCGTCGCGTCGCGCGCATAGCTTCGCGGCATGAGCCGCAGCGACCTCACCGAGGCCACCGCCGCCGACGCGGCCACGGGATCCGCCCAGGACGGCGCCGGCGCGAACGGGGAACCCGCCGCGCGCGAACCGGGCGACCGTGGCGCGGTCGGCGGCGGTCGGGGAGCCGGCGCCGCGCTCGCGACCGCGATCATCCCGGCCCGCGGCGGGTCGCAGGGCCTGCCGGGCAAGAACGTGGCGCGCATCGGGGGAGTGCCGCTCGTCGCCCGGGCCGTGCACGCGGCGCTCGCGGCGGAACGCATCGGGCGCGTCGTCGTCACCACCGACGACGCGGAGATCGCCGAGGTCGCGCGCGGCGCCGGCGCGGAGGTCGTCGACCGTCCGCCCGAGATCGCCGACGCGACCGCCTCGAGCGAGTCGGCGCTGCTGCACGCCCTCGACGCGCTGGCCTCCGGGACCGACTCGTCGGGCGACTCCGCGGACGGGGCGGCGGACGCGCCGATCACCGTCTTCATCCAGGCCACGTCGCCGTTCATCGACCCGGCCGACCTCGACGGCGCCGTCCTGCGGGTCGAGGGGGGCGACCGCGACGTGGTGTTCGCCGCGGTGCCCACGCACGGCTTCCTGTGGCGGGAGCGTGCCGACGACGCCGACGGGGCGAGCGCGGTCGGCGTCAACCACGATCCGGCGCACCGGCCCCGCCGACAGGATCGCGAGCCGGAGTTCCTCGAGACCGGTGCGTTCTACGTGTTCCGCACGGCCGGGTTCCGGCTCGCCGGGCACCGGTTCTTCGGGCGCATCGGCATCCAGCGCGTGCACCCGGACACGGCCGTCGAGATCGACGACGCCGCCGACCTCGCGCGGGCCCGCGCCCTCGCTCCGCGCGTGGACCGCCGACTGGCCGGGGCGGTCGCCGCGAGCCTCGCCCGCCGCGCCGGCACGGCGTGGGTGGCCGACCCGCGCCATCCGTTCCTCGACGTCGACGCCGTCGTCACCGACTTCGACGGGGTCCACACCGACGACACCGCGGCCGTCGACGAGCTCGGCCGCGAGTCGGTCCGGGTCAGCCGGGCCGACGGGGCGGGCATCGCCCGGCTCCGCGACGCCGGCGTCCCCGTCCTCATCCTGAGCGCCGAGGCGAATCCGGTCGTCTCCCGGCGGGCCGAGAAGCTCGGCGTGGACTGCATCCAGGGCGTCGCCGACAAGGGGGCGGCGCTGCGCGAATGGGCCGCCGCCCGCGGCCTCCGCCTCGAACGCGTCGCGTACCTCGGCAACGACCGCGGCGACATCCCGGCGCTCGACGCCGTGGGCTGGCCGCTGGCGGTGCCGGATGCCGCGCCCGACGCCCTCGAACGCGCCCGCCACGTGCTCGAACGCCACGGCGGGCACGGTGCCGTGCGCGAGCTCGCCGACCTCGTGCTCGCCGCGCGCGACGCCGTCGCCGCCGCGTCCGAGGCGTCCGAACGCCACGGCGCGGTGCGCAGCGACGCCGACGGATGGGACGGCGAGCCCGCCCCGCCGCGCGAATCGCGCGAACTCGACCCCGCACATCCCTCGCGCGAGCAGCGCGAGGCCATCGCCGCGTCGTCCGCGACGACCTGACCCACCACGAAAGCGAGCACCGGATGTCCGTGCGCATCGGCCACGCCGCCATCGGCGAGTTCGACCCCGTCTACGTCATCGCCGAGATCGGCCTGAACCACAACGGCGACGTCGAGATCGCCAAGCAGCTGATCGAGGTGGCCGCCCGTGCCGGCGCGCAGGCGGTGAAGTTCCAGAAGCGCACGCCGGACCTCTCCACGCCCGAGCACATGAAGCTGACGCCCCGCGAGACGCCGTGGGGCACCATGACCTACCTCGAGTACCGGCACCGCGTCGAGTTCGGCCGTGACGAGTACGCGGCGATCGCCGATCACGCGTCGCTCCACGGCCTCGACTGGTTCGCCTCGCCGTGGGACGTGCCCGCCGTGGCCGACCTCGAGTCGTACGGCGTCGTCGCGCACAAGATCGCGTCGGCGTCGGTGACCGACCTCGAGCTCCTCGAGGCGGTCCGCGCGACCGGCAAGCCGGTCATCCTCTCCACGGGCATGTCGACGATGGACGAGATCGACCGCGCCGTCACCGTGCTCGGCACCGAGCACCTGGTCATCATGCACGCGACCTCGAGCTACCCGATGCCGCCGGAGGAGGCGAACCTCCTCATGATCCCGGCCCTGAAGCGCCGCTTCCCCGGCGTGCCGATCGGCTACTCCGGTCACGAGCGCGGACTGCAGATCTCGCTCGCCGCGGTCTCACTCGGCGCGGTCGCGGTCGAGCGCCACATCACGCTCGACCGGACGATGTGGGGCTCCGACCACTCGGCGTCGCTCGAGCCGCAGGGCCTCGATCACCTCGTCCGCGACATCCGGATCATCGGCGAGGCCCTCGGCGACGGGGTGAAGCGGGTCTACCCGGGCGAGGAGGCCCCCAAGGCGAAGCTGCGCCGGGTGCTCGCGTGACGGATGCCACGACCCGACGGCTGCTCGTCGTCGGCGACTCCGACTCCTACGTGAAGTGGGGGGCGGCCCTCGCGTCGACCCTTCCCGGCGAGTGGACGTCGCGCCTGGTCGTGGTCGCCTCGCCGGTGCAGCCGAGCGCGCGCCAGCTCGAGCACGCCCTGGACGCCACCGCCTTCGCACCGCACGACGTCGACGTGGTGCCGCTCGACGGCCGGGGCGGGCTCGGCGACGTGCTGGACGCGTTCGCCCCGCACGCCGTGCTGCTCGCGCTGCGCGGGCCGTTCGTGCGCGTCGTCGCGCCGCGGCTGCTCCGCCGCCCCGACCGCCCCGCCCTCGCGAGCGGCTTCCCGGGCCTGACCATCCCGGCCGTCCCGAAGGCCGTGATCTACCGGGAGCAGACCGACCTGATCGTGCTGCACAGCCGGCGGGAGGTCCGCGAGTTCCGTGCCAACGCGGCCGAGCTCGTCGTGGACCGGACGTTCGGACTCGCGACGCTGCCGTTCCTCGCGGGCGAGGGCGTCACCGTGCCGGCCGACCCCGCCACCGGCGACCTCGTCTTCGCCGCGCAGGCGAAGGTCCCGATCGACCGCGACGCCCGGCTCGCGGTCGTCGGAGCCCTGGTCGAGCTCGCCCGCCGACGGCCCGCGCAGCGGGTCGTCGTCAAGGTCCGTGCTCGCCCTGGCGAGGCGCAGACGCACGAGGAGGCCCACGACTACGCGCAGCTCGTCACCGAGCTCGGAGCGCGCGTCGACCTGCCGCCGAACCTCGTGGTCGAGGACGGCCCGATGGCGGAGCACCTCGCGAGGGCGGGTGCGCTCGTGACCGTGAGTTCGACCGCGGCGCTCGAGTCGGTCGCGCTCGGCATCCCGACGCTCCTGCTCGACGACTTCGGCGTCTCGCCCGCGATGATCAACACCGTGTTCGAGGGGTCCGGCCTGTTCGGCTCGATGGCCGACCTCGTCGAGGGGCGGTTCCGGGGCGCCGACCCGGGCTGGCTCGCCGACAACTACTTCCACGGTCGCGCGGCCGACGACTGGCAGGCGCGCCTGTCGGCGCTGGTCGAGGCCCGCGAGATCGTCCCGCTCCCGGCGCTCGACCGACGCCACGACCTCGCGGGAGGCGCGCTGCGCGGCGCCTTCGAACGGCGCCGGATGCTGGGCGCGCACGACCGCAGCCTCGCCGGCACGCTCGCGTGGGGTGTCGGGGTTCCCGCGCGGGCGGTCGTGCGCCGCGCACGCCGGGCGCGCCGGAGGTTCGAGCGGTGGCTGGGGGGTCGCCCCGCCGCGTCAGTCGACCGGAGCCGTGTGCAGGAGGACGTGCTCGAGGTAGGCGTCGGCGTTGCGGCGGATGCCGTCCCGCTCGTCGGCCGTGAGCTCGCGCCGGACCTTGCCGGGGACGCCCGCGACCAGTGACCCGGGCGGCACGACCGTGCCCTCGAGCACCACGGCGCCGGCCGCGACGAGCGAGCCGCTGCCGATGACGGCGCCGTTCAGGATGGTCGCGCCCATGCCGATCAGGCAGTCGTCCTCGACCGTGCACCCGTGCAGCACCGCCCGGTGGCCGACCGAGACGCCGGCCCCGACCGTCACCGGGTAGCCGCGGTCGACGTGGCAGACGACGCCGTCCTGCAGGTTCGAGCGCTCGCCGAGCGTGATCGGCTCGGCCTCGGCGCGGAGCACGGCGTTGTACCAGACGCTCGACTGCGCCGCGAGGCGCACCTGCCCGACGACCACGGCCCCGAGCGCGACGAACGCGGTCGGGTCGAGCTCGGGCGCGGGCACGTCGGCGATGGTGAGGATGCGGGCGGACGGATCGGCGCTCATGCCGCCAGCCTATTGCCGCCCGCGCCGCGTGGTCCGGGCTGCGAGGGCGAGGCGGATGCCGCGGACGGCGACCCCGATCGCGAGCACCGCGGCGCCGGCGACGATCGAGGGCGGCGGGAGCGTGGCCACGAGCACGACGCACCCGACGGCGCCGAGCCAGGAGAGCGCGCGCGGCACGAGCCGCTCCGCGGCGGGCTGGGTGAGCGCCGAGGCGTTCGCGACGAGGTAGTAGACGAGCACGCCGAACGACGAGAAGCCGATCGCGCCCCGCAGGTCGGCGACGAGCACGAGCACGATGACCGCGAGGCCCACGGCGAGCTCGGCCACGTGCGGCACGCCGAAGCGGGGGTGCACGGCGCGGAGCGCACGCGGCAGCTCGCCGTCGCGCGCCATGGCGAGGCCGGTCCGCCCGATGCCGGCCACGAGCGCGAGGAGCGACCCGAGCGCCGCTACGCCGGCGGCGACGCGGACCAGGGGCTCGGCCCAGGGCCATCCGGCGACCGCCACGACGTCGACGAGCGGGGCGACGGATGCCGCGAGCCCGTCCGGGCCGAGCGCTCCCAGCGCGGCCGTGCCGACCAGCGCGTAGACCACGACGACGACGGCGAACGCGATGCCGATCGCCCGCGGGATCGTGCGGCGGGGCTCGCGGACCTCCTCGCCGAGCGTGGCGATGCGGGCGTACCCCGCGAACGCGAAGAACAGCAGGGCCGCGGCCTGCAGCACGCCGTACGCGCCGGGTGGAGCGGATGCGGCATCCGCGGCGTCGAGGGCGGCCCCGGCGCCCGCCGTGCCGACGCCCCAGCCGGCCCCCGCGATCGCAGCGGCCCCGGCGGCGACGACCACGACGAGCACGGCGAGCACCGCCGCCACGATCACCGAGGCGACGCGCGCGGTCCGCGTCACGCCGAGGACGTTGACGCCGACGAGCGCCGCGACCGCGGCGACCGCCACCGGCCGCTGCCACTCCGACGGCACGAGGTAGGCCGCCGCGGTGAGCGCCATCGCGGCGCAGCTGGCCGTCTTGCCGATGACGAACGCCCAGCCCGCGAGGAAGCCCGGCCACGCGCCCAGCCGCTCGCGGCCGTACCGGTAGGCGCCGCCCGCCTCCGGGTGGCGCACGGCGAGCTGCGCGGTCGATCCCGCGTTCGCGACGGCGACGGCCGCGGCGACCACGAGCCCGAGCAGCAGCCATCCGCCAGCGGCCCGCGCCGCCGGCGCCCACACCGCGAACACGCCCGCGCCGATCATCGCGGCGAGGCCGATCGCGACCGCACCGCGGAGGCCGAGCCGACGCGCCAGCGGCGCGGACGGGGCGGCGGGGTCGGTCACGCTCGAACCCTACGGCAGCGCGGTGAACGGTCGGCGACGCGGCCGCCGGCCCCCCGGCGAGGGGTGGTGCGGCATCCGCTCGTAGGATCGACGCATGACCGCCGAGTCCGCCGCCACGCCCTCGCACGCCGCCGTCGACCGGGTCAGCGCCGCGCTCGCGGCGCAGGGCGTCGCGCCGCGCATCGTCTGGTTCGACGACGCCGTGACGACCGCGAAGCTCGCGGCCGACGCGCTCGGCGTCGAGGTCGGCCAGATCGCGAATTCGCTGGTCTTCACGCTCGACGACGAGCCGATCCTGGTGCTCACCTCCGGCGCGCACCGGGTCGACACCGAATGGCTCGGGGCCGAGCTCGGCGGCACGATCGGGCGCGCGCCGAAGGAGGTCGTGAAGGCCGCCACCGGGCAGGTGATCGGCGGGGTCGCCCCGGTCGGGCACCCGGCACCCGTACGCACGTTCGTCGACGTCGCCCTCGCCGACTACGACGAGGTGTGGGCCGCGGCCGGGCACGCGAAGACGGTGTTCCCGACCACGTTCGAGGAGCTCGTCCGCCTCACCGGCGGCACGCCCCGCGCGGTGGACCCGGGCGAGGGAGCCTAGGCGTCGCGCCGCGCACCCTGCGCGGCGTGCACGGTGAAGACGCCGGGCTCGCGGAACCCCTGCTCGGCGAACGACTCCTGCACCTTCCGGGTCACCACGGGCACGAGCGCGTCGATCACGAGCGCGATCGCGGCGCCGCCGAAGCCGCCGCCCGTCATGCGTGCGCCGATCGCGCCGGCCGCCTGCGCCGTCTCGACCGCGAGGTCGAGCTCGGGCACCGAGATCTCGAAGTCGTCGCGCATCGACACGTGCGAGGCGTCGAGCAGCGGCCCGATCGCGCCGGGGCCCTCCTCGCGGAGCGTCCGGACGGTGTCGAGCACCCGCTGGTCCTCGGTCACGACGTGGCGCACCCGACGGAAGGTCTCGTCGTCGAGGATCTCGCGGGCCCGGTCGAGGTCGTCGACCCGCACGTCGCGGAGCGAGTCGACGCCGAGGGCCCGCGCCCCCGTCTCGCATGACGCCCGGCGCGCCGCGTATCCGCCCGTCGCGTGGGAGTGGCTCACGCGCGTGTCGATGACGAGGAGCGACAGCCCCGCTTCGGCGAAGCCGAGCGGGATCACGTCGGCGTCGAGGCTGCGGCAGTCGAGGAACACGCCGGAGTCGGCCTCGCCGAGCAGCGACGCGGACTGGTCCATGATGCCCGTCGGCGCGCCGACGACGCGGTTCTCGGCGAGCTGCCCCACCTTCGCCAGCGTCGGCCGATCGAAGCCCAGGCCCCAGTGCTCGTCGAGCGCGAGCGCGACCGCGCATTCGATCGCGGCGGAGGAGGAGAGCCCGGCGCCGACGGGGACGTCGCTGTCGATGTAGAGGTCGACCCCGCGCACGTGGAGCAGGTCCGCCCCGAACTCGGCGAGCGCCCAGACGACGCCGAGCGGGTAGGCCGCCCAGCCGTCGACGGCATCGGGCGTCAGCTCGTCGAGGTGCACCTCGACGACCTCGGGCGAGAACGTCGAGGCGACGCGCACGACGCGGTCGTCGCGATCGCCGAGCGCCACGACGGTGCGCCGGTCGATCGCGAACGGGAACACGAACCCGTCGTTGTAGTCGGTGTGCTCGCCGATGAGGTTCACCCGGCCGGGAGCCGACCAGACGCCGGCCGCGCGGCGGCCGAACTGCTCGGCGAACAGGTGCTGGGTGCCGGCGACGGCGTCGGTCACAGTTCCACTCCTTCGATGGCGGTGCGCAGCGCTGCGGCCTGCGTCTCGGGCGGCACGTCGCCGATCCAGGCGCCCATCGCGGCCTCGGAGCCGGCGAGGTACTTCAGGCGATCGGCGGCGCGGCGGGGGCTCGTGAGCTGCATGGTC
Organism: Agromyces litoreus; assembly: GCF_040496015.1. Lineage (NCBI taxonomy): Bacteria > Bacillati > Actinomycetota > Actinomycetes > Micrococcales > Microbacteriaceae > Agromyces > Agromyces litoreus. Next base: position 268,121 of record NZ_JBEPKA010000002.1, read on the forward strand.
AGCCGGACGTCGTCCCGGTGCTCGTGGACGGGCGCCTGGTGCCAGGCGGCGATGTACGGCGTGGGAGTGTCGTAGAGGCGGTCGACGCCGCGGAGCAGTCGCAGGTACACGTGGGCGAGTTCGTCGCGCTCCTCGGCGTTGGAGGCGGCGAGGTCGGGCACGTGGCGGTTCGGGACGAGGTGCACCTCGACCGGCCAGCGCGCGGCGAACGGCACGTACGCCGTCCAGTGCGCACCCGCGATGAGCACGCGATCGCCGGCGCGTTCGCGCTCGAGGATGTCGGCCTGCAGGCCGGGGCCGTACGCGTCGATCGAGGCGAGGAGCCGCTCGGTGCGCGGGGTCACGTAGGGGTAGGCGTAGATCTGCCCGTGCGGGTGCGGCAGCGTGACGCCGATCTCGCGCCCGCGGTTCTCGAACGGGAACACCTGCTGCACGCCGGGAAGCGCGGAGAGCGCCGCCGTGCGATGCGCCCACGCCTCGATGACCGTGCGGGCGCGCGAGACGGACTGCGTGCCGAACGAGCCCTCGTGCTCGGGGCTGAAGCAGACGACCTCGCACCGGCCGTTCGAGGGCCGGCGTCGCTCGAGGCCCACGGCCCGGACGTCGGCGAGGGCGGATGCGGCGGCATCCGGCGCACCGGTCCAGTCGGGCAGGTCGGGCCCGAACGAGGGGGACCGGTTCTCGAACACCGCGACGTCGTAGGTGCTCGGGATCTCGGACGGGTTGGCCGGGGTCTGCGGAGCGAGCGGGTCGGCGTCGGCCGGGGGGAGGAACACGCGGTTCTGGCGCGAGGCGGCGACGGAGATCCAGTCGCCGGTCAGCGGGTCCTGGCGCATCTCGGCCGTGGCCGGGCGGGGGTCGAGCGCCCGTGCGTCGAGGGCGCGCTCGGCGGGAAGCGTGGTGTCGGCGTCGTCGAAGTAGATGAGCTCGCGCCCGTCGGCGAGCGTGGAGCGTCGGACGGCGACGCGCGGATCGAGGATGCCGGGTTCGATGGTGCTCACGGGGTCACGGTACGTTAGTTTCGTTTGAGAAACAAGAGTGTTTCGTATTGCAAAGTCATGTGTGCGGACGCGAAGATGGTGACATGGCCACAGATCAGCGCGGCGACGGCGACCGGGTGCTCGCGGGTGGTGCGGCCCGAGACGCGGCGCACCGACGCGCCCTCACGGCCGACCTCGTCGCCGAGCGGGGGTTCGTCCGGGTCGTCGAGCTCAGCGACTCGTTCGGCGTCACGCCGGTGACCGCCAGGGCCGACCTCGACGCGCTCGAACGGGCCGGGCTCGTCCGCCGCGTCCACGGCGGGGCCGTCCCGGCCGGCACCGGCGCCGCGGAGCCACGACCCGAGCGCGAGCCGAGCTTCGAGGAGGCGCTCGAGGCCTCCGTCGTGCCCAAGCGGCTCATCGGCGAGCGGGTGGCGGCCATGGTCCGCAGCGGACAGAGCGTCATCCTCGACGTCGGCACCACCACGCTCCAGGTCGCCCGGGCGCTCCGTGCGCGCGACGACCTCGACGACGTGACCGTCTTCACGAACGGCCTCTCGATCGCCCTCGAGCTCGAACCCGAGATCCCCCGCTTCACCGTCGTCGTCACCGGCGGCACGCTGCGGCCGCGCCAGCACTCGCTCGTCCACCCGCTCGCGGGATCGATCCTCGACGAGGTGCACGTCGACCTCGCCGTCATCGGCTGCAACGGCGTCGACCCGAGGCTCGGCGTCACCAACGCCAACCTCCCCGAGGCGAGCGTCAAGGCGCTCATGCTGCGCCGGGCGCGTCGCGCGATCGTCGTCGCCGACGCCGCCAAGCTCGGCGAGGTGCACCTCGGCCGCATCGCGCCGGTCGACGCGTTCGACGCCGTCGTGACCGACGCCGCCGCGCCGGAGGTGCTCGTCGGCGAGCTCGTCGACGCGGGCCTCGAGGTGATCATCGCCCGCGAGGGCGACCGGCCGTAGGGTGGTCTGCATGACCCACCCGACGGGCGACCAGTTCGAGCTCGAGACGACCACCTCCACGGGCGACCTCCGCGCGACCGTGACCGCGGTCGCCGCGGGCCTGCGCACGCTGACCCTCAACGGCATCGATCTCGTGCCGGCGTACGGCGACGACCGCACCCCGCCGTCCGGCTCCGGCATCGTGCTCGTCCCGTGGCCGAATCGCATCCGCGACGGCGTCTGGCAGCACGGCGAGCGGACGTACCAGCTCGCGATCACGGAGCCGGCCCGCCACAACGCGATCCACGGGCTGCTCCGCTACGCCGAATACGTCCCGGTCGAGCAGGACCGCGACTCCGTGACCCTCGCGGCCACGATCTACCCGCAGCTCGGCTATCCGTTCACGGTCCGCACGGCCGTGCGGTACGAGCTCGTCTCCGACGGACTCGAGGTCACGCACTTCCTCGAGAACCTCGGCGCCGACCCGGCGCCGGTCGCCGTCGGAACCCACCCGTTCCTGAAGATCGGCGGGGTCCCCACCGAAGACCTCGTGCTGCGGCTCGACGCCGACAGCCACCTGGAGGTCGACGACCGGCTGCTGCCGACGGGCGAGGTGCCGGTCGACGGCACCGACTGGGACTTCCGCGACGGACGCCGGGTCGGCGACGTCGACCTCGACGATGCGTTCGGCGAGCTCGCCTCGGTCGACGGCAGGGTCGAGCACACCCTGCTCGCGCCCGACGGCCGCTCGGTCTCCGTGTGGGCCGACGACGAGTTCGCCTACGTGCAGGTGTTCACGACCGACGCCTACCCCGGCGAGAGCACGGCCATCGCGGTCGAGCCCATGACGGCGCCCGCCGACGCGTTCAACTCGGGCAAGGGCCTGCGCTGGCTCGACCCGGGCGAGCAGTGGGAGGTCCGCTGGGGCATCCGCTTCGCCGGGTTCACCGCCGAGTAGCCCCGAGCGTCAGAACGCGCAGCGCCCCGAGTCGACGCGCTCGCTGAGCGACGGGGCCTCGTCGGCGAGCGGCTGCAACGTGCCCACCGGCACCGCGAAGCCGACGTTCTCCACCGTCTGGGACTTCGCGAAGACGACGCCGCCGACCAGCCCGTCGTCGGTGATCACCGGACCGCCCGAGTTGCCGTGGTCCACGTCGGCCGCGAGGGTCACGACCTCGCGCGCACTCGTCTCGCCGTCGATCGAGATCGTGATCGGGCCGTCGGCCATGACCCTCGCCGGCCGGAGCTCGAGCGGACCGCCGAACGGGTAGCCCGCGACCGCGACCTCGTCGTCGGCGCCCGGGGCCTCGGCGACGGCGAGCGGGGCGACGCCGAGCCCGTCGGTCGCGATCACGGCGAGGTCGACGTCGGGGTCGAACGCGACGACGCGGCCCGAGACCGGCCCGCGCCCCGGCGCCTCGACGATCGGGTCGGTGACCCCCGCCACCACGTGCGCGTTCGTCACCACGCGGTCGGGCGCGATGACGAAGCCCGAGCCGGTCAGGTTGCCGCCGCACTCGAACGCGAGCCCGGTCACCCGGACCACCGATGCGGCGGCCGCCTGCACCTCGGGATCGTCGACGCCGCCGGAGGGGAGATCGGGGGCGACCGTCGGCCCGTCGAGCACGCCGGTCAGCCACGGGATGGCGCCGCCGAGGGCGGCCGAGCGCAGCTCGGCCATGAGCGTGCGTGCGGGGTCCGGCGTCACGCCGTCGATGGCGCGCACGACCCAGGAGCCCGTGACGGCGGGCGAGACGACCGGCACGCCCATCGTCCCCACGCCCGAGGCGACGAGCGCGACCACGAACGCGGTCACCATCGTGTTCACGATCGCCCCGAGGATCCGGTCGAGCAGCCCCAGCTTCACCTTCTCGGCACCCTGTCCGAGCGTCCGACCGATCGCACCGCCGAGCGACCCGCCGGCGATCACGAGCACGATCGCGACCGCGATCGCGATCGGCGCACGCCATTCGGGCGCCGCGATGAGGGAGATCAGCCACGGCATCGCGAAGTAGGCGACGACGGCGCCGGCCAGGAGCCCGAGCAGCCCGCCGAGCGTGCGGAGCAGTCCGCTGCGCCATCCGTTCACGAGCGCGCCGATGAGCACCAGCACGAGCACGAGGTCGAGCAGGAGGCTCCAGGGCATGCGGTCGCTCCGATCCGGGGGGACCACCAGCCTCCCGCATGCGGCTCGGAAGGCGCTGTGCGGCGTCGGCGGCGTTACCGGGCGGTGAGCGGACATCCAGCCACGAGCCGGTAGCCTCGAACCCATGACGACGACAGCCCTGCATGCCGCCGCCGCTGCCCAACCCGAGCTCACCGGGCTCGCCGCGTGGGCGGTCGACCTCATGGAGGCGCTGGGAGCACCGGGTGCGGGACTGGCGATCGCCCTGGAGAACCTCTTCCCGCCGCTGCCGAGCGAGGTGATCCTGCCCCTGGCCGGATTCACCGCCAGCCGCGGCTCGTTCGGCCTGCTCGAGGTGATCGCGTGGACGACGGCCGGCTCCGTGTTCGGCGCGCTCGCGCTCTACCTCGTCGGCGCGCTGCTGGGGCGTGACCGCACGCGCGCGATCATCAAGGCCATGCCGCTGGTCGACGTCGCCGACGTCGACCGCACCGAGGAGTGGTTCCTCGCGCACGGGACGAAGGCCGTGCTGTTCGGTCGCATGATCCCGATCTTCCGAAGCCTCATCTCCATCCCGGCCGGCATCACGCGCATGCCGATCTGGCGGTTCCTCGCGCTGACGACGCTCGGCAGCCTGGTGTGGAACACGGTGTTCGTCGTCGCCGGATTCGTGCTCGGCGAGAACTGGCACCTCGTGGAGCCGTGGTCGGACGTCCTGCAGAAGGTCGTGATCGCGGGCGTCGTGATCGCCCTCGCGCTCTTCGTCATCAAGCGCGTGCGCCGCATCCGCGCCCACCGCGAGGCCGTCGCCCGCGGCGAGGCGACTCGCGGCGGGATCTGAGCGACCCGACCAACCCGCGAGGGCGTCGGCGCCGAACCACGGGTGGACCACCACCCCGGTGGATCGCCGTCAGGAGCCGTCATGACCCTCGCACCCGTCCTCGAGCGCGTCGCGCCCGCCTCGACGGTGACGCCGCGCGACGGAGCGTCTGACATGCTGGACCGCGTGGATGACGCCGAGCCCGAGCCCGTCGCGTCCGGCCCGAGCCTCGAGGACCTGCTGGTCCGGACCGGGACCGGCGACCGTGGCGCGTTCGCCGAGCTCTACGATCGCTCCGCCGCGCGCGTGTTCGGCCTCGTCCGACGCATCGTCGTCGACCCCGCGCAGGCCGAGGAGGTCGCGCAGGACGTCTTCCTCGAGGTCTGGCAGACCGCGCCTCGGTTCGATCCGAACCGCGGCGCCGCGGTGTCGTGGATGTTCACGCTGGCGCACCGGCGAGCCGTCGACCGGGTCCGCTCGTCGCAGTCGGCCCGCGATCGCGATGCCCGGATCGGCGCACGCGACGTCGACGTGCCCACCGACACGGTGGCCGAGGCCGCGGAGATCCGCCTCGACCACGATCGCGCCCACGAGGCGCTCGCCGACCTCAGCGACCTGCAGCGCGAGTGCGTCGCGCTGGCCTACTACGGCGGCCTCACGCAGAGCGAGATCGCGGAGCGACTGCAGGTGCCGCTCGGCACCGTGAAGACCCGGATGCGCGACGGCATGGCCCGCCTGCGCCGATCGATGGGGGTGAGCGCATGACCGTGCCCGGAGCCGGGAACGAGCGGATTCCCGAGGACCTCGACGCGCTGCTGGCCGCGTACGCCCTGGACGCGGTGACGGACGACGAGCGCGCCGACGTCGACGCGCGCCTGGCGTCGTCGCCCGAGCTGCGCGATCGCGTGCGCGAGCATCGCGAGGCGGCGTCGGCCCTCGCCGTCGCGACCGAACCCGTCGCCCCGCCGCCCGGTATGCGGGCGTCGATCCTGGACCGCCTCGACGAGGTGCCGCAGGTCGGCCCCGAGGCGGACCCGCGGCCGGTGCCCGCTCCGGCGGCCCCGGCACCCGTGACCCCGGCCGAGGCGCCGGCGGCTCGCGCCGAGCCGGGACCGGCCGAGCGCACCGCTCGCGCCCGCTGGTTCGCTCGGCCCGGAGCCGTGCTCGCCGCGGCGGCCGCGGCCGTGCTGCTCATCGCCGGCGCCGTCGTCGGCGTCAACTGGGGCGGCCCGGCGGGGTGGGGCGCGCAGCGCCAGGTGCAGGCCATCGCCGACGCACCCGACGCCCGCAGCGAGACCGTGGCCTCCGCGGGTGGCGGCGACGTCACGCTCGTGTGGTCGGAGGAGCTCGGGCGCTCGGCCGTGCGCGCGGAGGACCTCCCCGACGTCGGGTCCGAGGCGACCTACGAGCTCTGGTACATCGACGAGTCCGGCGCCGCTCCGGCCGGGACGTTCGATCCCGCCGGCGGCGCGGCGTACATCGTGCTCGAGGGCGCCTTCCGCCCCGGGGTCGTCGTGGGGATGACCGTGGAACCCGCGGGCGGCTCGCCCGCACCGACGACCGAACCCGTCGCCGTCTTCGCGACCTGAGGGCTAGCCTGAGCGCGTGAGCATTCGCGCCCGGCGCGGAGCGGGCGCATGATCCCGCCCACGAGGTTCGCGTCGCGCGACGGCGTCGACCTCGCCTACAAGACGTTCGGCTCGGGAACCCGCGACATCCTGCTGGCGTTCGCCTTCGTCTCGAACGTCGACGTCTTCTGCGAACTCGCCGAGCACCTGGAGTTCATCGAGCGGCTCGAGGCGCTCGACGCCCGCGTGATCCTGTTCGACAAGCGCGGCACCGGGCTCTCGGGGCGGGTCGGCGGCGAGACCTCGGTCGACGTGCGGGCGGACGACCTCGTCGCGGTGCTCGACGCGGTCGGCAGCCGCCGCGCGGTGCTCATCGGATGGTTCGACGGCGGCGCGACGTGCCTGGTCGCCGCCGCCCGTCATCCGGGCCGCGCCGAGGCGGTCATCGCGTTCGAGGCGCTCGCCGTCGGCCGGCCCGTCGAGGGATTCCCGTGGGGCGTCGACGCGGCGTGGATCACGGGACTGCTCGAGGGCATCGGTCCCGAGCGGTGGGGCAGCGGCGACGTCGGGAGGCGACTCTGGCCGGCGGCCGCCGACGACCGCCTCGTGGCGTGGTGGCGTCGCTACGAGTCGATGTCGGCCACGCCGACCGCGGCCAGGGGAGTGGTCGAGGAGATGGCGCGGCTCGACATCCGCGATGCGCTCGAACGGGTCGAGGCGCCGGTGCTGGTGCTGCACGACCCGTCGCTCGGCGGCATCGACGAGGCGGCCATGCGCTGGCTCGTCGATCGGCTGCCGGACGGGCGGCTGCGCCTGGTCCGCCGGGCCGGCGGCATGCCCGCGCTGCTGCCGTCCGAGGACCTCGTCGACGAGATGGAGGAGTTCCTCGTCGGCACGCGCAGCGGCGGTCGACGCGAGGTGCTCACGACGGTGTTCACCGACATCGTCGACTCGACCGCGGGACTCGCCCGGATGGGCGACGAGCAGTGGCGCAACGTGCTCGCGGGCCACGACCGCGCCCTCCGCGCCTCGATCGCCCGATACGGCGGGCGCGAGGCGAACACGACCGGTGACGGCGTCGTGGCGACGTTCGCGCTGCCGTCGTCTGCGCTGCAGTACGCGGCGGAGGCGACGACGGCCGCGGCCGGCCTGGGCCTGACCATCCGGGTCGGGATGCACGCCGGGGAGGTCATCACGCGGGACGGCGCGCTCATCGGGATGGCCGTCCACGCGGCCGCCAGGATCTGCGCGCTCGCCGCGCCCGGCCGGGTGCTGGTGAGCGAGGCGGTGCGGCTGCTCGTCATGGGGTCGCCGCTCGAGTTCGCGTTCGAGGATGCGGGGGAGCGGACGCTGAAGGGCGTCCCGGGCACGTGGCACCTCTGGTGGCTGGGCCCGGGCCGAGCCGGTGCGGAGCGGTCCGACACGTCGGCTAGGGTCTGAGGTGGCCCGAGGGCCGACCACCCACGACGACGAGGAGTGTTGCATGCGGATCGGCATGTTCCTGAACTACGCCGGCGGATTCCGCGAGGCGGCCGACGAGGTCGCCGAGCTGGAGCAGGCGGGGGTCGACCTCGTCGCCGTCCCGGAGGCGTACTCGTTCGATGCCGTGAGCCAGCTCGGCTTCCTCGCCGCCCGCACGTCGCGGATGACGCTCATGAGCGGCATCCTGCAGCTCTACACGCGCACGCCCACGCTCACGGCGATGACGGCCGCGGGCCTCGACTACGTGTCCGAGGGACGGTTCGAGCTCGGCATCGGCGCGTCGGGCCCGCAGGTCGTCGAGGGGTTCCACGGCGTGCCCTACGACGCGCCGGTCGGGCGCGTGGGCGAGATCGTGGACGTGTGCCGGATGGTGTGGCGTCGCGAGAAGGTCGTGCACGAGGGGCGTCGCTACCGGATCCCGCTGCCCGAGGGCGAGGGCACGGGCCTCGGCAAGCCGCTGAAGCTCATCAACCACCCCGTGCGCGAGCGCATCCCGATCACGGTCGCCTCGCTCGGCCCGAAGTCGGTCGAGCAGACGGCGGAGATCGCCGAGGGCTGGCTGCCGATGTTCTTCCACCCCGAGCGGGCCGCCGACGTGTGGGGCGCCTCACTCGAGGCGGGGCGCGCGCGCCGCGCCCCCGAGCTCGGCGAGCTCGACGTGTTCGCGAGCCCGGCGCTCGCCATCACCGATCGGCCCGAACTGGTCGAGGCGGCGATCGCGGCGGTGAAGCCGAACCTCGCGCTCTACGTGGGCGGCATGGGAGCACGCGGCAAGAACTTCTACAACGACCTCGTCTCGAGCTACGGCTTCGGCGCCGAGGCCGAACGGATCCAGGACCTCTACCTCGACGGCCGACGCGAGGAGGCCGTCGCGGCCGTGCCCGACGAGCTGGTGCGCGCGATCTCGCTCATCGGCTCGCCGGCCGAGGTGGCCGAACGCGTCGCGGCCTTCGCCCGCGCCGGGGTCACGACGCTCACGGTCACGCCGCTCGGCCGCGACGCGGGGGAGCGGCTCGCGCTGATGTCGGGACTGCGCCGCATCGTCGGCTGAGCCGATCGTCGGCGGAGCCGGCTGCGGTCGAATCGGCCGCGGCCGAGCCCGTTCCGCTGCATCCGAGCATCGCTCACGTCCAGTCCCCCGTTCGCGGGTGTTCCGTGCTCCGGATCGCGGACGTACGCTCGGTGCACCGCACGAGGCCGTGCGGCAAGGGGACACCTGGGGAGGAGCCGCCGCGTCGGGGCATCGAGGCCCGCGAACCCCTCGAGCCCCCCACGGCGGTGCCAGGCCCGGCATCGCAGGGCTCGACGCAGTCTGTCCGCGGTCCGCCGTTCGCGTCCCGGTCGGCCTCCGATCCCCGGGCATCCGCGCTCGCTACCGGCCGCGTGGCATCATGGTGCCCGTCGGGCCGGGTCGACCGAGCCGCCCGGCCGGGAGGTCGCATGGCCCGTGGAGCCGCCGTCGACGCCGTCGTGGTCGGGTCCGGTCCGAACGGGCTCGCCGCAGCGGTGACGCTCGCGCGCGCCGGGCTGTCCGTCAGGGTCGTCGAGGCCGCCGACGAGCCGGGCGGCGGCAGCCGCACCGCGGAACTGACCCTGCCGGGCTTCCGTCACGACGTCTGCTCGGCCGTGCACCCCATGGCGCTCGCCTCGCCGTTCTTCCGGGCGTTCGGGCTCGAGCACCGGATCGAGCTGCGGACGCCCGAGCTCTCGTACGGGCATCCGCTCGACGGCGGGCGGGCCGGGCTCGCCTGGCACGACCTCGACCGCACGGCCGAGGGCCTCGGGCGCGACGGACGCGCCTATCGTCGCCTGCTCGGCCCCCTCGTCGCGCATGCGTCGGCGGTCACCGAGTTCGCGGGGTCGACGCTCGTGCGCGTGCCGAGGCATCCGTTCGCGGGAGCCGGCCTCGGCCTCGCGGCGCTCGAGCAGGGCACACCCGCCTGGAACCTGCGGTTCCGCGAGGAGCTCGCCCCGGCCATGCTCACCGGCGTGGCCGCGCACGCCATCCGCCCGCAGCCGAGCCTCGGAGCCACGGCCGCCGGGCTGGTGCTCGCGATGCACGCGCACGCGCGCGGATGGCCCATCCCGGTCGGCGGCAGCGGCGCGATCATCGCGGCGCTCGTGGACGACCTGCGCGCCCACGGCGGTGAGGTCGTGACCGGAACCGCGGTGAGCGATCTCCGGGAACTGCCGTCGGCCCGCGTGGTCATCCTCGACCTCACGCCGCGGGCGCTCGACCGGATGGCGGGGGAGCGCCTGCCGGGTCGCTATCGCCACGCGCTCCGGCGGTTCCGGTACGGCAACGCCGCCGCGAAGGTCGACTTCGCGCTCTCGGGGCCGGTGCCGTGGACGGTGCCCGAGCTCGCCGTGGCCGGCACCCTCCACCTCGGCGGTTCCCGCGAGGAGATCGCCGCGGGGGAGCGCGACGTCGCGCGCGGGCAGCATCCGGAGTCACCGTACGTGCTGGTGTCGCAGCCGACGGCCTTCGACCCGACGCGCGCGCCCGAGGGGCGCCACGTCCTGTGGACGTACACCCACGTGCCCGCCGGGTCGACCCTCGACCCGACCGAGGCCGTCACGCGGCAGGTCGAGCGCTTCGCGCCCGGGTTCCGCGACCTCGTGCTCGCCTCCTCGTCCCGTTCGGCGCAGCAGATGCAGGCCGAGAACGCCAACTACATCGGGGGCGACATCGCGGCGGGCGCCCCGACGCTCGCACAGCTCATCCGGCGCCCGGTGCTCTCCGCCGATCCCTGGCGCACGCCGCTGCCCGGCGTCTACCTCGCGTCGGCGTCGACCCCGCCCGGGCCCGGCGTGCACGGTCTCGCCGGCTGGCACGCCGCCCGGAGCGCGCTGCGCCACGAGTTCGGGCTCGGGATGCCACGGCTCGCGCCGTGAACCGTGCCCAGCTCCCATTCCGGGACGACGCGCACCGGATGCCCGCGATGTCGCCGCGACCTCGGCCTTCCGGGGGGTACGAGGCCGCACCCCGTCGGCCGCGACAGTGCCCCCGCCCGCGACAGTGCCCCCACAGGGACTCGAACCCTGGACCCACGGATTAACCTGCTGCACTGAGTTTCCCCAGCCACCGACGAGCGGCTTGCAGTCTGGACTATATCTTCACCTTCGGCCGGACCGGTCAGGTGCGCCGCGTGTAGTCTCTGAGGTTCCCTCTCGGTTACCTGCTGATCGCCCAATCCCTCGGATTGTCACTGCCGATACGGCGAGTACCTCGGGCTCTCAGGGTGTTCCAGCATATAGCGGCGTCCATCCACCGCATTTCTGCGATGACGCTCCTGTGTTCTGTTGAAGTCCGTTGCTCTAACCAACTGAGCTATAGGGGCGAGTCCACCATAACAGCCCGCGAACGCCACTCCCGGCGCTCGGGGCGAGCGTTCGACGCAGTGTCGGCAGCAACCTCTAGCGTCGATTCATGCACACGGAAGGATGCGCATGAAGACCTGTCCGACGTGCGGTCGATCGCTCCCCGCGACCGCCTTCAACGTGCGTGCGCGATCCGTCGACGGGCGTCAATCCGTGTGCCGGGAGTGCAACTCCGCGAGAGCGCGACGGTACTACGCGGAGAACTTGGAGCACCATCGGAGGCTCGCGAAGGCGGCGTACTCGTGGCGGAGAGTGAGCGCCGAGATCGCGAAATGCGATGTGCGGTGTCGCAACTGCCACGCCATCGTCACGTACGAGCGGGTGGGCGCAACCTGGCGGACCGAGCTTGTGCAGGATGCCGTTCCCGATCGAGCCCGACCCTTCGACCGCACGATCCGCTGACCGCGGAACCCCAACCCGGGTTGCAGCATCGAGGGGTATCGTGTGCGCGATGGCCGCAGACTTCCACCGCCCCACGCGCTTCCCGCCGAGCATGTTCGAGGGGTACCTCGGCGCCGAGGACCCGGCGCAGGTCAGTCGCGTCGCGCACGACACCGCGGCGGCGGTGCTCTCACGCGTGCGCGCCGACCCCGACCCGGAGATCGTCGCCCGACTCGTCTCGTACGCCGACGAGCACGGGATCGACGCGATCGCGGAACTGTGGTCGCAGGCCTCGCCGAAGAGCCTGCCCGGCGCGCTCTGGCGGCTCTACCTCCTCCGCACGATGATCCGGCAGGACTCGCAGGGCGTCAGCCTCGCATTCCAGCGCGGCACGGAGGTCTCGCACACCATCGACCAGGTGGTCGCCGGTGCGGCGATCCCCGCCGGTCCGGCCGAGATCCGCGACCTCGCCGACACCATCCTGCGCGGCGCCTTCGCGGGCGACTTCGCGGCCGCGCTCGAGCGGGCCGGAGCGTTCTGCCGCGTCGCCTCGACCGGCTTCGCGAGCCTCGCCGACGACGCGGATGCCACCGACGCCGTCCACGCCGACCGGCCGGGCCGGCTCACCCAGCGCGCGCTGCGACTCTCGGCGCTCGCCGAGGAGTTCGCGGCGTGCGCCCGCCTCTGGCGGCACGACAGCCTCGACTGACCGGGCACCGGGCTGTGCCATCCGATCGACACGCCCGGACCGCGCGCCGGGCGAGCCTCGGGAATAGGTTCCCAGGTCACCTCGTTTAGACTCTTCGTGGCCGGTCGCAGTAACCCCGGGCTCCAAATCTCGCCGCTACGAGCGGCCTCGCGCCGAGAGGCGTTCTGCGGCCGGCCATCTCCATGCCCGCGTGCGACACCCGAGCACGGGCGACGCGGCGGAGCCGTGCCGCACCTGCCGTGGGCGACCCCCGCGGCGTAGCATCGGGGCATGGCCGACACCGTCTCGTTCCTCGTCGACCCCCTTCCGGTCGACGCGTCAACGGAGTTCCTGGAGGCGTCCTTCCGGGAGATCGAACCCGGGGCGCCGGCGCTCGCCGTGAACGACTTCGCTCCGCATCGCGGGGACGGCGTCTTCGAGACGCTCGCCGTCGTCGATGGTCACGTGCAGGAGGTCGGACCGCACCTGGCTCGGCTGGCCAACTCGGCGCGCCTGACGGAGCTTCCCGAGCCGAACCTGGAACAGTGGCGCCTGATCATCCAGCGCGCCGCCGAGCGGGTCCCGGCGGCGGGGGAGTTCGCCCTCAAGATCGCGCTGAGCCGGGGGCTCGACCCGGGCACGACGCCCACCGGCTGGGTGCACGTGACACCCGGTGCCGACTTCCGCGCGCAGCGCGAGCAGGGCCTCCGCGCCGTCACGCTCGGTCGCGGCGTCGCACGGGGCGCGGGCGAGCAGGCGCCGTGGCTGCTGCTCGGCGCGAAGACGCTGAGCTACGCGTCGAACATGGCGGCGATCCGCGAGGCGAAGCGTCGCGGCGCCGACGACGCGATCTACGTCTCGTCCGACGGGTACGTCCTCGAGGGGCCGACGTCGAGCCTGCTCGCGCGGCTCGGCGACGTGGTCGTCACGCCGCCGCCCGCCGCCGGCATCCTGCACGGCACCACCCAGCGGAGCATCTTCGCCCACCTCGAGCAGCAGGGCGCGACGGTCGAGTACCGCGACCTGACGGTCGACGACCTGCGCGGCGCGGATGCCGCGTGGCTGGTCTCGAGCGTGCGGATGGCGGCGCCGATCGCCGAGCTCGACGGCGAGCCCATGCCGGTCGACCTCGAGGCGACCGCGGAGTTCAACGCGTACCTGCTGAGCCCGCGCGACTGAGCCCGCGCGACTGAGCCGGCGCGACCGAGCCGGCGCGACCGAGCACGCGCGACCGCGCCCGCGCGAACCGGGACGCGACGACGACGGCCCGGCCCCCGAGCGGGGACCGGGCCGTCGATGCCGCGGTGTCGATCAGCCGAAGCGACCCGAGACGTAGTCCTCGGTCGACTTCTCGGACGGGTTCGAGAAGATCGTGGTCGTCTCGTCGTACTCGATCAGCTTGCCCGGCTTGCCGGTGCCCGCGATGTTGAAGAACGCGGTCTTGTCGGACACGCGGCTCGCCTGCTGCATGTTGTGGGTCACGATCACGATCGTGTAGTCCTTCTTGAGGTCCTCGATGAGGTCCTCGATGGCGAGCGTCGAGATCGGGTCGAGGGCCGAGCACGGCTCGTCCATGAGGATGACCTCGGGCGAGACCGCGATGGCGCGCGCGATGCAGAGGCGCTGCTGCTGGCCGCCCGACAGGCCCGACCCGGGACGGTCGAGACGGTCCTTGACCTCTTCCCAGAGGTTCGCGCCGCGCAGCGACGTCTCGACGAGGTCGTCGGCGTCCGACTTCGAGATGCGCTTGTTGTTGAGCTTCACGCCCGCGAGCACGTTCTCCTTGATCGACATCGTCGGGAACGGGTTCGGACGCTGGAACACCATGCCGACCTGACGGCGCACGAGCACCGGGTCGACCTCGGGGTCGTAGAGGTTGTTGCCGTCGATGAGCACCTCGCCCTCGACGCGCGCGCCGGGGATGACCTCGTGCATGCGATTCAGGGTGCGCAGGAACGTGGACTTGCCGCAGCCCGACGGGCCGATGAACGCGGTGACGCTCCGGGGCTCGATCTCGAGGGAGACGCCCTCGACCGCCAGGAACTTGGAGTAGTAGACGTTGAGGTCCTTGACCTCGATTCGCTTGGACACGACGTTTCCTTACTGGGGGTTGGCGGTCAGCGACCGTACTTCGGGGCGAAGAACCGCGAGACGAGGCGGGCGATCAGGTTCAGCGCCATGACGATGAGGATGAGGGTGAGCGCGGCGGCCCACGCGCGGTCGAGGTACGCCTCGGGCGGGTTCCCCTGGTTGGCGTACTGCGTGTAGACGAAGACCGGGAGCGACTGCATGCGCCCCTCGAACATGTCGTAGTTCACGCTGTTGGTGAAGCCCGCGGCGATGAGCAGCGGGGCGGTCTCGCCGATGACGCGCGCGATCGCGAGCATGACGCCGGTCGTGATGCCGGCGATCGACGTGGGCAGCACGACCTTGACGATCGTCAGCCACTTCGGCACGCCGAGCGCGAAGGACGCCTCGCGCAACTCGTTCGGCACCAGCCGAAGCATCTCCTCGCTGGAGCGCACCACGACCGGGATCATGAGCACCGCGAGCGCGACCGCGCCGGCGATGCCGGTGCGCGTGCCGGGGCCCCAGAAGATCGCGAAGAGCGCGTAGGCGAACAGGCCCGCGACGATCGAGGGGATGCCGGTCATGACGTCGACCAGGAACGTGATGCCCTGCGCCAGCCGTCCGCGGCCGTACTCGACGAGGTAGATCGAGGTCATCAGGCCGATCGGGATCGAGATGAGCGCGGCGGTGCCGGTCATCTCGAGCGTGCCGATGATGGCGTGCACGATGCCGCCGCCCTCGCCGGTGACATTGCGCATCGAGTACGTGAAGAACTCGGCGTCGAAGCGGTTCAGTCCGAACGTGATGACGGTGATCGCGAGCGACACGAGCGGGATCATCGCGAGCAGGAAGGCGCCGGTCACCAGCGCCGTCACGAACCGGTCGGTGGCCCGGCGCGAGCCCTCGACCAGCCGCGAGATCAGCGTGATCGTGACCACGTAGACGATGGCCGCGATGATGAACATGCCGGCCCAGTTGAACTCGGCACCGGCGAAGGCGAGCACGCCGAACAGGCCGGCGGAGACGATGACGCTCGCGCCGAGCACGATCCACGGGGTGGCGTTCGGCAGCTTGCCGGCGGTCAGCGAGTTGCTGATGGGCGCGGACGACGGCCCGCGGGTCTCAGGAGGGGTGATCGTCGTGGTCATCAGTTCGCTCCCGAGAACTCGGCGCGGCGGGCCACGATCCAGCGGGCGATCGCGTTCACCGCGAAGGTGACGATGAAGAGGATGAGGCCCGTCGCGATGAGGACGTTGACGTTGATGCCGTACGCCTCGGGGAAGCTCAGGGCGATGTTGGCCGCGATGGTCGACGGGTTGACCGAGGTCAGCAGCTCGAAGGTGACGGCGCCCGTCGCCGAGAGCACCATGGCGACCGCCATCGTCTCGCCGAGTGCGCGGCCGAGGCCGAGGACCGAGGCGGAGATGATGCCCGGGCGCCCGAAGGGGAGGACGGCGGTGCGGATCATCTCCCACCGGGTCGCGCCGAGCGCGAGCGCCGCCTCCTCGTGCAGCACGGGCGTCTGCAGGAACACCTCGCGGCAGATGGCCGTGATGATCGGGATGACCATCACGGCGAGGACGATCGAGGCGGTGAGGATGGTGCGTCCGGTGCCGGAGACCGGTCCGGCGAAGAGCGGGAACCAGCCCATGTTGTCGACGAGCCACGTGTAGACGGGCTGCACGGCCGGGGCCAGGACCCCGATACCCCAGAGCCCGAACACGACCGACGGCACCGCGGCGAGCAGGTCGACGATGTAGCCCAGCACCGCGGCGAGGCGTCGCGGCGCGTAGTGCGAGATGAAGAGGGCGATGCCGATGGAGACCGGCACGGCCATGAGCAGGGCGAGGAACGCCGACCAGATCGTGCCGAACACGAGCGGCCCGACGTAGGCCCAGAAGTTGGAGTCGAGGATCGAGGCGTCTTCGCCGCTCGCGAAGAGCGCCGGGATGCTCTGGACGATGAGGAACGTCGCGACCGCGGCGAGCGTCACGAGGATCATCGAGCCGGCGAACACGGCCGAGCTGGAGAAGACGCGGTCGCCGGGGCGCTGCTTCGCCCTGATCGGCGTCGTGGCGGTGGTCATCGGGGTGATCCTCCGGTCGTGGTACTGATGGCACGGCCGTGCCCGGCCCGGCGTTCCTTCTCGGGAACGGCCGGACCGGGCACGAGTCGCATTACTGGATCGAGTCGATCGCCGCCGTGACCTTCTCGCGGAGCGAGTCGGAGATCGGCGCGGAACCGGCGGACTCGGCCGCGGTGTCCTGGCCCTCGGGGCTGGCGATGTAGGAGAGGTACGACTTCACGAGCTCGACGTTGTCGGTCTCGGCGTACTGC
The DNA here is from genome assembly GCF_040496015.1 of Agromyces litoreus. Taxonomy (NCBI): domain Bacteria; kingdom Bacillati; phylum Actinomycetota; class Actinomycetes; order Micrococcales; family Microbacteriaceae; genus Agromyces; species Agromyces litoreus. The sequence continues at coordinate 284,900 of NZ_JBEPKA010000002.1, forward strand.
TGGCAGGCGACGAGGTAGCTGACCAGGACGATCGGGTAGACGCCGGCCTCCTCCGAGGTGCGGTCGAGCTCGATCGCGAGGTCGTGCTCGTCGCGCCCCTCGACGAAGGGCGACGCGTCGACGATCGCCGCAGCGGCCTCGGGCGAGTACTCGACGAACTCGCCGCCGACGCCGACCGCGACGGTGCCGAGGTCACCGGCGCGCGACGCGTCGGCGTAGCCGATGGTGCCGGTGCCGTTGGTCACCGCGTCGACGACGCCCGAGGTGCCCTGGGCGCCCTCGCCGCCCTCGAACGGCCACTCGCCGTCGGCCTCGTAGGTCCACACGTCGGGCGCGGCCGCACCGAGGTAGTCGGTGAAGTTCTCGGTGGTGCCCGAGTCGTCCGAGCGGTGGACCGGCGTGATGGCCTGGTCGGGAAGCTCGACGCCCTCGTTGGTGGCAGCGATCGCCTCGTCGTTCCAGTTGGTGATCTCGCCGGCGAAGATGCCCGCGAGGGTCTCCGGGTCGAGGTTGAGGCTGTCGACGCCCTCGAGGTTGAAGATCACGGCGATCGGCGAGATGTAGAGCGGGAGCTCGACGATGCTCGTGTCGGCCGCGCACTTCTGGAAGCCGCCCGCGGCGATCTCCTCGTCGTTGAACGCGCGGTCGGAGCCGGCGAAGTCGCTCGCGCCGGAGAGGAAGGTGTCGCGACCGGCGCCCGAACCCGTCGGGTCGTAGTTGATCGTGACATCGGGGTTCGCGGTCTGGAAACCGGCGATCCACGCCTGCTGGGCGGAGTCCTGCGACGACGCACCGGCGCCGACCAGGTTGCCCGAGAGCGTCGACTCGGAGGCGGCGGTGTCGGTCGAGCCGCCCTCGTTCGCCGCGCAGGAGCTGAGCGCGAGCGCCGCGGTCATGGCGATGACAGCGGGCGCGCCGAAACGCTTGAGGTTCACGTGATTCCCTTCCGGGGGTTGGAATGCAGGATCCGGGCCGGGTGCCGACCCGCCTGCGACGCTAACCAGCGTGCGTGACCAGCGTCCCCCACGGTGGTGAACGGGAGGTGAACGGACCCTGTCGGGGTCCGGCCGCGACGCTGGGAGTCCGCCGTGTGCGTCAGGCGGCCGGAGCGTGCGTCTCGATCGCGATGATCCCGGACGACGGGTTCGTGGCAGAGAGGTGCACGACGCTGAACGCACCGACTTCGAGGGTCGCCGCGTCCGAGACGTAGGAGCCGAGCGGCGTGCCCGTCGCCAGCGCGATCTCGCGCATGATCTCCGGCAGCACCGGCCCGTGGCTGCACACGACCGCGGTCTTCCCGACTCGCACGCGCTTGCCGATGACCCGTCGCACCTCGTCGTCCCCCGCCTCCCAGGTGTCCTGGCTGATCCCGTCGTCGCGCTTGATCGGGATCCCGGTCGCCGCCGAGAGGGGGGCGACGGTCGTCGCGCAGCGCACGGCCGGGCTCGACACGATCTTCTTCGGCGCCCACGCGCGCAGCGTCTCGACGAGTCCGGCCGCCTGGGTGACCCCGCGGTCGACGAGCGGGCGCGAGGCGTCGTCGCCGTCCCACGAGCCCCGGGCCCGCGCCTTGCCGTGCCGGAGCACGATGAGCGCGAAGGTGTCGGTCACGCCCTGCTCGAGGAGGGCGGCGAAGTTGTCGAGGATCTCGCGATCGGGCTCGTAGGTCAGGTAGGAACGGGCGCGCTTGACGGTGACCCACTCGAGTGCGGCGATCTCGGAGTTCGGACGGAACGTCGAGGCCTGCACGGCCTTCTCCGAGACGTGCGCGGCCCAGTAGTGCACGATCTTCTCGCGCCCGCTCGGCAGCGGATACCGGGAGACGCCCACGGGCACGCCGAGGGCGATGCCCAGGCCGGTCTCCTCGGCGATCTCGCGCACGGCCGTCTGCGGCAGCGTCTCGCCGGGGTCGACCTTGCCCTTCGGGATGGTGACGTCGCCGTACACCGTGCGGTGCACGAGCAGCACGTGGACGCGCCCGTCGATCAGGCGCCAGCAGACCGCGCCGGCAGCGTAGACGGCGGTCGCGACCCGGCTCATCGCCGCTTCGCCGATCGCGTCTTGCGCTGGGCCGCGCGCGAGCTGCGCTGGGCGACCCGCTGGATCCGCTGGTGCTGGAGGTCCTCGAGGGGCCGTCCGGCATCGTCGGTCGAGTGCCGGACCCAGTCGCCGTCGCCGCCGAGCCACCAGGAGCTCGTGCGCTCGTCCATCGCCTCGTCGAACAGCTCGCCGATCGCGGCGATGTGGTCGCCGTCGGTCAGGCGGACGAGCGCCTCGACGCGGCGATCGAGGTTGCGGTGCATCATGTCGGCCGAGCCGATGTACACGACCGGGTCGCCGTCGTTGTGGAACGAGAAGATGCGCGAGTGCTCCAGGTACCGACCGAGGATGGAGCGCACCCGGATGTTCTCACTGAGCCCGGGGATCCCCGGCCGCAGGCTGCAGATGCCGCGCACCCAGATCTCCACGGGCACGCCGGCGTTCGACGCGCGGTACAGCCCGTCGATGATCGCCTCGTCGACCATGGAATTCACCTTGATCCGGATGCCCGAGGGCCTGCCCTCCTGCGCATTCCGCGTCTCCTGCGAGATGAGCTTCAGCAGCCCCTTCCGCAGGTGGAGCGGCGCGACCAGCAGCCGCTTGAACTTCTTCTCGATCGCGTAGCCCGAGAGCTCGTTGAACAGGCGCGTGAGGTCCTTGCCGACCTGGTCGTCGGCGGTGAGGAGGCCGAGGTCCTCGTAGATCCGGCTCGTCTTCGGGTTGTAGTTGCCCGTGCCGATGTGGCTGTAGTGCTTGAGCCCGTCCTTCTCCTGCCGGATGACGAGCGCGAGCTTGCAGTGGGTCTTCAGCCCCACCAGGCCGTAGACCACGTGCACGCCGGACTTCTCGAGCTTGCGGGCCCAGCTGATGTTCGCCTGCTCGTCGAACCGCGCCTTGATCTCGACGAGCGCGAGCACCTGCTTGCCCGCTTCCGCCGCGTCGATGAGCGCCTCGACGATGGGGCTGTCGCCGGAGGTCCGGTACAGGGTCTGCTTGATGGCGAGCACGTCGGGGTCGTCGGCCGCCTGCTCGAGGAAGGCCTGCACGCTCGTCGCGAACGACTCGTAGGGGTGGTGCAGCAGGACGTCCTGCTCGGCGACGGCCGCGAAGATGTCGGCCCGTCGGTTCGGCTCGGACGGCTGCAGCTGCAGGTTCGTCGCCGGGACGTGCGTGGGGTAGTGCAGCTCGGGCCGGTCGAGCCGGACGAGGTCGAACAGCCCGCCGAGGTCGAGCGGCGAGGGGAGGACGTAGACCTCCTGCTCGGTGACGTCCAGCTCGCGCACGAGCAGGCCGAGCGTCACGTCGTCCATGTCGTCCGAGATCTCGAGGCGGATGGGCGGGCCGAACCGTCGGCGCAGGAGTTCCTTCTCGAGCGCCTTGATCAGGTTCTCGGTCTCGTCCTCCTCGATCTCGACGTCCTCGTTGCGGGTGACGCGGAAGACGTGGTGGTCGAGCACCTCCATGCCCGGGAACAGGTCGCCGAGGTGGTTCGCGATGAGCTCCTCGAGCGCGACGTACCTGGCATCCTCGACCGATTCGGACGCGTCGACGCGCACGAACCGCGGGAGCATCTGGGGCACCTTGACGCGCGCGAACTCCTGGCGGCCGGTCCGGCTGTTCCGGACCCGGACGGAGAGGTTCAGCGAGAGTCCGGAGATGTAGGGGAACGGATGGGCCGGGTCGACCGCCAGCGGCATGAGCACCGGGAAGATCTGGCCGCTGAAGTACTCGTGCAGGTGCTCGCGCTCGCCCTCGGCGAGCTCGCTCCACGAGACGATGCGGATGCCGGCCTCGGCCAGCGCGGGCTTGACGAGCTCCTGGTAGGCGGCCGCGTGGCGGGCCTGCAGCTCATGCGCCTTCTGCGAGATGTCGGAGAGCACCTCGTGCGGGGTCCGCCCGACGTTCGTGGGCACGGCGAGCCCGGTGTTGATGCGGCGCTTCAGGCCGGCCACGCGCACCATGAAGAACTCGTCGAGGTTCGACGCGAAGATCGCCAGGAAGTTGGCGCGTTCGAGGACCGGCAGCCTCGGGTCCTCGGCGAGCTCGAGCACGCGCTGGTTGAACGCGAGCCAGCTGAGTTCGCGATCGAGGTACCGTTCGGCGAGCAGTTCCGGCGCGCCATCGGTGTCGAGCGGCTCGAAGTCGTCGTCGAAGTCGCTCGCCGTGCGGTCGTCGTCGAGGGTGCTCTCCGCGGTCATCCCCACATCATGCCACCGGGGCATGTCGCCGGGGTGAAGGGGACGTCACCGGGTGGTGAGGTCCGCGTCCTGCTCGTCCTCCTCGTGGACGTTGAAGCGGTAGCCCACGTTGCGCACCGTGCCGATGAGGCTGTCGAGGTCGCCGAGCTTGGCCCGCAGCCGGCGCACGTGCACGTCGACCGTCCGCGTGCCGCCGAAGTAGTCGTAGCCCCACACCTCGCTGAGCAGCTGCTCGCGCGTGAAGACCCGCGACGGGTGCGCGGCGAGGAAGCGCAGCAGCTCGAACTCCTTGTAGGTGAGGTCGAGGGTGCGCCCGTGCACCTTGGCCGAGTAGCTCGCCTCGTCGATGACGACACCGGAGGTCTGGATGCGCTCAGCGGGCTGCGAGGCCTGCGCGCGGCCGAGCGCGAGCCGGATCCGGGCGTCGATCTCCGCCGGACCGGCTGCTTCGAGGATGACGTCGTCGATGCCCCAGTCGGGCGTGACGGCGGTGAGCCCGCCCTCGGTGACCACGAGGATCAGGGGCACGGAGAGCCCGGTCGTGCGGAGGATCTGCGCGAGCGCCTTCGTCCCTGCGAGGTTCGTCCGGGCATCGAGGAAGACGAGGTCGGCGTCGGGGGCGCGCACCAGCTGGTCGGGCGACGCGGGGATGACGCGCACCCGATGGGTCAGGAGTGACAGTGCCGGGAGAACGTCGTCGTTGGCTGCCGGCGTCAGGATCAGCAGCTGCGCCACGCACACCCTCCAGTAGTAAGGTGCGGTCAATACTACGGGACGACGAACGGCGTGGGACGGAAGATGGCGACGGACGGGACGCAGCAGCACGAGGAGGCGCCGACCGGCCTCGTCCGATGGGGTGCGCCGATCACCTGGGCGATCGCCCTCGTCGGCACCGGCATCGTCGTGGGGTTCGCGTGGGGCGGACAGCACCGGTGGTTCCAGGACGCCGGGCCCTATGCCGCGCTCGCGGTGCTCGGCATCGTGCTCGCGTTCTCGATCATCGCCGCGCTCCTGCTGCAGCTCGCCTCGCGACGTCCGCACGGCTACCTCGGCCGGGCCAGCGCGTCGATCGCGGGCGCCGTCATCGTCGTCGCGGTCGGGGCGCTCCTGCTGGTCCCGGTGCTCGGCTGACCACCGGGTAGACTCGCAGCATGGACTCGCTGCTCGCGCTCGAACTCTTCTACCTCGGCCTGCTCGGTCTCGCGAGCCTCACGATCGCCTGGATCAGCGGCGTGGTCGTCTACAAGCTCTTCAAGGGGCAGCGCTAGACCGTGATCGAGCTGCCGGTCGACCTGCCCGCGGAGCTCGTTCCGCTCTCCTGGCTCATCGGCGTCTGGGAGGGCTCGGGGGTGCTCGACTACGCGGTCGGCGACGAGTCCGTCACGCACGAGTTCGGCCAGCGCGTGAGCTTCAGCCACGACGGGACCCCGTACCTGAACTACTCCTCGTCGACGTGGCTGTTCCCGACCGAGGAGGGCGGCGAGCCGACGGCCCTCGCGTCCGAGACCGGCTACTGGCGGCTCGCCCGGCCGCTCGGCCAGGGCGACCCGGGGCCGGGCATGCTCCCCGCCGTGGGCACGCCCCGCTACACCGACGCCGAATCGGTGGAGACCCTGCGCAACGCCGACGGCGGCTTCGACCTCGAGGTCGCCCTGGTGCACCCGGGCGGCGTGAGCGAGCTGTACCTCGGCCAGGTCAAGGGCCCCCGGATCGACCTCGCCACCGACGCGGTCATGCGTGCGGCGGGCGCGAAGGAGTACGCCGCGGCGACCCGGCTCTACGGGCTGGTCGAGGGGCACCTGCTCTGGGCCTGGGACATCGCGGCGCTCGGGCAGGATCTGCGCACGCACGCGTCCGCGCGGCTCGCGAAGGTCGACTGATGTCGGGTTCGCCCTTCCTCGCCCTGCCTGGCGCGGTGGTCGGCGACCCGCCGGACGTCGGCGTCGCGGCGCACTACGGCGACCCGATGCGCGAGCAGCGCCGACTCGAGCAGGGTCGCGCGATCGTCGACCTGTCCGACCGGGGCGTCGTGGCCGTGTCGGGCCCCGACCGACGGTCGTGGCTGAACTCGATGGCCAGCCGCTCGCTCGACCGGCTGCAGCCCGGCGAGAGCGCCGAGGCCCTCTTCCTGGATGCGTCGGGCCACGTCGAGCACGCCGTGCACGCGGTCGACGACGGCGAGCGGACCCTGCTCGTCGTCGAGGGCGCCGCCGCCCCGGCGCTCGCATCGTGGCTCGACCGCATGCGCTTCATGCTGCGGGTCGAGGTGGCCGACCTCTCCGACGAGCTCGCGGTCGTCGCCGCGATGCCTGCGGACGACGACTTCCCGGTCGCGTTGCCCGCGGGGGCGCTGACCTGGGTCGACCCGTGGCGACGGGTCATCCCCGACGGCTACGGATACGCGCCCGAGGCGGGTCACGCCGGCGCCACGTGGCGTCTGGTCGAGGCCGTCGTGCCCCGCGCGTCGCTCATCGACCTGGCGAGCTCCGTGCGGTCCGGCGAGGTAGAGGTCGCGGGCGCACTCGCCCTGGAGGCCCTGCGGATCGCGGCGTGGCGTCCGCGCTTCGCGACCGAGGTCGACGAGCGCACCCTGCCGCACGAGCTCGACTGGCTGCGCAGCGCGGTCGACCTGAACAAGGGCTGCTACCGGGGGCAGGAGACGGTCGCGAAGGTCGTGAACCTCGGCCGTCCGCCGCGCCGGCTCGTCATGCTGCACCTCGACGGGAGCGACACGATCCTCCCGAAGCCGGGTGACCGGGTCGTCGGCCTGAAGCAGCGGCCCGAGCCTGCCCCCGGCGAGGAGCCCGAACGGCGCGCCGTCGGCGCCGTCACCTCGTCGGCCATGCACCACGAGCTGGGACCGATCGCGCTCGCCGTGGTCAAGCGCGCCGTGCCCGCCGACCTCGAGCTGATCGTCGAGAGCCACGGCGTCGACGTGGCGGCCGCCCAGGTCGAGGTCGTGCCCGCCGGCTCGGCACCGGCGATCGAGGTTCCGCGGCTGCCGAGGCTCGGCATCCGCCCATGACCGCCGGGCCGGGCGAACTGCGCGGCCGAATCGCGGCCGGCGCCCGGCGCATGCGGGACTCGATGCCCGCGATCCTGCAGATCACCGTGACCGCCTTGGCCGCGTACGCGTTCGCGCGATACGTCCTCGGGCACGAGCAACCGCTCATCGCCGCGCTCGTCGCGATCACCTCGCTCGGGTTCGTCCGCGACGCGCGTCCGATCCGGGTGCTCGAGACGGTCGTCGCGATGACGCTCGGCATCGCGCTTGCCGAGGCGCTGCTCCTGGCCGCGGGGCCCGGCCTGCTGCAGTACGCCGCGGCGCTCGCGGCGACGCTCGCCGTCGCGCGCTTCCTCTCGCCGAACGCGGCGTTCGCGATCGCGGCGGCCGTGCAGTGCTCGCTGGTCATGCTGGTGCCCGCACCCGACGGAGGCCCCTTCGTCCGCACGCTCGATGCCGTCGTGGGCGGCGCGTTCGCCCTGCTCGCGACCGCGATCATCCCGCGCGATCCCCGGCGCGCGGCCCTGCGCGACGGCCGACGGCTGCTCGGCGAGCACGTCGGGATCCTCCGGGCGCTGTCGGCGGCGCTCCGCGCGGGCGACGCGGATGCCGCCGGCCGCGCGCTGTCCCGCGCGCGGTCGACCGGGCCCCTCGTCGAGGCATGGACCGCGAGCGTCGACTCGGGCCTCGCGATCGCGAGGATCTCGCCGATCGTCCGACGCCGCCGCTTCGACCTCGACCGGCAGCGGGTCATGCTGTCGGGCGTCGACCTCGCGACGCGCAACCTGAGGGTGGTCGCGCGCCGGGTCGACTGGCTGCTCCGGGACGGGGTCGCGCGTCCCGAGGTCGCCGACCTCGTCTCGCGGATCGGCCTCGCGGCGCAGGTGCTCGACGACTCGCTCCGGGACGTCTCGCAGCAGCCCGTGGCCCGCCAGGGCTTCGTCGAGATCCTCCGGCACCTCGATCCCGCCGCGATCCTGCCCGAGGGGTCGCAGGGCGAGCGGAACGTGCTCGCCGCCCTGCGCCCGTACCTGGTCGACCTGTTGACGGCGACGGGCGTCGGCCTCGACGAGGCGCGCTCGCTGCTCCCGGAGGACTGACCGCGTCGGCGACGCCCCGTCACCGGGGAGCGACGGCCGCCCAGTCCACCGTGAGCTCGCCGAGTCGCCAGCGCCGCACCCCGCCGTGCACCGGCCACCCCGACTCCCGCAGCTCGCGGGCCGCGGCGATCCACCGCTGCGACGGTCCGTAGACCGACAGCGGCGCATGCACGCGCCACGCGCGGTCGAGGGCGACGAGCAGGTCGTGCACGCGCTCGCCGGCCACGTTCCGGTGGATGAGCGCCTTCGGCAGCCGCTCCGCCACGAGCGACGGCGCCTCCAGGTCCGTCAGGCGCAGGCTCACGGTGAACGTGCGGGGCCCGTCGGCGGTCACGCCCACCCAGCTCGCGACCCGGCCCAGTTCGTCGCACGTGCCCTCGACGAGGAGCCCGCCCGGGGCCAGTCGTCCGACCATGCGCTCCCAGGCCGCGGCGACCTCGGACTCGTCGTACTGCCGCAGCACGTTGAACGCGCGGATGACGGCGGGGGAGGCGTCGCCCCGAACCGGCACCTCGAAGCCGCCGAGGCCGAACGTCACCGGGAGGTCGGGGTCGAACGGCGTCCGCCCGGCTCGGACCGCCGCGGCCTGGGCCTCGGCGGTCCGCACCCGGTCCGGGTCGATCTCGAGGCCCAGCACCCGCACGTCGGGCCGTGCGCGACGGAGCCGCGCGGCCAGCTCGAACGCGGTCGCGCCGCTGGCCCCGAACCCGAGGTCGACGACGAGCGGGTCGGGGGCCCGCCGGAACGCGGGCTGCTCCGCGATCCAGCGGTCGACGCGGCGCAGGCGGTTCGTGTTCGTCGTGCCACGCGTGATGGATCCGACCGGCATGCCCCAAGTCTCGCAGCCCGGCGCCAGGTCGCGTCCGCCCGCCCCCGGACGACCGTCCGCGTCACGCGAGGACGAGCCCCGTGAGGCCCCGCAGGCGCGCCGCTAGGCTGGGGCGCATGGTCTACACCCTCGTGCTGCTGCGCCACGGCCAGAGCGACTGGAACCAGAAGAACCTGTTCACCGGCTGGGTCGACGTCCGGCTCAGCGAGACCGGCCGCGCCGAGGCCAAGCGCGCGGGCGAGCTCCTCGCCGAGAAGGGCATGCTGCCCGACGTGCTGCACACGTCGGTGCTCACGCGCGCCATCCAGACCGCGGACCTCGCGCTGGAGGCGGCGGATCGCCTCTGGATCCCCGTCCGCCGCTCGTGGCGCCTGAACGAGCGCCACTACGGGGCGCTGCAGGGGCTCGACAAGGCCGACACCCTCGAGAAGTACGGCCAGGAGCAGTTCATGCTGTGGCGCCGCTCGTTCGACGTGCCGCCGCCCGTGCTCGACGACGACGCCGAGTGGTCGCAGGTCGGCGACCCGCGCTACGCCGACCTGGCGGACGACGAGCTGCCGCGCACGGAGTGCCTGAAGGACGTCATCGCGCGCATGCTCCCCTACTGGGAGTCCGACATCATCCCCGACCTGAAGACCGGGAAGACCGTCCTCGTCGCCGCGCACGGCAACTCGCTGCGCGCGCTGGTCAAGCACCTCGACGGGATCTCGGACGACGACATCGCGGGGCTCAACATCCCCACGGGCATCCCGCTGGTCTACGAGCTCGGCGACGACTTCATGCCGACGAAGCCGGGCGAGTACCTCGATCCCGAGGCCGCCGAGGCCGGCGCGGCCGCGGTCGCGGCGCAGGGCAAGAAGTAGCGCCGCCCGGCGATACGGCGAGGGCCGAGCGGATGTGCCATCCGCTCGGCCCTCGGTTCGTCTGCGGGGAGCCGCCGATCAGACCGGCTCGGGCACCCAGTCGCCCGTGGCGAGGTACTGGACCTTCTTCGCGATCGAGACGGCGTGGTCGGCGAACCGCTCGTGGTAGCGGCTCGCGAGGGTCGCGTCGACGGTGTCGACGGCCTCGCCCTTCCACGTCTCGCCGAGCACCTTGTCGAACACCGCGAGGTGCAGGGCGTCGACCTTGTCGTCCTCGTTGCGGATCTCCTCCGCGAGCTTGACGTCCTCCGTGCGGAGCAGCTCGACGAGGACCTTCGCGATCTCGACGTCGAGCGCGCCCATCTCGGCGAAGGTCGGGCGCAGCGACTTCGGCACGACCTTGTCGGGGAAGCGGTACCGCGCGAGCTGCGAGATGTGCGTGGCCATGTCGCCCATGCGCTCGAGCGACGCCGAGATGCGCAGCGCGCTGACGGTGATCCGCAGGTCGCGGGCGACCGGCTGCTGGCGCGCGAGGATCGTGATGGCGAGCTCGTCGAGGGCCTGCGCCCGCTGGTCGATCAGGTGGTCGTCGGCGATGACCTCCTCCGCGAGGCTCACGTTCGATTCGTTGAAGGCACGAATCGCCTTCTCGATGGCCTCGGCGACGAGCGTCGCGATCTCGACGAGGCCGTCCTGGACCTCGCGCAGTTCCTGCTGGAACACCTCACGCATGCGATTGACCCTCCGATGGTCTCGTGCTCCCGCGCGGGCACGCGGGACGACCGGTCTGGAACCGGCGTGCGACATCCTCGCCGTCGAAGGTGAACGGCAGGTGCCGTGCTGCTGAACACTCCCCAACCTACCCCTCGCGGCGGACGCGGACGGCGATTGCGGGCTGACCGGCGCGGCTAGGGTTGGAGCCATGGACTCCACCTGGTCGGTGCTGGCCGTGCTGGCCTTCGGCATCCTCCTCGGGGCCGGATTCACGGTCGTGCTGCACATGGCCGAGCGCCGCGGCCAGAGCGCCGCGCGCGTGGTCGCGCCGTCCGTGCCCGACGGAGTGGACCAGGTGCTCGATGTCCTCGAGTCGGCGGGGATCGTGCTCGACCCGTCGAACAACGTCCTCCGGGCCACCTCCGGCGCGCTCGCGATGGGACTCGTGCGCAATCAGATGCTCGCCCACGCCGAGCTCGTGGAACTCGTCTCGCGGGTGCGTCGCACCGGCGAGCCCGCCGTCGCCGAGCTGGAGCTGTCGCGAGGCCCGTTCGGCGACGCGACGATGCAGCTCCAGGTGCGCGTCGCCCGGCTCGGCACGCGGTTCGTCGTGCTGCTCGCCGACGACCGCACCGAGGCGCACCGCCTCGACGAGGTGCGGCGCGACTTCATCGCGAACATCAGC